>JBEIGB010000017.1:0-48349 GCA_040382095.1 Lewinellaceae bacterium
ATTTTGCTTCGCAAAATCGTTGAAAACGCGGCTCTGAAAAAATATTGTTTGGCGGCGTAAGCCGCCAAAGGACGTTCCGGAGGCTTTTTACAGAACCCCATAAAATTTCTTATAACGCCGCTTTTGATGATTTTGCGAAGCAAAATCATCAAAAGCGGCGTTCCAAGAAATTATTCTTTGGCGGCGCAAGCCGCCAAAAGCCTTTCGGGACAGCCCCATAATAGATTATAGCGTTGTGCGAAAAGACCTTTGACCTTTGCAACCTTCGGCGGCAAAAGGGGCTTTTTGCACAACCCCAGGAAATAAAAATTCTCACCGAAAACGGGGCATTATCTCTTATACAACCCCGATCCAGGTTATTATTTAGAGATTACCGGGCTCCCGGATACCAAAATATCGTAAGACAGAACAAGGCCACAATCACCTGTAGCTGCTCATGTAAAAATCTTATTCGAAATCGCCGATACCCTCTTCATCAGTTGCGATTGCCCTCGGCTTCAAAGCTTCGGGATTACCCAGGAGCTTTTCCTTGATCTTCAGCTCGATTTCCCTTGCCATTTCCGGGTTATCTTCCAGAAATTGTTTTGCGGACTCCCGTCCCTGGGCAATTTTAGCCCCGCTGTAGCTATACCACGCACCACTTTTCTGGATGATCTCGTGATCCACCCCTAAATCCACGATCTCGCCACTTTTGGATATCCCCTGCCCAAACATAATATCGAATACTGCAGTACGGAAAGGAGGCGCAAGCTTGTTTTTCACCACCTTAACCTTTACCTGGTTGCCGACTACATTGCCGTCTTTATCTTTGAGGCCAGAGCCGGACTTACGGATATCCAGGCGTACCGATGCGTAAAATTTCAAGGCATTACCCCCGGTAGTCGTCTCCGGATTACCGAACATCACACCGATTTTCTCACGCAACTGGTTGATAAATACGCAGCAGCAGTTCGTACGACCTATCGTACCCGTCAGCTTTCGCATCGCCTGCGACATAAGCCGTGCCTGAAGGCCCACCTTAGAGTCACCCATCTCCCCTTCAATCTCGCTACGCGGCACTAACGCCGCCACCGAGTCAATAACAATAATATCAATTGCCCCGGACCGGATCAGGTTCTCGGCGATTTCAAGGGCCTGCTCCCCGTTATCAGGCTGCGAAATGAGCAGGTTCTCCGTATCAACGCCGAGGGCAGCCGCATACGAACGGTCAAAAGCATGCTCGGCATCTATAAACGCGGCAATCCCACCCTGCTTTTGCGCTTCTGCGATCGCATGGATCGCAAGCGTCGTCTTACCCGATGATTCCGGTCCGTAAATCTCAATGACACGCCCTTTGGGAAAACCATTTATCCCCAGCGCTACGTCCAAACCCAGGCTCCCGGAAGGGATTACTTCAACGTTCATAATACTCTTATCGCCCAGACGCATAATCGTCCCCTTACCATAGGCCTTCTCGATCCGGTCTATTGTGGACTGCAGCGATTTTAGTTTGGCATCCTTATCTGAATTCGACATTTTGTTCGGCTTTAGTGAATAACAAAAAGTTTAATTGTTATGCAAATATAAAAAATTTTGTTTAATAAAGCAAATTTTAGAAAAAATATTTGGTGTGGCCGGCAAACCTGTCCGACGGCCATCAACGCTGGTTAAGCAAACCTAAAATACGGCTATACCGTCCAACCCGTATCCCCAGCGCACTTGCGAACTAATATGCACATGGGGCGTTGATGAAAAGATTTTGTAATAGAATTGTTGCAACAGGTCAGCGTGGTAGCCAAATAAGCCGCTTTTCGCCCATACGAAGGCTTCCCGAGCGCACACAGCCCAGCTGTGCGCCCGAAAAAGTATATCGTAGTGTGCAAAAAAGTACCTTTCAAGCCCATGATGGCCCCGTAGCAACAAGTCAATAAACCTTTTTATCATGATCAAGCCTATAACCGAACAAACCAACCTTTCAGCAGCTTCACAGGAAACTACCAACATTGCCATCGCTTACGGCGATGGTATCGGAAAGGAAATCATGGAAGCCACCCTCGCTATTCTCGATGCCGCAGGCGCAGCCCTGCGGTACGATACTGTTGCGATCGGACAGGAAGTTTACCTCAGCGGCACCACTTCCGGAATCAGCGACGATGCCTGGGATATCCTGCGTCAAAACCGGGTTTTCCTCAAAGCACCGATTACCACGCCGCAGGGCGGTGGCTACAAAAGCCTCAACGTCACCCTGCGTAAATCGCTGGGACTCTTTGCTAACGTGCGCCCGGTAAAAGCTTACACGCCCTTCATTGACTGCAGGTTCCCGAATCTCGATATGGTCATCATCCGCGAAAACGAAGAAGATTTATACGCCGGTATCGAACACCAGCAAACAGATGAGGTAATCCAATGCCTTAAACTGGTTTCCCGGCCTGGCTGTGAGCGGATTATCCGCTACGCATTCGAATATGCGCGCACAAATGGTCGCCGCAAAGTAACCTGCATGACCAAAGACAATATCATGAAGCTTACTGACGGCCTCTTTCACAAAATTTTCGACGAAGTAGCTAAAGAATATCCCGATATCGAAAACAACCACTACATCATTGATATCGGCTCGGCACTTATCGCAGACTCCCCGGAGCGCTTTGACGTAATCGTTACCCTAAATTTATACGGGGATATCATTTCCGATATCGCAGCTCAGGTGGCCGGATCTGTAGGGATTGCAGGCTCTGCAAATATCGGCGGGGATTTTGCCATGTTCGAAGCAATCCATGGATCAGCACCGGATATTGCCGGCAAAAATATCGCCAACCCTTCAGGTTTGCTCCAGGCCGCCTGTATGATGCTCGTACACGTAGGACAGCCCACCATAGCAGCTAAAATACAAAATGCCTGGCTGCGCACAATCGAAGATGGCTTACATACCAGCGATATTGCCAGCGAGGCTTTCACCTCGCAACGCCTTGGTACCCGCGAATTCGCACAGGCAGTCATTGAACGCCTCGGCCAGGCACCAAGAAACTTTACCCCGGTTCACTATCCCGAAAATGGAAAACAAATCCAAATCCATACTACTCCTGCCACTGCCCTGCAGAAAGAACTGGTCGGCGTAGATATTTTCCTGCACTGGTCAGAACAAGGACGGGACCCCAACGCCCTCGGCACTACCCTCGAATCGGTCGCCGGCAAATCCCTGCAACTCAAAATGATTACCAACAGGGGCGTTAAAGTCTATCCCAACGGCCTGCCGGAAACGTTCTGTACCGATCACTGGCGCTGCCGATTCGTCTCTCATGCCTCACAACTGGATGCCGCCCATAACAATATGGAAAAAACTGCGCAAATCAGCCCCGCCGATATCACCGCACTACTCGACCGCATCACCGCTGCCGGAATGGAATTCATCAAAATCGAAAACCTCTACCGATTCGACGGAACAAGGGGTTATTCCCTTGGACAAGGGGAATAAAATCAGTAAATTCTTATTGCTGCAGCATAGTCCTGTAAACTGTCTGGGACTGTCCGAAAAGCATGGGGTTGTGTAAAAAGACCGGAGGCCGTCATTTGGCGGCGGAATACTCTTTACACAACCCCATAAACTTTTTTAAACCGACTTTCGGGACAGCCCTATAAAATTTTTTGGAGGCTGTCTCAAGTATTCTGCGCCTTCGGCGGCAAAGGACTTGTGAGACAACCTCTTTTAAAAATTTTCCCCTCCAAAAAATATTACCCAGAGGCTTTTTACGAAACCTGTAATACTTATTCGCAACCTATTCCCCCGCTGCAAAAAACCTGCTGTTCCCAGATAAATCCCCTTCCCGGTATCTATGGCTTCGCCAAGATATACTTTCCAAACCACTCCTGTAAGCGCCTGAACCGGTCTTCCTGGTAGCTGGGGACCGATATGCCGTGATACTGGCCGGGGTAGATGACAAATTCCGTAGGAATTCCCTGAGAACGCAACGCCTGGTACATTTGCTCGCTCCCTGCTGCAGGTACGTTAAAATCTTTCTCCCCAACCATATACAACGTCGGGGTTCTGATTTTATCGGCGTTCAGGAAAGGATAAGAAAGTTTCAGCCACTTATCCAGGTTCTTCCAGGGCGTCCCGATCTCCGTTTCATACTGGAGGACGTACTGGTCTGTTCCGTACATACTAAGCTGGAGTGCACTGCCCGCACCACTAAATGCAGCTTTAAACCTCGGATCAGTTGCGATTGTGTAATCTGTAAGGATGCCGCCATAGCTCCACCCCCCAATACCCAGCTTCTCTGGATCTGCAACACCATTTTTGACCAGGTGATCCGTCGCGCCAAGGATATCCAGGACTTCTTTATTGCCCCAATCTCCATAAATCGCTTTGCAAAAATCTACACCCCTGCCACTGCTACCCCGATAATTTACCGCCACAACAGCAAAACCTCCTGCGGCAAGCATCTGGCGGCTCAGGTCAAAACTGAATTCATCTTGTGCGACCGGCCCCCCGTGAATATATAATATCGTCGGCAGGCGCTGCCCCTTTTGTGCCTTTGGAGGCAGAAAGAGCAAGTTCCCAACAACTGCACTATCCCGGGAAACCGAACGGAACCCTTCCA
The DNA here is from genome assembly GCA_040382095.1 of Lewinellaceae bacterium. GTDB lineage: Bacteria > Bacteroidota > Bacteroidia > Chitinophagales > Saprospiraceae > JADJPL01. The sequence continues at coordinate 4,578 of JBEIGB010000017.1, forward strand.
CAGTAGCAAGTTCGAGTGGTTCGAGAAAGGCATCGTGCACTTTGGTCAGTTTGCGCAGAGCGCCATTCTCCAAAGCAAAAATTTCGGCAGGCATCGTTGGATTGCTCATCATAGTCATCCATTGCCCGCTCTTGTGTGGCTCGAGGGCGGCGAAACTGCGCTCACCGGCAACTACCCGCGTCATAGCCCCACCAATAATCGGAAAAAGTGCCACAAAACGCTGCCGGTCATCAGAAACAAGCGCAGCAACGGATTTTCCATCCTTTGCCCAGCGAGGATTGCTCACAGGCCGGTCTAAGGCCGCCGAAAGGATTTTTGGCTCCCCACCTTCCTTTGAAATCACTGCAAGTTCGCTCTGATCGTACATCATCCAATCTGCGTCCGAACCCGAGCGCAGATAAGCAAGACGCAAACCATCCGGACTCCACTGCGGACTCGCATCGCGGCCTTTCCAGGTAGTCACCTGCTTCGGTAAAGCCCCTGGCACAGCCTCCACAATAAAAATATCCGCATTGTTGTTGCGATCCGGATCCGGAGTACGGTTGCTGACAAAAGCGATATACTTACCATCCGGTGACCAGACGGGGTCGGAATCGTCAAAAGATCCACGGGTCAGCGTGTCGAGCTTTTTTTCCTCTATATCGAACAAGTAGATATGGCTGTACCTGGGCGTGTTTGCCAGGTATCCCGCACCGTCTTCCTTAAACTGATAACGATTGATTACCAAAGGCTTAGCAGTAGAAGGAGCTTCCCCGTTTTTTTCATCGGGATTGGGGTCGCGAACTACCAGCGCAAGCTTTTTGCTATTAGGCGACCACGTGTATTCACTTACCCCTGCTTTGATATCGGTCAGCTTTACGGCTTCACCGCCCCTGCGGTCCAGCAACCACACCTGGCTGGACTTGGCCCCTTGCCTGGACGATACAAACGAGAGATATTTTCCATCCGGGCTCCACCCCGGGCCGGATTCCGAATCCGGGCTATTGGTCATCTGTACGGTTTGTGCCCCATCCCAGCTCACCATCCAGATATCGGTGTTGCGTTTATCTTTGGCACTATCTACCGAAGATACGGTATAGGCTACCCAACTCCCATCCGGAGAGACCTGCGGATCTCCTACCGATTTAAGCCGTTGTACATCAGAAGGTTGCAGCGGACGCTTCCCTGGACCAGTCTGGGCGATGGCCCCCATTGCGATCCCCGCGAACAGCAGGATAAGCGATATTATCGTTCTCATATTCGTTTGATTTATGAGTTTCATTTAAAAAAAATTATGCCGGACTTGCCGCAAGGGATTTATCGAGGGCGAATCAGTTCATTTTGAGCGGATCCATGGTCTTGAACAGATCCAACTGAACCGCTTGTACTTTATTTCGGTACGCATCAAAATTGCTGCTGATAAACGCATTGATTCTTTCCAGGGCACTGGAGGTATAATCCCTTGCCCGCTCGATCATCCGCTGTGCTGCCTGGTTAGGGGCGCCATCCGATGCACCGAGGTAGCTCAAAGCACCCTGGATCATCCCGTTGACGTTATCCGAAGAGCGCTGTATCCCTTTCAACCCATCGGGCATCATGTATAATTTTTCCAGAGAGGCAATACTATCCTGCATTGACCGAGCCAGCCGTGCCACCTGCTGGCGGGTACTGTCCGGTGCAAGGCCGAGGGCGGCATCCACGCGACGCACTGTATTCTTTACCTCCTGTATCCTTGCCCATCCTTCATTCGCGGCACGCACGGTTTTTTCTATTTCCTTATACGCTGCTTCTTTTGCCTGATAAGCCGACAAGGGGATATCCACCATTGGATCCGGCAACACGTTTACCATTGTGGAATCCTTTAAAGGTCCATTGATTATCAACACCTTGTACATGCCCGGCGCAACTGGTGCCGAGATGCCGCCGCCAAAGAACGCAGCGAATCCACCCCCACCCTGTGCGCTTTACCTACGGGGAAGCTGAATGCCGTTCCGGTTTAGTGGCCAGGTTATCCGGGTAAGTCCTGTATCGGACAGCGGGGTTTCAAAGCTACGGACCGTATCCCCTTGCGTATCAAAAACGACGACACGCACATTATTGCCTCCGCGTCCGCCCGGGCGCGCACCGCCCATACCGGGAGGCGGGCCACCACCTGCTACATCAGGAGCTTGCCCAGGCCGCATCCCCGGGCGTCCGCCCTGTGCCGGTCCCTGCTGGCGGGCAGGGGCTGCAGATGGGCGGTTCCAGATACTGATAACCGCGCCACGCGGTTTGGCCTGACCGAAAAATTCGGCATCAGCAGTACTGCTCTCCCCGGAGCTGGGGCGCCCCTGCGCCAGATAAGCATCCGGGGCAGGAAAAACTTTGAATGGCTGCTCCATGAGTTTTCCGCCGGAACGTGCAATTTCGCGGAATGGCCGGATATCGTCCAGAATATATAAAGAGCGGCCAAAAGTGCCGATAATCAAATCTTCGTCGCGGGAATGGATTTTCATATCATAAGTAGGCACAGAAGGAAACCCATTCATCCACTTCGTCCAGGTATTGCCCCCGTCAATCGTCACATAAAGGCCGTAATCCGTACCGAGCCATAAATGCCCGGGCACCTCCGGGTCTTGTACCACCGATAAGGCATGCCCCTGGACTTTCTTTTCGTCGGCAATTTGTTTGAACGTTGCCCCAAAATCCATCGTATGGAATACCATCGGCCGCCAATCATTGCGCCGATAATCGTTTACGATGACGAAGGCCTCTCCGGGATTTTTCCGGGAAACTTCGAGATAGGGGATCCAACTTCCGGGCTTTACACCCGGCAGGCGACCGGATAAATTAACCCATGTTTTGCCGCCGTCGCGCGTAAGCTGCAGGTTGCCATCATCTGTCCCTACCCAGACAACTTTTGCATCTGCAGGGCTTGGGGCGATTGCAAGGATCGTCGTATGGTTCTCGGCGTTGGTGGCATCCATTGTAAGGCCGCCCGTCTCTTTGACCTGTTTAGCCGGGTCGTTGGTGGTAAGGTCAGGGGAAATAACTTCCCAGGACTGGCCACAATCTTTGCTGTAATGCACAAACTGGCTGCCGTAATATACCCCACAGGCATTAAACGGATCCTGTGCCAGTGCTGCGTTCCAGTTGAAACGCAATTCTACGTCCTTATCGGGGTGGGTTGGCCGGATATTCTGGCTCTTTCCCGATTCTACGTCAATATACCCCAGATTCCCTCCCTGCGACATGGCATACACATAACGCTGATTATCCGGCCTGAAAGATACGTCGAAGCCATCTCCGCCATAAATACTTTTCCAGTGATGGTTGCGGATGCCCCCGGAGCGGAACCCGCCCTCCCAGATATTGCCGGGGCCTACCCAGGAGCCATTATCCTGTAAACCACCTCCCACGCGATAGGGTACCGACATATCATAGCTGACATGATAAAACTGGCCGAGGGGGAGGTTGCCCGAAAAAATCCAGGTATCGCCACCATCCCTGCTGATATTTAGCCCACCATCGTTCCCTTCGATAAGGTATCTGGGGTTATCCGGATGAATATAAAAAGCGTGATGGTCAGCATGCAGGCGACTTGGGAATACCTGGAAAGTCTTTCCGCCGTCTTCACTTTTTGCCAGATTGGTATAAAGGTTAAAAATCCGGTTTTCGTTTTGGGGGTCCACATAAATTTCGTGATAGTAAAATGGCCGGTTGCTCACGGCGTCCCCCTTCGTTACCAGCGAAAATTTCCTGCCCCCGTCTGTAGATTTATATAACCCGTTTTCCTCCGCCTCTACGAGCGCATAAACGATCTCCGGCTTTGAAGGTGCGATCGCCAGGCCAGTACGTCCGAGGTTACCTTTCGGCAGCCCATCGGCATCTGTGCGCTTTTCCCAGGTGTCGCCCCCATCGTATGTAACATAAATACCCGACCCCGGCCCTCCGGAATTGAAAAACCAGGGTTTACGGCCATATTCCCAAAGGGCCGCAATCAGTTTGTTGGGGTTTACAGGATCGACTACCATTTCTGCACAACCAGCCTGATCATTGGAATACAGAATTTTCTCCCAGGTCTTCCCCCCGTCTTTCGTCCGGAAAACACCCCGTTCGGGATTCGGACCAAAAGGCGAACCCAACGTCGCGACGAATACGACGTTCGGATTGTCCCGGTGAATAATAATCCTGTGGATAGTCTTTGTTTCTTTCAGACCCATGTACTTCCAGGTCTTACCCCCGTCCAGGGAACGAAAAATCCCTTCGCCCGTATTCAGGGAGTTGCGGGGATTGCCTTCTCCGGTCCCTACCCAAATATCGTCCGGATTACTCTGGTTGATCGCAATCGCGCCGATGGCCTGTACGGGCTGATCATCAAAAACCGGCTCCCAGGTCACCCCGCCGGATTTACTGCGCCAGACTCCCCCGGAAGCTGTGCCGATATAAATCACATCCGGGTTGTTGCGTACCACGTCAATCGCAGTTACCCGCCCGCTCATGCTCGCAGGGCCGATACTCCTGGGTTTTACCCCTTTGAAATAGTTCATGTCTAATGGCTGTGCATTTGCCAAAATGAACAGCCCTCCACTTAGCCATAAGAATAAAAGCAGCTTTTTCATGCGTTTCTGGCATTTTAATGAGTAATAATAGTGAAACTACAAAAGCAGGTGTTAAGAAAAAAATATAATTTATGTGCCTTTCTAAAAAAGAAGCGCGTAAAGTTCCGCCTGCTCATTTCTACAACATATTTTGCCCATTGTACAACACCACATAATACTTACTGCCAAAATTACAGGTCAAACATTATAACATCTGCCAAAAATGTCAAAAATTGGATTTGGTCAATAATTTGTAAGCAATAAAGTAGTCCCCGGCCCAACTGAACAGCTCAGGATGTTCTGCAGGGTCGTTAAACCAATAAAACACATCATCGAGATGACATACGACAATTTCACCATTAAATCGCAGGAAGCGATCGTCAAAGCACAGCAAATTGCAGCAGGATTAGATCAACAGCAGGTAGATACCGTACACCTGCTCAAAGGTATCCTCGAAACAGAAGAGCATCTGGCACAGTTTCTCCTGCAGAAAATGGGGTTAAATATCCCTTTGCTTAAAAATAAACTGGATGAGGCCGTCAGGGCTTATCCAAAAGTTGAGGGCTCTGACAAGCAATACCTCAGCAACGAGGCCAACCGGGCCCTCACCCGGGCCAGGAACAGCCTCAAAGAATACGGCGACCAGTACATTTCAATCGAGCTTATGATTCTGGGTATCCTCCAGGGAGAAGACCGCGGAGCCAAAATCCTAAAAGAACTGGGTGCCACTGAAAGCACTATGAAAAAAGCAATCGAAGCGCTCCGCAAAGGAGCCAAAGTAAATGACCAAAGCCCGGAAGAAAGCTATAATGCCCTTTCCAAATATGGCATCAACCTCAATGAACGCGCCGAAACCGGTGCCCTGGACCCCATTATCGGCCGCGATGAGGAAATCAGAAGAGTATTGCACATCCTCTCCAGACGCAAAAAGAACAACCCTATCCTTATCGGGGAAGCAGGCGTAGGAAAAACCGCTATCGTAGAGGGGATCGCCTGGCGTATCGTCAAAGGCGACGTACCGGAAAACCTGAAAAGCAAACGCATCTTCGTCCTGGATATCGCTGCATTGATTGCTGGTGCCAAATATAAAGGCGAATTCGAAGAACGCCTGAAAGCAGTAATCAAAGAAGTATCTGCTTCCAATGGCGAAATCATCCTCTTCGTTGACGAAATCCATACCCTCATCGGTGCAGGAGGCGGCCAGGGGGCAATGGATGCAGCCAATATTCTAAAGCCCGCCCTCGCAAGAGGGGAGCTCCATACCATCGGCGCAACTACCCTCGACGAATACCAAAAATATTTTGAAAAAGATAAAGCACTCGTACGCCGTTTCCAAACAGTCCTGATTGAAGAACCCGGAGTAGAGGATACAATCTCTATCCTGCGCGGGCTGCAGGAACGCTATGAAGTGTACCATAAAATCGAAATCCTCGACGAAGCCCTCGTCGCCGCCGCAGAGCTGTCCCATCGCTATATCCCCGACCGCCAACTGCCGGATAAAGCCATTGACCTGATCGACGAAGCTGCCGCCAAACTCCGGCTCGAACTGGATTCCGTCCCCGAGGCTATTGATGAGTGGGAACGCAAAGTACGCCAGCTCGAAATCGAAAAAGAGGCGATCAAAAGGGAGAATAACCCTAAAATGATCGCCGTCATTGACGAGCAAATCGCTAATGCCAAAGAAAGACGCGATGGCCTGGTCGCCGCATGGAGCAATGAAAAAGAAATCGTGGATAATATCCAGTCCATCCGCAAAAAAATCGAAACCCTCGAACAGGAAGCCGAACGCGCCGAACGCAACAGCGACTACGAAACCGTCGCCAAAATCCGCTATGGCGAACTCCAGGTGCAGCGCTCTGCTCTTAAAACTGCAGAAGATAACCTCGACGCACTTCCCGAAGAAAAACGTTTCACCAATGATAAAGTCACCGCTAATGATATCGCAAGCGTCGTATCGCGCTGGACAGGTATCCCAGTGGACAAAATGACCCAAAGCGAAAAAGACAAGCTCCTCAACCTCGAACTCGAAATCGGAAAACGTCTCATCGGACAGGATGAAGCCGTAAGGGCTGTCGCAGATGCTATCCGGCGCAGCCGGGCAGGCCTCCAGGATGCCGACCGGCCTATAGGTTCCTTTATCTTCCTCGGCCCTACCGGAGTAGGTAAAACCGAACTTGCAAAAACCATCGCCGAAGTACTCTTTGACGACGAAACCGCTATGACCCGTATTGATATGAGCGAATACCAGGAACGCCACTCCGTAAGCCGCCTGGTAGGTGCCCCTCCCGGATACGTCGGATACGACGAAGGTGGCCAGCTCACCGAAGCGGTACGACGCAGGCCTTACTCCATTATCCTCCTTGATGAAATCGAAAAGGCCCACCCCGATACGTTTAATATCCTTCTCCAGGTGCTGGACGATGGCCGCCTCACCGACAACAAGGGCCGTATCGCCAATTTCAAAAATACCATCATCATCATGACCTCCAATATGGGCTCGGATATCATCCTCGAAAATTTTGAAGACCTGGAGGAAATGGGCGAAAAACACCGCACAGAAATCCTGGAAACGACCAAGGCAGAGGTTTTTAACCTGCTTAAGGAAAATATGCGGCCGGAGTTCCTCAACCGGATTGACGAACAGGTGATGTTCCTCCCGCTGAGTAAGCCCGAAATAAAGCAGGTACTCGACCTCATCACCCGAAAAGTTCAGAAAATGCTCTCCAGGCAAGGTATCGTGCTGCGCGTCAGCGAACGTGCAAAAGACCTTCTCGCCGACCTTGGCTATGACCCCCAGTTCGGGGCCAGGCCGATGAAACGCATCGTACAAAAAGAAATTGTCAACGAGCTTTCCAAAAGGGTCCTCAGCGGAACTTTCGCCCCAGGCGACACAATCTATATTGATACGGATGCCAAAGGGCTCCTTTCCTTCCGAAAAGACCCCTTCGAAGGAGCGGTTTCACTACCTGAAAACGAGGACGATAAAGAATAGGCACTTGCTTTTGCAATTCCAGTTCCTATCTTTGCTGTGATCGTTTTCATTATACCGCTTTGACTGTTATGCTCCAAACTACCAACCTTCAATACGCCTATGCCGGAGGGCAAGCACTCCGCTTCCCGGATATCCGCCTGGAAAAAGGGGAACACTGGTTGCTGCTCGGACAATCCGGAAGCGGGAAAACAACTTGTCTCCACTTGCTCGGAGGGCTGCTGTCGCCGATCGCGGGCAATATCCGCATCGGCAATACCGCTATAGAAACGCTCGACCGCCGCGCCCTCGATTTTTTCAGGGGCCGCCATATTGGTATTATTTTTCAAAAAGCCCATTTCATCCGGGCGTTGACGGTAGAAGAAAACCTCCTCCTGGCCCAACAGCTCGCAGGCGAAAAACAGGATAAATCCAGGGTATCCAACCTTTTACAGCGACTGGGGATTGGACATAAACTCAAAGTAAAAACCGATAAGCTCAGTGCCGGTGAACAACAACGCGTAGCCATCGCCCGTGCCCTCGTCAACCGGCCAATGCTCATTTTAGCGGACGAACCAACCTCCGCCCTGGACGATGCCAGCGCCAACGAGGTCGCCAACCTGCTCGAGGAACAAGCAGCCGAAGTACAGGCCACCCTCCTGATCGTCACCCACGACAACCGCCTGAAAAGCCGTTTCCCTCACCAAATCGCCCTTCAATCAACGCTCCCATGAACCTACTCGCCCTAAGCTGGAAAAACCTGCTCAGCAAACCGCTCTCGCTGCTGCTCAGCCTGGTCCTCTTCGCCCTCGGTGTAGGCCTCATCAGTCTGCTCCTGCTTGTCAACCGGCAACTGGAAGAAAAATTTGAAAAAAACCTCGCAGGTATAAATCTCGTCATCGGTGCAAAAGGAAGCCCACTCCAACTCATCCTTTCCAGCATGTACCATATTGACGCCCCTACCGGAAATATCCCCATCCAGGAAATACGCCCCTTCATTAACCCCCGCCACCCATTTATCAAAACTGCCGTTCCGCTCTCCCTTGGGGACAGCTATAAAGGCTATCGTATCGTCGGCACAAACTCCGATTTTTTTAAGGTATATGGCGCGGAAACCGGCCAGGGCAAAATGTTCGAAAAAACAATGGAGGCCGTAGTGGGTGCCAATGCCGCCAAAGCCCTGGATCTGAAAATCGGCGATACCTTCTTCAGCGCACATGGCCTGCAGGACGATCTGGAAATGACCCACGATCATGCGTCGTTTCGTATTACCGGTATACTCAAACCTACCGGGTCGGCAGCTGACCAACTGATTCTGACCGCAACGCAAAGCATCTGGGCAGTCCACGAACATGAAGCCGCCCACCAGCAAGAAGACCATTCAAACGAATTAGATATCCAACGCCCACTGAGCGATTTCCCGGAAAAAGCAATCACTGCGCTCCTGCTCCAGTTTAAGGGAAGAAATATCCAAACCCTCAATATGCAGCGCTCCATCAACGAAAATACCAACCTGCAGGCGGCTACCCCGGCTATTGAAATAACAAGGCTCTACAGCCTCATGGGTATCGGTGCAGATGCCCTGCGATGGCTGGCACTGATCATCATTGCCGTTTCAGGATTAAGTATCTTCATCTCGCTTTATGCCTCCCTGAAAGAACGCCGCTATGAGCTCGCGCTCATGCGCACCATGGGCGCATCGCCATTCCGCCTTTTCGCACTTATCGTTCTGGAAGGCCTCCTCCTCTCCGCCCTGGGCTACCTCATTGGTATTGCCCTAAGCCACGGAGGCATGCAAATACTCGCAGGTTTTTTGCAGGATACCTATCGCTATACATTCACCGGAAAAGTATTTCTAAAAGAAGAGCTTTTCCTGTTATTCGGAGCAATTGCCGTTGGTTTTGCAGCAGCGGTCATCCCTGCACTTCAGGCAAGTAATACAGATATCCACGAGACCCTCGCGGAAAGATGAGGTCGTCCGTCGTTTGAAAAATTGTGTCTAAGGAATATACTCTGAACATTTTATAAAACCCTTCCATGATCAGGTCCTTCTTCGTCGCACTTTGTTGTATGGCCATAAGCCCAGGTATTGACGCACAACGTCCTTACGGGAATACTCCGCTCGCACATACATATTCCATCGTAGCTATCGATAGCGCAACAGGGGATATGGGCGTCGCAGTGCAGTCCCATTGGTTCGCTACCGGAACAATTGTCATCTGGGGTGAAGCAGGTACAGGGGTGGTGGCTACCCAGTCCTTTGTCAACCCTGCTTTTGGCCCGGAAGGGCTGGAATTGATGAAGAAAGGTATCGGCGCCCGGGAAGCCCTCAGACAATTGATCGAAGCTGATGAAGGCAGGGCCTTCCGGCAATTGGCCTTATTAGACGCACAGGGAAGATCGGCCGCTTACACTGGCGAAAAATGTATCGAGGCCGCAGGGCATATCGAAGGAAAAGGTTTCTCCGTACAGGCTAACCTCATGGAAAACGCACGGGTATGGCCAGCTATGGAGGCCGCCTTCATCAACAGCACCGGAAAACCACTCGCTGAACGCCTGCTCCTTACCCTTGAGGCAGCAGAAGCAGCAGGCGGAGATATCCGTGGCAAACAATCTGCCGCACTCCTCGTCGTCGCCGCAAAAAATACCGGCAAGCCATGGACCGACCGAAAAGTAGATCTCCGGATTGACGATCACCCAACCCCCCTGGCCGAACTGCGCAGACTCCTCAAAGTCCATCAGGCCTATGGACACATGAACGCTGGCGACCTCGCCGTGGAAAAAGGCGATATCCAGGCTGCAAGACAGGAATACGGCGCAGCCGAAAAACTTTTCCCCGACAACCTCGAAATGCAGTATTGGCACGCCATCGCCCTCGCCAATGCAGGTGAAATACAGTCAGCCCTTCCTATTTTTAAAAAAATCTTCCTCCAGGATGCCAACTGGAAAACCCTGACCCCACGCCTCACCAAAAATGGAATGCTTGTCATTGACGAAAAAAACCTCAAAACGATCATGGAGCTCCCGGCCGGGAACAAAAAAAAGTGAGCGCCGTTTGTATAGAATCATCTTAACTTGCGCCAAATAAAGTCCAACTACCCCCAGTCCGGACAATAGATTCGTTGCCACGGGACCATCGCAGCCATTTCCCCATCACACTAACCCGCTGCAACAAGTCTGATAAACCCTCCGGAAGATATCGGTGTTATCCAACTATGTCACACCAACAATTATTGAAAACCATCAAATATCCATCGCTCATGAATAAGGCCATCAGTCTGTTGCTGCTCACCGCCATCGCCTTCTTAGGAACGGCTGCACCCGCTAACGCCCAAACTAAAAACCTCTGGACAACCCTGGGCAAGGTTACTTTCAAAAAACAGTACGACGAAATGCTCGGCTTTAAAGTGGATGTACCCGTCTTTGGCGAAGAAGTCCGCGCGCTTAACGGAAAACTTGTGGAAATCAAAGGATATATCATTCCTGTAGAAGGGTATAAAAATCAGAAAGAGTTCGTCTTTTCCGCCTTTCCTTACAATATGTGCTTTTTCTGTGGAGGTGCCGGCCCTGAAACCGTAATGGAAGTCTATGCCAAAGAATCAGTCAAATATACAGCCGAGGCCATCATACTCCGGGGCAAACTCGAACTCAACGACTCCGACGTCAACCGGCTCATGTACATCCTCAACAATGCGGAAATGGTGCGCGTAGCGGAATAAACTTATTGCCCGGCAGCCTGACGGGACGGGCCGAAGACCCTGCGTACCCCCCAGCGCATCATCAGAAATATTGCCAGAAAAACCAATAATACTGCTTCAAAGCGCATACGGATGAAGGCAATCACCTGAGTGCGGTCGGCAAGCCACATCAGGGCGATTACTGCCGTCAGAATGAGCAATAGTCCGGAAAGTTTGTCAAAACCCGGAACGTATGACAAATCCACATTCCTGCGGATAATCGCAAGGCATAAGATCATTGACAGTACCGGAAGTACCTGGGAAATCAAATCCATATCCATCACACTGCGCCGCTCGAATAAAAACAGGTAAACATTCAGGGTAAGTGCGAAAATCCCCGGCACCGCAGACAGATAAATGATACCGGAGTACAGGTAATTCCAGGGAGCAATATGCCCCCGGTCGCGGTCTATAGCCCCTATTAGCAATGAGAGCACCGGCAATGCAGCGAAATAGCCGACTACCGCCTCGGGGTGCTCCCCCAAATAACCCAGCATTTCCTGTAAAGTCATAGCGTTTTTTCGTTTTTTATCCCCGGATGCACCGTTGGGTTGTGTGAAAAGCAAGGCTGCCGCACAGCGTCTATCGCAGGATATTGAGCAGGTAGCGCCCATATCCGCTACTCAGATACATATACCCAATTTTTTCGAGCTGGACAGCATCTATGAAACCCATCTCGTAGGCAACTTCCTCGATACACCCGATTTTTAGCCCCTGACGCTCCTCGATCACCTGGATGAACTGGCCTGCCTGCATCAGAGACTGGTGCGTACCAGTATCGAGCCATGCGATCCCCCTGCCAAGCACACCGACTTTGAGCTTGCCCTGATTAAGATAGTACTTGTTGACATCTGTGATCTCATACTCTCCGCGGGCACTGGGCTGAAGGTTTTTTGCCACCTCTACTACGCTATTATCATAAAAATAAAGACCTGGAACGGCATAATTCGATTTGGGCACCTGAGGCTTTTCTTCAATAGAGCGCGCCTGAAAGTTCCTGTCAAACTCCACCACGCCATAGCGCTCCGGATCTGCTACCCGATAAGCAAAAACAACCCCGCCCTCAGGGTCTGTAGATGACTGAAGAAGCTCTTTCAGGCCATTCCCGTAAAAAATATTATCCCCCAGTATCAAGGCGACAGCATCCCTGCCGATGAAATTTTCGCCCAGTACAAAAGCCTGTGCCAGGCCGTTGGGTTCGTATTGCGGGACATACCCGAAGCTACAGCCAATTTGGCTGCCATCACCGAGAAGCTTTTGAAAAGCCGGAAGGTCGTCAGGAGTGGAGATAATAAGGATTTCCCTTATCCCTGCAGTCAACAGAATAGATAAAGGATAATAAATCATGGGCTTGTCATACACCGGCATCAGCTGCTTACTCACCGCGAGGGTAAGCGGATAAAGGCGGGTACCCAGACCCCCTGCGAGAATAATCCCCTTCATAATCAATTGCGTTATGCAGATAGAATCCTTCGCGTGCGAAGTACCAATTCTGCTGGTTTGAAAGGCTTGGGAAGGAAGTCGCGTATCCCCAGCTCAAAGCCTTGCATGATTTTTTCTTCCTCTTCAGGATCGGCAAGTAACAGCACTTTTGCCTTTTCACCTTGCAAGGTGTGGATTTGCCTTACGATTTCCAGACCAGATTGTTTCCCCATATCCAGGTCAACAATTACCATATCCGGATCCTCCTTAACGATGTGCTCTTCTATGGAAGTTTTCTTTTTGCAAAATACGACCTCGTAGCCTTGTTTGCGCAATCTGAACTCAATAGCAGATAAAAGTACTTCTTCGCTCTCGCAGATAGATACCTTCATGACGAAGTAATTTTAGCATAGTCTTTACAAAAATACAAAGCAGGCGCCACACTATCATATCTTTTGACACAATTGGGTGCGAAACGGGATTGTTTCATCACGCATGGGGCGTGTCAAAAGGCGCTTTTGCCTACAAACACAGCTGGTGTTGCCAGATAATATTTTGAAACAGCGCTGTTTCAAAATATTATTTTGCCGCTTTCGGCGACGAATAACTTTCGCATGACCTCCAACGCTTACGGGACAGCCTCAAAAAATTTATTTCGCCTTTAGCCGGAGGAGGGCGACATTTTCGATATGGTGGGTATGGGGGAACATATCCACTGCCCTGGCTTTAGATGTTTCGTATTTTTCAGACAGCGCGTTCAAGTCGCGGGCCTGGGTTGAGGGGTTACAGCTGATATAAACTATTTTGGGCGGCGCAAGTTCCAGGAGCATACGCACGACCTCGGGGTGCATCCCCGCACGCGGCGGGTCGGTGACGAGTACATCTGGCCGCCCATGCAGACCTGCAAACTCCTGTGTAAGGATATTTTTGACATCACCAGCGTAAAATAAGACGTTGGTAATCCCGTTTAGTTCGGCATTTTTCCTGGCATCTTCAACTGCTGCCCCGATTTCCTCTATTCCCACTGCCTGCCGGCAATATTTTGAAAGGAAAAGCGCGATGCTGCCGATACCGGAATACAAATCATATATATTCTCCTGCCCTTGCAGCCCTGCAAAATCTCTTGCAGTTTCGTAGAGTGCTTCCGCCTGCCGGGTATTCGTCTGGAAAAAAGATTTAGGCCCTATATGGAACCTTACTCCGCCCAGTATTTCTTCCACATATCCGGGACCATAATAAACGATCATATCCAAATCATACACTGTATCATTGTGCTTGAGGTTGATACAATATAAGAGGGTCGTAATTTGTGGGGTTTCTTCTAAAAGTGCATCGAGAAACGCTTTGATTTTCCCGGGCTGGTCTTCACCAAAGGAGACAAGGGCCATCACCTGGCCGAGCGTAGTTGTGCGGAGCATCAGTGTACGCAGAAGCCCCTTGTGGGCAGGAGTATCGTAAAACGTCAGTCCCTGTCGGATACCAATTTCGCGGGCATTGTTGCGGATTTGGTTGGAAGGGTCGGCCTGCAGATGACATTCGTGAATATCAATGACTTTATCAAATCCGCCGGCAGGATGGAAGCCGATCACATTTGCGACATTGGAAGTCCCTGAAATGATTTCGTCGCGGGTCAGCCAACGTTTATTTGAGAACGAAAATTCCAGCTTATTGCGGTAGTAACGGGTTTCCGGAGCACGCAGTATTGGAAGCTGGTCAATTGGGTGGACTTTTCCGATCCTGCCTAAGGTCTCGCGGGCGACCATTTCTTTTTGTGCCACCTGGGCAGCATAGTCCAGATTTTGCCATTTGCATCCGCCACAAATCCCAAAATGCGCACAGAAAGGATCAGTGCGGTCTGCCGAAAGTTGTATCAGGCGTTGTACTACACCTTCGCAGTACCCTTTTTTTTTGCGGATGACCATGACATCCGCAATGTCTCCAGGCACTACGCCGGTAACAAAAACCGTTTGCCCATCAGGTGCTTTACCTACGCAACGCCCTTTATCGGCTATTTCGGTAAAAACAACCTGTGTGAGCACGAATACTTTATTTCTTCCCATACCTTAGCGGGTTAGCACGACAAAATCGCGCAATAATTGTTTGAGGAAAATAATTGGGTCAGAGGGGCGGTCTTTAATCCCGAGCAAATCGGCCAGACGGTCGCCAAGTGCTTCCAAAGCAAGCAAATGTGCGCGGTTGCTATGCTCCTGATATCGGGCGAGGGCATTTTTTACCGTCAGCATATCCCGTTCGGAAAGTTGTGCGGCCTGCGGGTAAACAGGTGAATAATTTTCCTGGGAATTGATGCTGAGAATATCCTGCAGACTAAAACTCAATACATTGCGCAGCCTTACCACCACAGTATGGGCACTCATATCCCCCAGCCGTTGCTGGTGGGCCGTAGAACTGATCAAAAAGGCCGACATGATACCTACACAGGCAAGGGTCTCAACGAGATGGAAAAACGTCCTGAGCAGGCAGTCTTGTGCCGAGGGCACCTTTCCGTCCAAACGTACCACCCGGATACCCATTGCACGCTTGCCCCAGCTTTGCCCCTGGTTATACATTTCCGAAAGGTAGTGATACCCCATGAACATTAACAGGGGAAAGAAGAAAAACACCATGCCGGCGCCAAACCCAAAATCAAGGACCGCATTACCGAAAGATGTGGCAAGGAAAGCGAACAACAAGACCAGGTAAATCAACAGTATTACCAGTAAATCAATAAAAAATGCGAGCATCCTTTCCCGGAGGGAAGCTATTTCATACTCAATCACGACATTCTGAGGGGTCTGGACTTCAATTGTTCGCATGTAGAGATAATAATATGCCAAATTTTTTGTGCAAGTGCAAATATTTTCATAAAATGGGACATTTCCAACTTCATTGCAGCCAGTGATGCGCGAGACAGACTTTATCCAGGATCATTCCCCTAAATGGCAGGGTATCGAAGATGCCCTGAAAAACCCGCCCATAGAACCCGATGCGCTGAAGGATATGTTCATTCAAGTTACTGACGATCTATCCTATGCCCGCACGTTTTATCCCAACCGGTCGGTCAGGGTATATCTCAACGACCTGGCAAGGCGTCTTTTTTTATTCGTCTATTCCGGTAATACCCTAAAATCAAAGGGCCCGCGCAGCTTCTGGATGGAAGAGCTACCCCTCCTGATGTACGGGGCACGCCGCGATATGCTGATCGCCTTCCTGGTGTTCTGGGGGGCTTTTATAGCAGGTGTTTTGTCCTGTGCCATGGACCCCGATTTCCCGAAAGTGATTCTGGGCGAAACCTATGTCAAAATGACAGAAAGCAATATCGCTGCCGGAGATCCCATGGCCGTTTATAAGGGCCGGGGACAATTCGATATGGCGTTCGGCATCACCGCAAATAATCTCTACGTTGCTTTCCTATCGTTTATTTCCGGAATATTTTTTGCGATGGGCTCACTTATGATTATGGTCAGCAACGGAATCATGGTTGGTACTTTTCAATATTTTTTTGTGCAACAGGGTCTGTTTCAGGAATCTTTTCTTACCATTTGGGTACACGGGACCCTGGAAATTTCGGCAATCATCATCGCAGGCGGAGCAGGGATTACCATGGGTAGAGGACTGGCATTCCCGGGGACCTATACCCGTGCACAGGCCTTCCGGCAATCTGCCAGGCGCGGCTTAAAAATATTTTTCGGTATTACCCCGGTAATCATTCTTGCTGCCCTGTTCGAATCGTTTTTGACAAGGTACACCGAAACCCCTGATGAAGTAAGAGGAGCGTTCATCTTTGCCTGTCTCACCTTTATCCTGGTTTATTTTTGGTGGTTCCCGCGCTACATAGCCGCCCGTGTCGTCTTCGATGAAAACAGGGACGCCGACCTACTGTCCGAAACGCCCAGCTTTCCGGACCTGGAAAATATCAGGAACGGGGACGAGATTTTCCGGGATGTATTCACCATCATCCGACATAAAATATCCCTGGTGTGCACCCTTTCCCTGTTTGCCACCGCCATATTCTGCATCCCTGCTTTATTATTCAGTGGACTGCCGCCACAGACGCTTTTTTCGCTCGAAAGCAGTTTTCTTGCCAGTCTCGAAGCCTTAGGACAGTTTTATGTGCAGGATAAAGCACCCTGGATCCCATGGCTCAATGTACCGGTTATGGCATGGTTTTCGGCCACGCTACTCCCCAGGCTTATGGGTAAACACCGGAAAAATCCTTTTCCGGAGATCGCGCCTACCCTGAAAATGTTGCTGCCGGCAGGCTTCTTCGTCCTGCTCCTGCAAAATGGCCTCGAATACATCGCTATTGTCATGCTCCTGGCCTTCCCCTGGTTACTTTGCTGGGCCTCGGTAATCGTCCTGGAAAAAAATCAGCAAAATCTCGGTACGCAAAGGACTTTTTATCTGCTGCGTGCAAATACCCAGCGGGTATTGCACGTTTTCCTGCTCCTGACACTTTCGGCAGGATTATTTTTCTCCGTACTCGATACCACTTTGGTTTGGGGTTTTCTCAACCTGACCAGTTGGGTGATCCGGCTTGAGCCGCAGGCTATGCAGGATTTTTCTGCCATTTTACTTGCCGCGCTCACCTACTTTTTTCACTATGTTGCATTTGCATTTATCCTTGCAGGCTTTGGGCTACTGCACTATACCCTCAAAGAAATTACCGATGCAGAAGGGTTACGGAAAAAAATTGAAAATATTGGCCAAAAACGCCTGCTACGCGGGCTTGAACAGGAACTACCGCGATGAACAAGCTGTTTAAATATGCTGCTACTGCCTTCTTCCTGGCACTGATCGCATATCCTGCCCGGGTAAATGCACAAAGCCCGGCAGATACCGACGACACCTATCTGCGCGAAACCTATACCACAAGGCCGTTTTCCGATGCTGATTGGGATAAGGCGACGAAAGGCCTGGGATATACCCTCCAACCTGGAAAACCGATACCAAACCAAAGCCAGGAAGGACGGAATAAGCAGCGTAAAGGCGATAGGGCCGGACAGAATTTTTTTGCAGACCACGCGGAAAAGACATTCAAGGGCATTGCGATTGGCATGCTCTTGCTGGTAGCTGTTTTTATCGTTTTGCAGCTCCGTAAAAAATACTTCAATAAGCAGTTGCCTTTGATTTCTCCCCCCCTCTCTCCGGAGGAAGCGGCGGTACTTTCACAACAAAGCCTCCGTGGCCATATCCTTGAAGCAGAACGCATGGGCGACTTTGGGACTGCTATCCGCTTCCTTTACCTCAGTGTTTTGCAAGCCTTGCAGCGCGGAGCATGGATCGAGTGGAAAAAAGAAAAAACGAACCGCGAATATTGCATCGAACTGAAAGATACCTCATTTTCCGGAACCTTTCAATTTGCCACCAGGTTCTTCGATCGTGCGTGCTATGGCGATTATCTCCCCGACGAGCATCAATACCGGCAGGAAATCGCCCCGGTGTTCAATACGCTTTTAGAAGACATTGAGAAAACCAAACCAGGCATCCTTACAACCGGATCAAACCCACCCGACTATGCATAGCCGCCGTTTGCTCCTCCTCTTTGCCCTCTTGCTGCCCATCGTGGCCGCTACCTTCTTTTTCCTCCCAAAAGGCAAATCCTCCTATTCGTGGAAGGAAAACTATCTGGAAAAGAGCAAAGAGCCCTACGGGCTGTCAGCACTTCACCGTCTCATGCAACATTATTTTAAAGGGGAACCGCTCAAATTGATGCAGAACGGGATCAGGGAAGAATTGCCCTCAAGGCCTGAGACCCCTTCAAACTACATACTGATCGGCGAAAAAGTCCGCTGGGATACATTCGAAATAAATACCTTACTGCGCTTTGTGCGCAATGGCAACCAGGCGATGGTCATTGCACGGCACCTACCCCCTGATTTTTTTACCCGCCTATACCCGCATACATGCCAGGGAAAAGCCCTCCGGCACTTTTCCGCTATCCGGGATACATCGGCCAGTTTAAACCTGGCACATCCCAGCCTAAAAATGAACGGCGATTTCAGGATGCCCTTCGTCTCCCCACATCCCAGTAACCAACCCAGGCCCGTGTACGAATGGCAATTTATCGGCAGGGAATATTTTTGTGCCGGTAAATATAGCTTGACCCCGCTCGGTACAATAAATGGCGAACTGGTCAACTTTGCCCGCATCCGTTATGGAAAAGGATGGGTCTATTTGCATACCAACCCCATCGCATTCACAAACTTTGCGCTGTTGCAGCCTTATGGCAGGGACTATGTGGAACGGATCTTGTCACATCTGCCCCCAGGTCCTGTTTTTTGGGATATCATCAGTAAAAATCCTGCAAGGCAAATGGCGCAGGAACCGCCTGAAGCACCCAAAAGCCACCTCTCCGACAAAGGACCACTGGACTATATCCTGAGTCAGCCTTCCCTTGCCATAGCATGGTACCTACTCCTGCTCACCGGGTTGCTTTTCCTGCTTTTCCGAACCAAGCGACGGCAACCCCCTATTCCCGTTCTGCCTGCCAACCGCAACCTCTCGCTCGAATTTGTCCAGGCCATCGGCCGGATGAATTTTTCACAACGCTACCACAAAAAAATCGCCCGGCAGCAAATGAAATATTTCCTCCAGTACCTGCGCGACCGCTTTATGATTGATACCCGGGAGCCAGAAACCGAAATGGCAGCATCCCTGAGCAAAAAAATTCAGGTAGATGAGGAAAAAATACGGTCGCTGTTGCAATTTTACCAGAACATTGAGCGGGGCTCCATCGTTACGGACAACAGCCTGATGGAATTCCATCAACGCCTCCAGGAAATTTACCAACTTTCTAAACATTATAGCTCCAACACCTATGGAAAAAGATAATCCCACAACCCAGCCTAACGACGGACTACCTGCGCCGGACAACCCCGCAGCCAACGAACCCGAAATTCTGCAGCGACAGCACATAGACCTCTCCCACCTCAAATCATCGGTGGACAGCATCAAGAACGAAATCTCTAAAGTAATCGTCGGCCAGGATAACTTCCTGGAATTATTGCTCGCCTCCCTGTTTACCGGCGGACATGCGCTCGTAGAAGGGGTGCCGGGAATCGCCAAAACCCTCATGGCCAAGCTACTCGCACAAACACTCGACATTGATTTCTCCCGTATCCAGTTTACGCCCGACCTTATGCCCAGCGATGTGGTCGGGACCAATGTCTTCAATCCCAAAACTTCCGAATTCTCTTTTAATCCCGGCCCGATATTCGCCAATATCGTACTCATTGACGAAATCAACCGCTCACCGGCCAAAACCCAGGCAGCACTGTTCGAAGTGATGGAAGAAATGCAGGTGACCATTGACGGACGCACCTATCCGATGGACTACCCCTTCTTCGTAGTCGCTACACAGAACCCAATCGAACAGGAAGGCACCTACAAATTACCGGAAGCCCAGCTAGACCGGTTCCTGATGAAAATTGAAGTGGCTTACCCAAACCTGGAAGAAGAAAAAGAAATCTTATTGCGATTCCAAAACGATTTTGACCTTTCTTTGCGCAAACAAGTCCAGCGGGTCCTGGGCCCTGCCGAACTCGCACATTGCCGCGAATTGATCGAACAAGTCCACCTTTCCGTGCCCCTGATCGAATACATCGCAGCTATTGTACACCGAACCCGTACCCATGGCGATGTTTATCTCGGCGCCTCCCCCCGTGCCTCGCTGGCAATACTCAAAACTTCCAAAGCCCTCGCCGCAATGCAGGGACGGGACTTTGTCATGCCAGAAGATATCCAGACAGTCGCATACCCGGTACTGATCCATCGTATCATCCTCCAGCCCGAACAGGAAATCGAAGGCCATGAACCCCGCGATGTGATCAGGGATATCCTGGAAAAATTGGAAGTGCCAAGATGATAACAGTATTGAAAATCTTTTCCTCTGCTACATATTATAACTATTAAACCCCTTTGCAGCCTGCTTAAAATTCATTACCACGCTTTTCTTTTATGGAGAAAATATCTTACGAAAATGCCCGGGCGTTTGCGCTCAAAATGGACCGGGAAGATCCATTGCGGAAATTTCGCGATGAATACTTCTTCCCCCAGTTCAAAGGAAAAAATGCCCTCTATTTCTGCGGCAATTCCCTGGGCCTGCAACCTAAAGGGGCACAGGAGACCGTAATTTCAGAACTCCAGCGATGGCGCGACCTGGGCGTCGAAGGGCATTTTAAAGGCGACCTGCCCTGGACGGTCTTCCATAAGTCCTTAACTGCAGCAACCGCACATGTGACTGGTGCAAAAGAGGATGAGGTTATTGTCATGAATACCCTCACGGTAAACCTCCACCTGATGATGGTCAGCTTTTATCGGCCCAGCCCACACCGCTATAAAATCATCATGGAAGCCGGCGCTTTCCCCTCCGATCAGTACGCGGTGGAAAGTCAGGTGCGTTGGCATGGCTATGCCCCGGAAGACGCAATCATAGAAGTCGCCCCCAGACCGGGCGAAACCCTCCTGCATACCGAAGATATCCTCCATACAATTCAAGCAAATGCAGACTCGACGGCGTTGGTCCTTTTTGGAGGGGTCAATTATTATACCGGACAGGCCTATGATATGGCCGCCATTACCCGGGCAGCACATGCGGCCGGTGCTATCGCAGGGTTTGACCTGGCCCATGCTGCCGGTAATATCCCTCTGCAGCTCCACGACTGGGACGTTGACTTTGCTGTTTGGTGTACCTATAAATATATGAACTCCGGGCCAGGTGCACTTAGCGGAACTTTCGTGCACCAGCGGCACGGATATAACAACCTCCTGCCACGCTTCGCAGGCTGGTGGGGCCATGATGAAGGACGGCGATTCCTCATGGAAAAAGGATTCCTGCCAATTCCAGGGGCCTCCGGGTGGCAATTGAGCAATGCCCCCATCCTTTCTTTCGCACCAATGCAGGTCAGTCACGCCCATTTCCTGAAAGCCGGAATGGACGCAATCCGGACAAAAAGCCTGCTCCTCACCGGATACCTGGAATTCCTCATCAGCGAAATCAATACAGAACAATCGAGATTCCGCATGATTACCCCCTCCGATCCCCAACAACGGGGAGCACAACTCTCTTTGCTAACAGGTACCCAAGGCAAAGAACTCTTTACCTACCTTACCAACCATGGCGTCATCTGCGATTGGCGCGCACATCACCTCCCGGGTCCGGAGCAGGAAAATGGAAAAGCAGGCGTTATCCGACTCGCCCCTGCCCCCCTGTACAATAGCTTTGAAGATGTTTACCTGCTCACACAACTTATCAGAAACTTTTAAGCGCACAGCGTCCTATAAAAAAGCACTCTTTGTAGCCCGTACCGCCCCCCTCGCAGCAAGTCTGATACGCGCAGAATAACATTCTCAATACATGCCCCTACCCCAATGATTTTTTAAGAAAAACCGTTGAACAAGTGGATGTGCAAAATAATATTCCGCTTCCCATGACCGCAAAAGGTTTTTCCGCAGGATGTGCCACTCGAAATTGTTGCTATATTTGTACCCTGTATCAACTATAAATCACAACGATTATACCTGTTTAACCAAAAATAAAGCCATGAAACCACTCTGGGGCATTGATATGGGCGGTACGAAACTCGAAGGTGTCATTTTAGAAAGTAAGGAAAACCCCAAAGTGCTGACGCGCCTACGGGTGCCTACCGAAAAAGAGAAAGGTTACGACCATATCATTCATCAAATCGGCCTCCTGGTAGATCAGATGAAAGCATCCTCCGGGCTGGTCCCCGAAATAATCGGCATGGGGCATCCCGGAGCTTTAGACCCACAGACACAGACCATGAAGAATAGTAATACCACTGCTGTGAATGGCCGCCATTTTAAACGCGACCTGGAAGCAGCCCTCGGTATTCCCATGGAACTCGCAAATGATGCCAATTGCTTTGCAATGGCAGAAGCCGGCATGGGGGCAGTCCGTACCCACGTCCCCGGTGCCAGAATGGTCTTTGGCGTGATTATGGGTACTGGTGTCGGTGGGGGAATTGTCTTTGACGGAAAGGTCTGGAACGGACACCAGGGTATTGGGGGCGAATGGGGACATAGCTTCCTTGACGATTCAGGTGGAAAATGCTACTGTGGAAAAACCGGATGCGTCGAAACTTTATTGTCCGGCCCAGCCTGTGAACGCTATTATGAAAAAATTACAGGACAAAAATGCTCCCTTCCGGAAATCTCCCGCCGTTATGATGCCGGAGAACCCGCTGCTATCGAAACTTTAGACCGCTTGATGCACTTTTTCGGAAAAGGGATCGCTAACGTAATCAATATCCTCGACCCTAATGTCATCGTCCTCGGCGGTGGCGTGGGGAATATTGACCTGCTCTACTCCAAGGGGGTGGAAAAAGCCCGTGAGTTCGTCTTTAACCTGCGCCTGGATACCGTATTCCTAAAACCCCAGCTAGGTGACAGCGCAGGCGTATTTGGGGCAGCTTTCCTGGTCGCATAGCACTGATAACCCAACACGCCTTTTCCAAACAAAATAATTGCAAAAAAAACCTGCCGCACTCAACCTTTTGGGAAAAAAATCGTCTTTCTTAAAGTGGGTTTTGATAAAAAAGAGGGGAGATAAAAACCAGAAAGGCTGCATATCGTCTGACCTGCTCAGCCAAAAAATACGCAACCTTCCTCTTTTTCAAAAATCATAAGAACTGCGTTTTTTCATACTAATTCGATACGGGTTGCCGGCATATTGTTCGCACGGCAACCTTTTTTGCTTAATAGACTTTTAGCCATGCGACCAGCACAGCCCTGAAATGGCTTTTATCTTACCCAAACGGTACCGGCGCATACCGTGGTGGCACGAAATATCCTTTCTGCTGTACGCACAAGGAATAAAATCTCCTTTGAGGGCACAGCATCCTATTTTGTATCTCTCCAGGGGTAATCATCGAAGGTCAAAAAATTTCTCCTCGCTGATTCCGCACAATCGCTTAATCAAAAATAGGCCGTTTTTTGAAATCCGAAAACTTTTTTCGGCATTTGAATCTCAAAACAGCCTTTTATACGTACCCCTTAATGGTTACCATCCTGGAAGGAAGTTTAACCCAAAGGCTCCCTGGCCGTTTTTGACCAGTGGTACCGCATAAAATGGCTCCAGAATAAGGGCACCAAAGAGGTTTACCCGCAAGGAAGCCCCCGCGCTAAACAGTGCTTTCACCGGGGCAAAACCCGAGTCGTTATTATTGCTGCTGAACTGTGCAAAATCAAACCACGCGACCCCGCCGTCAACGAAAAAGTTGAGGTCGGAAAGCAGGAAATTGGTGGGTATTGCAGCCAGTTGCTTCGGCCCGGTAAAGGGGATGCGCACCTCCACATTACCAAGCAGGATGCTGCTGCCAAAAAGATTGTCTTCCTCGATGACCCCCTGTACCAATAAGTCATCCGTGACATTGGAGTTGAAGCCCCGTACAAACCAGGGGCTGCCCAGATACATCGGAAACAGCCTGCGCCCGTCGCTGCCATAACGACCATAATGCAACAGCCTCCCTGCAAAAGCCACAGGCTTCAGAAAGCGGTAAGCGCGCAGATCGGCAGTAGCCGCAAGAAAAGAAAATTCGCCGAAATACTGCCGCGCCTCAATCCGGTATCGGTGCCCGTTGAGCGGTGCAGTCATCCCAAAAAACGAGTTGTCCCCCACTGCCGCAACCCCGCTACTCCAAAGGCTAAAACCCTCTGGTGCCGGAAGACGCTCCCGGTCGCGATATACCAACTGACCAAAATTATCGTAGTAATTGCTCTCCCGTATGCGCGACTCCCCAAAAAGCGTGAAGTCCATATCCGCCTCAAAACGAAACGTACTGGAAAGCGGCAACTGGGCGAATAACCCGATTCGGTCCTGGAATACCCGCTGCGTCTGAAAAGTCCAACGCTCAAAAAGGATATTTTTGGGGCAGTTCCTGCAGGAAGCAGGTAAAGTATCGAAACCAATCCCCTCGATGGCGAAATTCCTGAAAGGAATATGAGAAATGGAAGCCCCATAGTGCAGCTTCTTCTTGCGATTGAGATAAGCCAGAGAACCCCCGAAATCCTGTATCTCCCCGTTCATCGCCAGGCTTACAAAAAACTGGTTGTTGCCCAGGATATCGCTGAACAACATATCCACAGCGCCTGCAAGCCCCGTGGTCGTACCAATCGTATTGCCGGTACCAACCCCCATCCCACCGCCGCCACCGATATAGTCAAGCTTAAACTTAGCTTTATAAGGGACTTCCTGTGACATATTATAGGACGCGATCAGGTTCTCGCTGATGCTACGCAACTGCGCATCCACAATACTGGGTGCAAGACGGTTCAGACGTGGCAGATAGGCTGCTTCATAATTGACTTCTGCCGTACCAACTTCCTTGTTCACCCAGTCTTTTTCGTCAGCACGGAAGATACTATACCCTCTCTTGTTATATAATGTGTACAATATCCTGTCGCGCTTCCGGTCAATGCTTATCGCCGGAGAATAATGAGAAATTCCACTGATCCCGGTCGGAAGCTCCGTAAGCTGGAAAATCTTTTTAGATGCTGTTTCGTACCGGTACAAGTTGCGGTAGCCATCCCGGTTTGACAGGAAAATGATATTCCCGGCATTATCGTACAGGGGATTCAGGTTATCCGCACCGGGGAATATGTCGAGGTGCTCGGTGAACCGCGTATTGACATCCATGACGGCCAGGTTGTACGTCAGCTTCCCAAAAGTGCGGCCTTTTTCAAAAGAAAGCTGATCGGTCGAAAAAAGAATAGACTGTCCGTCTTCCGACCAGGTCGCATGAAGCTCCGAATATACGTCGTCGGTAAGCCGGGTAAGCTTTTTAGACCGCAGCTCATACAGAAAAAGGTCGGTCTGACCATCGAGCATTCCCGAAAGCAACATCTTATCCCCCTTAGGCGACCAACTGGGGTTGTGAAATGCCGGCAGGTCTTTAATCGGGGTTTCTTCCAGGGATTTGCCCGTGAGGGGGTCTTTGATCACCAGGATATTCCGACCTTTACTGAACCCGACTATTGCCACCCGCCTGCTATCGGGCGACCAGGAACCGGAAGATTCGATAAAATCAAAAAAGTCAATATCCCCGGAGCGCGCAGTGGAAGCAACGGTTTTAATGATTTTTCCGGTATTTGCGTCCGCCAGAAAAATATCTGTAGAAAATAAGTTTTTCTCTGACAGGAACAACACATATCGTCCATTGGGGCTAATAGACGGGCCGATGTTCATCTGCCCCCCGTCTTTTTCATCGAGTATCGCTTTCCCATACACGTTTTTTCCCTTTCCTTCTACAAAAGGCTGGAACTGCCGCTTAAGGGCATCCTTCCAAAGCTTGGTAAGGTCATCTTTTTTCATACCAAGAGCTACTACTACGGCATTCTCCAGACCATATAAATACACAGCACGAAAAAAGGGCTCAATTACCTCGTCCCCTTTCAGGCCAGTAAGGAACGCCCAGAAGGCATGCCCATAGCGATATGGAAAATATTTCGGGTTGTTCATCTGTTCAACGGTGGGCACGTCATCGTTCAATACCGCATCGCGCATCCACATTGCCGTATGGGCATCTACGCTGCCGATGGACATATACTCGGCCATCCCTTCTACGACCCAGAGGGGAAGGTTGCCGAGGTTCTGTATAGAACTGGAGTCACCGCCGAGAATGGCATTAAACTGGAATGCATGTACCATCTCATGGCCCAGGACCTGTATCGTTGCCTGGTTGGAAACGTTCACTGGCATAATCACCCGATTTTTGAAAGCCTCGGTCACGCCACCAGTCCCTACACCCACTTGCCCGCTGATGGTATTCGTCTGTTGAAAATCCGGATGGTCATTATAAAAAATCAGGGGGTTCTTGCCCGGAATAGTGTCGTTCAGGATTGTTTGATGAAACCGGTACCACATCTCTGCCGCTCCCGACAGCTCGTTCCGTCGCTGTGGGTTCCCGATGTAGGAGTACATCTCAAAGTTCTGGGTTTGATAGACCTTAAAATCAAAAGCCTCGTAAATCGGCTTATTGCGCCCAAAGTATTGTGCCTGCACACTACTGACCGCAAAAAAGGGCAGTACAAGTGCAACAATAAGGCGAAGGT
The DNA here is from genome assembly GCA_040382095.1 of Lewinellaceae bacterium. GTDB lineage: Bacteria > Bacteroidota > Bacteroidia > Chitinophagales > Saprospiraceae > JADJPL01. Next base: position 31,334 of record JBEIGB010000017.1, read on the forward strand.
ATTTTTTCATAGTGCGTCGTTTTATATTTTTAACTCACAACAATTTATCGCTTTAAAAGCATTCATGCGCTTACCTGCATATTTATAACATTTAAGACGATTATTTTGATATTTTGATTGGGAAAAAAGCATAAGAAAGTGAGAAAATGCTGTTTTTATTTCGTGCGAAATTTTTTTTAGGGAATACCGCACGGCTAAGTGATCGAAAAAGGGTATAGTTGTATGCGAAAAAGAGCTATTTTAGACCACAGTGATTTCATCGTAGCAAGTCTGATTGTTGTAATCACGAACCAATAAAAACAATGCAATGCGATTAAAAGGAAAGGTCGCCATCATCACCGGCGGCGCCAACGGAATTGGTAAAGCCACTGCCATACGATTTATCCGGGAAGGTGCGAAAATTGCAATCTGGGATATCAACGAAGCAGCCGGCGAGGACTTTGCCCTGGAGTGGGCCTCCAAAGGTGCGGAATGTAAATTTTATCCGGTGGATACATCCAGCCTCGAGGCCGTCAATATTGCCGCACAAGCCGTAGCGCGGGATTTTGGTCAGATTGACATCCTCATCAACAATGCCGGCATTATCCGGGATGCCTCTATGAAAAAAATCACTGCCGCACAGTGGCAGCAGGTCATTGACGTAAACCTCACTGGTGTGTTTAATTGCACCAAAGCTGTTTCCACATTCATGCTGGAGCGCGGTTATGGCCGCATCCTCAATGCCAGCTCGATTGTCGGCCTTTATGGTAACTTCGGCCAGACCAATTATGTAGCTGCAAAAGCAGGTGTAATCGGTATGACAAAAGTATGGGCGCGGGAGTTTGGCCGTAAGGGCATTACCGTAAACGCAGTGGCACCGGGTTTTATCCAGACAGAAATGGTTGATACAATCCCCGGGGAATATGTCTCCCAACTGAATGAACGTACACCGCTGGGCCGTATGGGCACCCCTGAAGACGTCGCAAGCGCCTACCTCTTCCTCGCATCTGACGAAGCGGCTTTCATCACGGGCACTACCCTTCGCGTGGATGGGGGGCTGGTAATTTAGTAATATGATATGCACACTTTTTTTGCAGCCTCTCCGGAAATCCCTATACAATAGCAGAAATCCCCAAAAATTTTAAAAATCGTAGAAAAATACCGTCTTTTGAAGCGTGAAAGGCGCTATGAAAGCAGCGTGGATTATCCCCCGCCCATTTTTGTGGTATGCTTCCGTTGCGCAATACAAAGCAGGGCAAATTGACCGGGGTACTATACGTCAGCGGGTTGAAGGATTTTTGTCAAATACAAACAAGAACCGCACTGGCTGTACGTTTCGGAATTACGGACCGAACTCCGGCCGCTTATCCCGGGAACCGTCAATTATTTACCTTTTACACCCGCAAATTAAAGGGCAAATGCTACTCATTTTTATTGGGTTTTATCTTCTGGCAACGATTGGTATTGGTTGGTGGGCCGCACGCAAGGTTAAATCCACCTCGGATTTCGTAGTGGCGGGGCGCAACCTGCCGACGGTTATTGCGGCGTCTGCACTTTTTGCTACCTGGTTTGGGTCCGAAACGGTAATGGGTGCTTCATCGGAATTTGTTGAGAATGGATTAATCGGGGTGATCGAAGACCCCTTTGGCGCCGCGCTCTGCCTGTTTTTGTTGGGGGTCTTTTTTGCACGCCCGCTCTATCGTCTGAACATCTTCACCTTTAACGACTTCTTCCGGTTGAGGTTCAGCCGACTGGCGGAGATTACCTCTGCCATTTTCATGATTCCATCTTATTTTGGATGGGTGGCAGCTCAATTGGTCGCGCTGGCAATTGTAATGAACACCCTTGCGGGCCTGCCCTTGATCTACGGGATTATTCTTTGTACAGTAGTCGTACTGCTCTACACCTACATCGGTGGGATGTGGGCGGTTTCCATCACAGATTTTGTGCAGACGATCATGATTCTTATCGGATTGTTGACGCTCGCAGCCGTACTCACCGTACGCGTAGGGGGCTTCAAGCCAGTCTTTGATAAAGTACCCGAAGATTTTTTTCGGTTTTTCCCTGAACGGGGCTTTTACTCTTGGGTAAATTATATCGCAGCGTGGATTACCATTGGTCTGGGCTCTATCCCGCAGCAGGATGTATTCCAGCGCGTCATGGCCGCGCGGAATGAGCGCACTGCAGTCCGTTCCGCTTACCTCTCCTCTTTTTTATATCTGACGATTGCATTTATACCGCTTTTTATCGGCCTGGTCGGAAAAGTACTGTACCCTGAACTCACCGAGGGGGATGCACAGATGGTCATCCCACGCATGGTACAGCTCCATGGCAGCCTGCTGCTGCAAATCCTGTTTTTCGGGGCACTGCTCTCGGCAATCCTGAGCACGACTTCCGGCGGCATCCTCGCCCCGGCAACAGTACTCGGGGAAAATCTCATCCGCCCTTTACTCAAAAACCCAACAGACCAGCAGATGCTGAAAATTATGCGTGCCGGCGTTGTAGCTGTGGCAATATGCTCCGCGATAATGGCCACCTTGCAGCGCAATATTTACGAGCTGGTAGGTCAATCCTCTGCCCTTAGCCTGGTATGCCTGTTTGTGCCGATGACAGCGGGCCTGTACTGGAAGAAAGCCTCCAATGTCGGCGCAGTCTTGTCTATCTTTATCGGTCTGGTCACCTGGGTCCTGACAGAGTGGATATTCCCGGGAAAAATTCCCAGCCTGATCTATGGTTTTATTTGTAGTATTGCCGCAATGTTGATCGGAAGCTGGCTATTCCCGGATAATTCCTATCAGCGCTTCCAGTTGGAAAACGCCTACTTGCACCAAACGGGCAAATCCCCCCTCGATGTGGACGAAGCCGCAGCGGCGGCAAAGGAGCAGATGGATTGACAGATATGCCGTGCCGGCATCATAGCGGGCTGGAAATAGCACTTTTGGCCGGTATCTCTCCCATACTAATCAAAAAGTGCCCCTTGATGGTTTTCAGGCAGCAGGCGGAATGACTTCCGGTGAAAGGCCGATGGCCCAAACCGGGCAACCGCGCTGCGGTGTGCGGCAGTAGGATAGCCCTTGTTTTTTTCCCAACCATACTGAGGGTATTCCACCGCAATGCTTTGCATCCATGCATCGCGTGCAGTCTTGGCCAGAATAGAAGCTGCCGCTATAGAAGAAAATCGCCCATCCCCTTTTACCATACAAAAAAAAGGCAAGCCGTTATATGGCTTAAAACGGTTACCATCTATCAAAAGCACCTCGGGTTCAACAGATAAAGCCGCAATCGCACGGTGCATGGCTAAAAAGGAAGCGTTCAGGATATTGATGGCATCAATTTCTTCGACATCCGCCTTTGCTACCGCCCAGGCAAGCGCGTTTTCCCGGATAACATCTGCAGCTTCTATGCGCTGCAGCCCACTCAATTTTTTAGAATCTTGTATCCGTTCATCTGCGAAACCCTGGGGAAGGATGACAGCAGCCGCAAAAACAGGCCCAGCAAGGCAGCCACGACCCGCCTCATCACATCCCGCCTCCACTTTTCCCGGCATGTAAAACCCTTGCAACATCCGTTTTTATGCCAAAATTAGTTGTGAAATATACTTTTATATGTATTTTTCCGAAAAATAATCCGCTGTGAATAAAAGCATCACCTTTAAGATTAAACTCGACTACATCACACCAGATATCTGGAGGGTTTTTAAAGTCAATGAAACAGAAGATTTTTTTTCCTTTCACCAAATCGTCCAGATCGTGATGGGTTGGGAAAATGCCCACCTCTTCGAATTCAATTACCAAAAACGCCGGATCGGCCTCATACCTGATGAAGACGAGCTCTGGGAAATTGATAAAGAAGTCGAGGACTCTGAGTCTATTACCCTCAAAGAGCTCAATCTGAAGGCTAAAGACAAGCTGACGTATGTCTATGACTTCGGCGATGATTGGATGCACCATCTCGAAGTACTCGAAGTCACCACAGAGGAACTGGACAAACCCGTATGCCTGAATGGCGGAAGGAGCTGCCCTCCTGAAGACTGTGGAGGCGCTCCCGGGTATTTCCACATGCTCGCCGTACTCCGCGATCCCAAGTCCCCGGAGTATGCCGAAATCATCGACTGGATTGGAGAAGACTATGACCCCGAACAATTCGATCTCGAAGAAATCAACGAGCTCCTCGAGGAATTCGAGGATTGGCGGGACTCCATGGAATCAGATGAGCTGGAGGACTTCTAAAAGCTCCTCCAGCTCATCAAATGCTTTAAACCCGGTTTTCTCCTCCTCGCCGCCCTGCAGGCAAAAACCCGCAGGCCGGATTTTATCAGCGATTTGCCGAACGGCCAATGGGCTGAAATCCATCGCCAGGAGCACAGGGTAGTCCGCACATAACTGCCTCAAAGCAGATGTATCCATCGGATGCCCACGCTCAATATCATCCCAGTGGATGTCATTTTTAAAAAAATCAAAAACAAAAAAGGAAGTATAGGGACTCCACCGATCCATAATCGCCCGAACTTCCGTTAAATCCGTTTCTGTATCCGCTACTACTTCCACGATAAGTGGCACCTGTTCAGGAAAACATGCTAATATATGGGGATCCGCAAACATATTTACCATGCCAGCATCCAGGTCTATCATCGCGCGGGCAGAAGCTGCCGCCTCCGGTCCGCATAAGCCAAACAAACCCGCGATGGCAGGCCCTGTAACCCATTCCCGGATAGCAGCCGCTTTTGCAGGAGGGATATACTGCGGACTTCCCGGATCAAAATTAAACCCTAACCAATCCACTTCCCAGGAAGCAAAAAAACGGGCATCGGTCAAATTACCGACCCCCATGGCCATAATCTTGAAATTACGCATTGCAGCAAGTGATTTCTTTGCACAAAAATAACAAATACATGCCGGAACCTACCTATTACGAACGTGTTTATGAGGTAGTGCGGAAGATACCGAAAGGGCGTGTGAGTACTTATGGAGCCATCGCCGATTTTCTGGCACTCGGCTCTGCCAGAATGGTCGGGTGGGCATTACACCAATCCCTGCAATCGAATGACGTCCCCGCGCACCGGGTAGTCAACCGAAAAGGGGAGCTTAGCGGAAGAAACCATTTCGGGCATCCCGGCCTAATGCAAGCCCTGCTGGAAAGCGAAGGTGTAGAAATTCAGCACAACACAGTCTGTGCATTCAAACAATTATTCTGGCATCCCGCCGTTCTTGTAACTGATGTCTCATAAAATTCATTAATCACAAAACCAATTGATTATGCGCTCGATTTTCTTGTTTTGTATCCTATTGCCCGTCTTTGCCCCAGCTTATGCCCAGTCATCGGGTACAGGAGTACTCGGCGTATGGAAAACAATTGACGATGAAACCGGAGAGGCTAAATCCCATGTCGAATTATACCAAAAAGGGGGTAAGGTCAACGGTAAAATCGTTCAGTTGCTACGTAAGCCTGCCGATACGGTTTGCGAAAAATGTAAAGGTGACAAGCAAAATAAGCCGCTGGTGGGTATGGTCATTGTTGACAACCTCAACAACGATGGTACGGTATGGAATGGGGGGAATATCCTCGACCCCGAAACCGGAAGTGTCTATAGCTGTAGTGTCTGGCTGGAAGATGGGAACCTGCGCGTAAGGGGAAAGCACTGGTCTGGTTTATACCGGACGCAAACCTGGTACCGCGTGCGGTAATTTCAAGCCTGCAAAAGAAGCGCGATACACCTCACCCCGTAATTTTTGTAGCGGTTTCCCAGTGTTCTGTCGCAGAATAAAATAAAAACCAGGCGAATACTTGGAAAAGTGTTAAAGTTTTTGGGGGATACAATAAACCGTGGAACGGAAAAGTTTAACAATTGTAACTATTCGGGAAACAAACGGCAGTTTTACCCGCGAAAGTGGCGGTTTTCAATAGATTTCCGTCTTCTTTTACCTGAATAAACTCAATAATTGTTCAATAAAACTTATCCGATGCACCAAACTTGTACACCTGATTTATTTGTTAAATGGCTTTACGGCGAGGTAACTGCCGAGGAAGTGACTGAAGCCAAAGCGATTATTCAACATGATGTGTTGATGCGCGAAGAATTTCAGGAACTCCGGAAAGCATACCGGATGCTGCCCAAAGCCCAATTTAGCGCTTCCCCCAAAACCCTTGAGGCGATTTTACGATACAGCAAACAATCCCGCAGCCAAAATACCTGAACAACCGTTGCAGGCTGCGTCACATCGAAATACTCCCTTGTCGGAATGCCGTTGAGCCAATAATGGCGTTAATCACGTAAGGAACGCCTCTGTCCATGCTCTCGACTGCATTTGCAAGGGCTGTCTCGAACGCTGCGAGGGTCTCGACACGCTCTCCTGCTGCCCCAAAGGCTTCGGCAATCTTGTGATAGTCGGATTTTGGCAAAACAGTAGCGGTGTCGGTCCCCAGCAGCGGGACCTGGTCGCGCGCAATTTGCTCCCAGGAGCCGTTGTTGCCGATTACGGCACAGACGCGCAAACCCATTTTAGTAAAGGTATCCAACTCCATGATACTGTAAGCGGCGCTGCCGTCCCCATAGATGATCCATATATAATCCCCTGGATATTGCAAAGCAGCCCCTAAAGCAAAACCTCCCCCTACTCCAAGGGTGCCAAAAGCCCCTGGGTCGAGCCATCCAAGCGGCTTACGGGGGCGTAGGGTGTATGCTGCCGTGGCCGCAAAATCACCGCCGTCGGCAATCAGGACAGAATGCTCCGGCATGGCAGCTTCCCAACACCTGAAAAGTGCCACCGGGTTAATGCCCGTTACGTCCTGGGCAGCCGTTTCGTCAATACCTTTTTCCCTGCTGTATTCTCGTTCCTGAAGCGCCGCCTTCCAGTTGCCCCAATCCGGCAAGTGCTGTTTTTTTGTGGCCAACCCGATGAGCCACTGTGCAGGATCCCCCTGGATACTGATCTGTGCATTCAGGTTTTTATTTAGCTCCTGCCGGCTTCGGTTCACCGCAATTTTGATCGCCCGGCGATTCAGATGAAAACCATAATCGAGGCGAAAATCAACCGGTACGCCCATAAGCAAAACACAATCAGCCTCCTTGAGCGCTTGTTTGCGGTTGTGCCGACATTGAAGGGGATGGTCGCGGCCCAGCAAGCCCCGTGCCATGCCGCTGAGATAAACAGGTATGCCCATTTGCCCTACAGCTGCTGAAAGGGCATCCGCCTTTCCAGGTGCCAATAAGGCCCCACTGCTCAGAATCATGACTGGCCGTGTACTCTTCTGTAATACCGCCAATACTTTTTGTGCTATCCCGTCGTCTATCGGTGCATCATACAACGCTTCAGGGTCTGCTTTGAAAGGAGAAAACGAACGAACGCCGCTGAATAAGCGGTTGACGTGCCGATCAATGTACCAGTTTGTCACTTTTTCGACAAAACGCTTCCCTGTACTGCTCTTCTGGCCATACAGCTCCCTTACCATGGGCTCATCGTACAGGAGGTCTATCGGCATTTCCAGGAAGACAGGCCCCGGAACGCCACTTTTGGCAATAGCGAGCGCACGATACAACAGCGGAGCCATATCCTTAAGCCGTGTTACCCGGGCTGCAAATTTAACGTGAGGACGCACAAGGGCCATTTGGTCAATATCCTGTAAAGCACCACGCCCCCTCAGCAGGGTTGCTGTGGCACCACCCAGTAACAGTAAAGGCGTCTGTGCCATCTGGGCATTTTTCAACGCCGTAATGGCATTTGTCACCCCGGGGCCAGCCGTCACCGCCGCAATGCCAGGGATCCCCGTCAAACGGGCACTCGCATCGGCCCCAAACACCGCTGAGGCCTCGTCGCGTACATCCACTATACGGATCCCCTGTTTTTCCGCTTCAACGTAAATCGGGGATATATGCCCCCCGCAAAGGGTATATAAATGCGTAACCCCATGGGCTTTCAGCACGCCTGCAATAATCTGTCCTCCGTTCACAAGCAATTATTTTTCCCAGTCGGTTCTTTTTGATTCGAGGATCTGACCTGGCGTGACATTTTCCCCGGCGAGCGTCCGGATAATATCGTAAGTCGTAACAATCCCCACCAGTTCATCTTCCTTCACCACAGGTATCGCATGGAAACGATTGACCATAAAAATTTCCAGTGCAACGTTGATCCGGTCATCGGGATCTAATTTGGCAATCCCCTTGGTCATGATATCCTCTGCGTTATATGCACGCAGACGCGCATAGTTGACGAAACGGTCTTCGTCGCTAGGGCTGAACCCCCTCAGAAAGTACAGGAAGTCGGATTTACTGATAATCCCGACAAGCTCTTTGAACCGCACCACAGGAACGTGGTGGATATTGTTTTCGTCAAAAATTTCTTTGACCAGGGTGAGTTTGTCGGTCGGACTTACCGTAATCAATTCCGTGCTCATGATGGTTTTGACGGGTGCAAGAACGTTCATATATTATGGTGTTTTTAGGTTAATAAAGATATGCAATTTTTTTAGGTATCCGGCCCGGGAAACCACGCGCTGACCAAAATGCCCGCGTCCGCCTTCAAAAATAATTTATTCTGATGAAAGCAATCCGCATGTTTTATATCTGACCTGCCCTCATACGTGGTTTTAAGCGTAAATTCGCAGATTACATAATAACGCGCAGTGATATTAATCATTGTAGGCCGGTGAACTTTCTCCGCAGGCCTCCCCCTCCGAGGCCCTGGATACAGCGGTTAAACAAAGTACCGGGCTTCACGTTCACTTTAAAAATACAAACGCGATGAATGGATTAAAAGGAAAAACCGCCCTGATAACCGGCGGAAGTAAAGGTATTGGGTATGGTATTGCGGAAGCTATGGTCCGGAAAGGTATGCACGTGGCAATCAGTAGCCGGAATGGCCAAGAAGCTACAGCGGCCGCACTAAACCTGAGTGCCCTGGGAGGCGGGAATGCCATAGGCTTTGAAGCCGACGTACGTAGCCTCGAGGCCCAACAGGGCGTGGTACAGGCCGCCCTAAGTACCTGGGGAAGGCTGGATGTAGTAGTCGCCAATGCCGGAGTCGGCCATTTTGGACCGGTCGAAACCCTCACCCCGGAACAATGGCAGGAAACCATAGACACCAACCTCACCGGTGTTTTCAACACGACTAAAGCTTCCCTCGATGCACTAAAAGCCTCACAAGGCTATCTAATCACGATCGCCAGCCTGGCAGGGACGAATTTTTTTGCCGGAGGAGCCGCGTATAATGCCAGTAAATTCGGACTGGTAGGCTTCTCCCAGGCCGTAATGCTCGACCTGCGGAAGTATGGGGTCAAGGTAACGACCATCATGCCAGGCTCCGTCGCTACCTACTTCAACCACCATGTGCCCAACCCCGCCGACGAATGGAAAATCCAAATCGAAGATATGGGGCAAATTGTAATAGACCTGCTCCTCATGCACCCCCGCACCCTTCCCAGTAAAATCGAAGTACGCCCGACGCAACCCCCAAAATGATTTTCTTCAGGTAAAATAATTTCGTCCGCTATTTTTTGATTATGCCAGTTCCAACCACCAAATGAGCATTTCCGCACCTTTCACCATAAGTCAACACGATTAACTATCCATCAAGTACATTCGTCACTATCTGAGGTGGAAAATGTCATTGCCAATCTCTGTATTTCTTATTACATAGAGCAGGTAAACCAAATTCTTAACCTAAATCAATAGTGATGAAAAAGCTATCGTGCATTCTCGGATTGGTCCTTGGGTTAGTACTGGCCGCTCAACCCTTATGGGCACAAACACGTGTAGGGCTTCGCGGGGGTGTAAACCTCGCCCGCTGGCACTGGAGTGATGATACGGATATTGAGAAGGACTGGATAAAAGACCTGCCGGGGCTGTATATTGTCGCCCCAGTAGAAATTGAGGCCTCCAACCATTTAGCCGTACAGATAGAACCCGCCTTTATCCGTAAAGGGGTAAGATTGAATTATGAAGAATCCGACGAGACTTCCGTATTCAAAATTGACGCCCGCACAAAACTGGATTATCTGTCCCTGGACATGTTGTTGAAGGGTAAATTCGGAAGCGATATCCTCCAGTTCTATGCCGTAGGCGGCCCTGGTGTGGCTTATGCGACGAAAGGTAAAATCACAGCGGAAATGACCACAGGAAACGGCACGACCACGACAGAGGAAGAAAGCATGGATATTGATTTCAAAGAGGCCAATATAAGCCGCTTTGACTTCAGCGTGCTCTTCGGTGCCGGCATAGAAGTACCCCTTGGAGCGGGTCATTTTCTCCTCGACGCCCGCTATAACCTCGGCCTGCAGACCCTCGATACGGATGATAGTGTCAACTCGCAGGAAAAAATCTACAACCGGGGCGTAATGTTCTCCGCTGGTTTTATGATTCCGATTGGTAAATAACGCTGGTTTTATGGCCTGAAATCCCAGTGTTTTGTTAAAAAAAGCCCTCATTCCCTGGCGGAATAGAGGGCTTTTTTTAGCCCCGGCATAAAATTCCCGATATGCCCTTAAATTCTTGCTATCGCTGAATCAGCCCCCGGGATGTTTTTACGGTAAAGAATGAAAAATACGAATAAACAGACAATTACGCTGCTGTATAACCCTTGTATGTACCTCCGGCATACCCGGTTACTGCTCAGAACATTAAAATAGCGTCACTCCGCATCGTTGACATACCACCCCCGCGTTGTCCGACAGTGGAGGCAACCTTTTTGCAGATGAAAGCGGGATCGCGTGGCTTTCCTGGGTGGAATATCTGAATGATTCTGCGGATGCCTTAATGTATGACATGCCCGAAGGCGACATTTGGTCTGCCCGGGAAGAAACGGCCTGTGGATCGGATTGGTTTATAACCGGGGCTGCCCTTATCCGCAACTGATGCCCCCGGCACAAAATAGCAGGATACGGACATTCCCGCTATTCCCGGCTCAGTAAAAGTTCAATAGCACCACATTTGTGGAAGTTGGAGGAAAGCACGCGGGTCTGTCTGGCCATCCCGTCATCAATTGCGATGGCAGCGGTATTGGGTGGGTTGACCCCGAGGTTATGTGCGAATAACGTAAGGACGTTGGCACCTTTTGAAAGGGTTACCTCAAAAATACCGGGATGCTTTGAAAGCGCAAATTTCTCCAGCACCCTGCGCCCGTTGAAGAAAACCGATACGCTGTCGCCATCAATGTCCTGATTGTCCCAGACCGAAATCATCAGGTGGGTAGCATGTACTTCCACCGCTTCGCTGAGTACTACCTCCCGCTGAATTTCTTTCTCCAATCCCGCCACAATATCCCATGTAGTGTCAAAGCCCTCGCGCTTATAATAGAAAGTTTTTGAAATCTTCTTTAAGTTCCGGATGGTCATACTCACAATAACCTGGGTAGAGGGTTCTCCCTCTGCCGTTACTAGCCGGACGTCGGAAAATATCGCATCATAAGCTGTAGCGGGAAAATCCTCTTTTTCTCCGGGTGCAAAATAGTATTCCACCACGGGGAAGTCGTTAATTTGTACGATCGCCTTTTCCGGCGTCATCGTGATTTCGATCCGCGGGTTATCCCCCAGAGGGTTTTTCTTCGATCTGTAGCACTGTCCAAAAAGCAAAAAGGGGAATAGCGAAAGAAATAAACAACCATACCTGTAATTCATGGGCCGACTTTTAATCCTTATACATTCAAAAAGAACGAAAATCTTTAATGGGGCTATATATGGCGGAAGTAAAATTTTTCCACCGCGCTGGCCTGTCGCTATAAATCAAACATCTGATATCAGTTCACCCTCCGCTGACTGGTGGGATTACCACGATTTCATCTCCGGGCAGGATTATCCTGGAGTCAGGAGCATACTCGGCATTGACGGCAATAGCAAGCGACTTTAGCCCCGTCAGCCTGGGATATGTTCCGACCAACAGGGCACGCAGGTCACTGACCGTTCCCTGCGTGGGGAAAGAAAGCTCGAGGCAGGCTTGCCCGATAATATCCCTTGCAATACCAAAGGAATGTATATTTATGGTAATAACGTCCATTATCGTGATTTTAGAGCTGATGAAGTATTTACAGTAGTGAAAAGCAATCAAATTGTCATGAAATTGTCATAAAAAATAAAAAAGACGGCAAAAAACTTTTTTGCCAATAATTCTGTAAAAACACTTAAATCCTGTTTTTATTTCAAAAAACGATTATTTTTGCCAGAACAATTTATTAAATCTATTATTTACGAAACAATTAACAAACCCCGGTTTTCGTTGTTTAAGTGTTAGTTAATCGGGGATAAACCCCAAAACATTGCTTGCCAAGGTAAAAGGCCGTATTTTTGTGCTGTGAATGTGCATCCGGGCCGATATAAACAGGCAAAACAATGTTCGCCCACGTTAAAGGGCTTTAACACTTTCATTCATTATTTAGGAACATATCACTATAGATACAAAACTTACTCCTGTTGAGCCGGCCGACTGAAACACGCAGTGTCCGGGATTTTTTAACAAAACAAATTTTTAATGCAATTCCCATGGACTTGGATTTCTGCTACTGCTGCCGCTACGGTGGCTATGGCGGGTGTCCCAAACACAAACCTCTACTCAAAGGCAACCAATCATTCTGCTGTTGCTGGCGAGTGGAACGCCGATGTCGTTTCCGAACGACTGGCAAAGTTACAGCTTCCTGTGCCTGTGCAATCCAATGAACAGGTATTGTCCCGGATACGCCAGTATCTGACTACGGGACGGGTCGAGACCCAGTTGGCCCTGGGTCGTTCACACATGTATTTCCCTATTTTCGAGCATCAGTTGCGTCTCAACGGTCTTCCTGAAGAGCTCAAGTACCTGCCTTTAATTGAATCCGGGCTGCTGACAACGATCAAATCGCCTGCTGGTGCGGCAGGGCTTTGGCAACTGATGTCGATCTCTGCCCGTCATTTTGGCTTACAAGTCAATGCGGGTATAGATGAACGATTGGATATTTACCGCTCAACGGATGCTGCAGTCAAAATGTTGGTCTTCTTATATAAAAAATTTGGGGACTGGGCGCTTGTACTGGCAGCTTACAATAGTGGCGTAGGGAAAGTGGATGCGGCAATCCGGATGGCTGGCACGAAAGACTATTGGAAAGTCAAGGATTATTTGCCGAAAGAAACGCAGCGCTATGTACCCACGTTCATCGCCGCCGCTTATGTCGGCAAGTACTTCAAGCAGCATGGACTGAAGCCGGGCAATTTCCAGACCCACGAGATGCCTGACCTACGCGTAATGCCTGTCTTCCGAAGGATTTCGTTTGGGGAAATCTCCCGGGTAACCGGTGTAGGTCTTTCCACGCTGGCGGTACTCAACCCTGCATATACACAGGGTATCATCCCGGACAGCAAGAAAGGCCATTTCGTGATGCTCCCCAATGAAAAGGCGACCCTTGCGCTTCGCAACTACCTCGCCTCACCGGAAGAGCGTTCTGCAGAGAAAGAAGTTTTCCGCACCACGTATGTTGTTTCGAAAGGAGATTCCATGGAAGAAATTGCAAAATTATTCCAGACTTCCGTCGAGAACCTACTCAAATGGAATAAACTGACGCACCCAGCGCTTGTCGTCCGGCAAGAGCTGATCCTGCACCTTCCAAAGACATTCCTGCTGAACCGTGCCTAACGGCACCATCGCCACTTAAAAAAAGAGGCCCGGTTCGATGAGCAATTTTGCCGCTGCGGGCGGCAAAATATTTCATTGAACCGGGCCTCTTTTTTTATTGTGTTGCTTCCGTAAAAGAAAGCTGCCGCGTTGGGCATCAAAGTTTCTGCTTGACTTCTGTCACTTCGTAGGATTCAATAATATCCCCGACTTTGATATCGTTGAAATTTTTGATGCTGATCCCACATTCCAGACCAGATTTAATTTCTCTGACATCCTCTTTGAACCTACGCAGGGAGGCTACTTCGCCATGCGCACCTTCGCGGGTTGGGAAGATGACGATTCCATTGCGCACCAACCGGATATGGCTGTTCCGGGAGATTTTACCTTCCTGTACGATACAACCGGCGATTGTGCCCACTTTACTGATCTTGAACACTTCCCGGACTTCAACTTGTCCGGTGATATGTTCTTCCTTGGTAGGTTCGAGCAGGCCTTCGATAGCGGATTTGATTTCCTCGATTGCCTCGTAGATAATTGAATAAGTTTTGATCTGTACCCCTTCCTGTTCTGCGAGTTTACGGGCACCTGACGAGGGGCGTACCTGGAAGCCGATGACGATTGCATCGGAGGCGGAAGCCAGGAGGACATCAGATTCGATGATCTGACCTACGGCTTTGTGGATAACATTGACTTGAACCGTTTCGATAGACAGTTTGATCAGCGAGTCGGAAAGTGCTTCTACTGAGCCATCCACATCCCCTTTAACGATAAGATTGAGCTCTTTGAAGTTTCCGAGAGCGAGGCGGCGTCCGATTTCGTCGAGGGAGATACGCTTAGTAGCCCTGTTCGCCTGTTCGCGCATAATTTGGGAGCGTTTGGAGGCGATTTGCCGGGCTTCCTGATCGCTATCCACTACTTTGAACCTATCGCCTGCCTGAGGGGCACCTCCGAGTCCGAGGACCATCACAGGCGCTGAAGGGCCTGCTTCGGTCAGGCGTTTACCCCGTTCGTTGAGCATAGCGCGCACTTTCCCGGAATATTCCCCGGCCACGATATGGTCACCGATATGGAGGGTACCTGACTGTACCAACATTTTAGAGACATATCCGCGGCCTTTTTCGAGGGTTGCCTCGAGTACGGTACCGATGGCTTTTTTATCTGGATTTGCTTTCAAATCGAGGAGTTCTGCTTCGAGCAGCACCCTTTCCAGCAATACATCTATCCCGACACCTTGTTTTGCAGAAATATCCTGGGACTGATATTTGCCGCCCCAGTCCTCTACGAGAAAATTCATGGAGGCCAGTTCCTGTTTAATCTTTTCAGGTTGTGCGTTCGCCTTATCAATTTTGTTGATTGCAAAGACCATAGGCACGCCGGCGGCTTGTGCGTGGCTGATTGCCTCTTTAGTTTGGGGCATGATACTATCATCGGCGGCGATAACGATTACCGCGATATCTGTGACTTTTGCGCCACGGGCGCGCATGGCGGTGAAGGCTTCGTGGCCTGGGGTATCGAGGAAGGTAAGCCGTTTACCATTTTCCAGGACTACTTCATACGCGCCGATATGCTGGGTGATACCCCCTGCCTCCCCTGCGACGACATTGGCACTGCGGATATAATCGAGCAATGAGGTTTTCCCGTGGTCAACGTGGCCCATCACTGTTACGATTGGCGATCTTGGCTGGAGGTCATCGGTATCTTCCTCGTCCTGAATTTCGTCCTCCACATGTTCTTCCATGGAGATGAACTCCACTTCGTGTCCGAATTCTTCAGCTACAAGTTCGATAATTTCTGCATCGAGGCGTTGGTTGATAGACACCATGACCCCGAGGTTGAGGCAGGCCATAATTACTTCTGCTGCCGGCACGTCCATGACGTTTGCGAGTTCCTGGACCGTGATAAATTCGGTGACTTCCAATTTGGCATTGGAGGCCTCCATTTCCATCATTTCTTGTTTTTCCCGGAATCGGTCGCGTTTATCGCGCTGGAGTTTCTGGCGTTTTTTCTTGCCTCCACCAGAGAGTCTGGCCATCGTGGCCTTAATTTTTTCCTCTATCTCCCGCTGGGAGACTTCTTTAGGCTCTTCTTTAGCAGAGGAGCGTACAGCAGCGGGAGGGGATTTCCGGTCCTGGGGTTTTGCGCCTTGCTGGGGTTTGGGCTGGGTTTGACCCTGACCCTGACCCTGGCCATCGCCGCCGACTTTTTTACGCTTGCGCTTGCGTTTTCTTTTGTCATCGGCGGATTCGGTTGCCTGCGGGGCGCGACTGACCTCTTTCTCCTTTCCGGGTTCTCCCTTTTGTGGTTTTTCTCCTGGTTTTTCCGAAGGTTTTGGTGTGCTGGTTGTAGTTTCTGGTCCTTTTTTAGGTGCTTCTTTCGCGTCTTTTTTCTTTTTCCGTCCTTGAGGCGAAAGGCGATCCAGATCTATTTTACCTTGGATTTTAAGGCCTCTGAGTTCAGGCGTATCGGCGCGGAAGATATCGCTGCCGGTCTCGACGGGTGCGGATTCGACGGGCTGTGCAGTTGCTTTTTCAGCTTCGGGCACCTTAAGTGTTTGCTCGGGCGCAGAAAAATTTTGGGGTTCGGGCTCCTGCAGTACGGGGGGCGATACTTTTGTGGGCGTTGGCTCCGTTATGGGCGTTGGTTCGATGGCGGGCACAGGTAGTTCCTGGGGCTTTTCGATAGTTTCTTTTTCCTTTGCGCGATCTGAGAGCCTTCCGCCCAGGTCAATTTTACCCAGGACATTGGGTTTTCCCAATCTAACGCGTGGGCGTTCGATTTCCTCGGTTTTTTCGGGATTTTGCTGCACAGGCTCTTGTTTTTCCCGGGCAGCCGGCACCTCAGTTTCGTGGGAAGTTTTTCCCCGCATACCGATACTCACGTGTTTGGAGGCTTCTTTATCGTCAATAGACTTCTGGAACTCCTTCAGGAGGCGCCCGTACATTTCGTCGGTAATCTTGGCGTTAGGTTTGTTTTCGATATCGAAACCGTTTCTATTGAGAAACTCCACAATAGAGCCGGTACCGACGTTAAGTTCCTTAGCTATCTTAAATAAAGAGTTGGACATTCGTTAAAATTAGGTAGTAGTATGTTAAGTTGAACGGTTATTGTAATGATGGCAATTGGCTTTCCTATGGTGGACCATCTTGTCGCCTCCTACATCCGAAGCCTTTACTTCGGGCTGTTAAGGTTTTTGGTACGCGATTGGCCAGGGGGTGCTGCAACCCGGGCCATTGTACAGGCATTTTAAGCAGGTACTTCGAAGTTGTGCAAAAAGGTGCTTGTGCTACCAAACGATATTTTGAACGAGGCGGTCTCATGAATATTCTGCCGCTTTCGACGGCAGAACAAATCTTCCCGAGACGCCGCTTTTGTTTTTTTTTGTTGGCAAAATAAACAAAAGAGGGGTCTGGGGGAAAATATTGTTTGGGGACGGTTGCCGCTAAAGGACTTGGGGGATAGACCCGGGC
>JBEIGB010000018.1:0-47573 GCA_040382095.1 Lewinellaceae bacterium
GCCCCCCCCCCACAAAACTATATATTTTGCCCCCCCCTCTTAACCACGTCCCAGCCCCCAAAAACATCACCACCCCGCGGCTCTGAAAAGTACTTTTTACACAACCTCGGGACCCCCAAAGGACTTGTGAAGCAGTATCGAGGCTTTTCACATCCTGCCTATTGCTCGGAGTAAAAATTTCCATGGCGATATTCATCCAGGATCTTGCGCACAGTTTGGGTGAGATCTTTGGGAAGATGGTCGAGGTCAAACCATTCTGCCTCGTGGAATTTGTGGGTTTCCTTTGCCTTCAACTTGCCCTCCCATTTGTATGCTTTAAAATAGAGGACTACCCGCTGCTGGCCTTTACCGGCTTTATGCAATACATGTACCAGCCGAAGGTCTTTCTCCTGTAAGATAATCCCTGCTTCTTCGAAGCTCTCGCGGATCAAAGACTGCCGGGCGGTTTCGCCCTGCTCGACCGTGCCGCCTACGAGCGAGTAGTTCCCCCCATTCGGACGGGTTTGTTTCAGGAGCAGAATCTTGCCCTTGTAATAGAGAATCAGCCGCGCTTTGAGCGTAATCCCACGATTCATATCGCTGGTTTGAACCCGTCGTACCGGGTGGGTTGAAACTTCACTGGCGCACTGTGGTTTTTGAAAAACCGAATCGGGCAGATCAAAAACGACGCGTCAAAATTAGATATTTTTCCTGCACGTCGTTTCTTTTTGCCCCAGATAAACCGATAGCACCTAAACGTCGAAAATCCCTGGAATTAGGCTCGAAAAGCTACTTTTTTTGAAAAAATTAGTACCTTTGCAGTGTTAAGTTCCCTCCAAATCTCCCGAACAATTGAACCGCTGGCTACTTCGGCGCATTATTACAATAGATTAACGGGGTATTCCTAATTCACCTTAACCGTGTCGGATTTATGTACCAGGAGAGCGTACTCGATACCATAGGCCACACGCCACTGATCAAGTTGAGCAGGATTTGTGCGGGTTTGCCGTTTACTGTTTTTGGCAAAGTAGAGGCTTTCAACCCAGGCCACAGTGCGAAAGACAGGATTGCGTACCACATGATTTGCGAAGCGGAACGAAAAGGAAAACTCAAACCTGGCGGGGTCATTGTCGAAGCCACCTCCGGGAATACAGGGTTCAGTATTGCAATGGTAAGTGCCCTGAAAGGATACAAGTGTATCCTCACCCTCACGACCAAGGCCTCCAAAGAAAAAATTGCCCTGCTGGAATCTATGGGCGCCGAAGTCGTCGTCTGCCCCGTAGATGTCGAGCCGGAAGACCCCCGTTCCTATTATTCGCAGGCCGAGCAAATTGCCCGCGAAACACCTAATTCGTTTTACCTGGCCCAAAATTTCAACCACGACAACGCAGGCGCGCACTACCGCTCGACAGGCCCGGAAATCTGGGAACAAACACAGGGTAAAATCACCCACTACGTCTGCTGTGCAGGTACCGGCGGCTCTCTGTCCGGTACCGCCCGATACCTGAAAGAACAAAACCCCGCCGTTAAAGTCATTGCCGTTGACGCGTATGGATCAGTCCTGACCCACTATTTTCAAACCGGCAAGTATGACCGCGAACAGATCAAGCCATATAAAGTCGAGGGACTGGGCAAGAATATCATACCTGATAATCTGCTGATTGATTATGTGGACGAATTCGTCCAGGTAAACGACAAGGACAGTGCTCTGCGGGCAAGGGAAATGGCTAAAAAAGAAGGGCTCATGCTCGGTTATTCCAGTGGCTCTGCCCTGCAGGCGGTATTTCAGCTTAAAGACCGCTTCGCACCCGGCGATGTTGTCGTTGCACTTTTTCCAGACCATGGGTCCAGATACCTTGGAAAGGTTTATAACGATGATTGGATGGAAGAACAGGGATTTCTCAAAAATTCCCCCTCAACGGAAATCCCTGTACCACAGGTGGTAGAGAAAATTGAAAAAATAACGGCCCCAACTTCCCAAAACCCTGCACCGGGGCCGGCATCGGGTGCGATGCCCGGAGCCGCAGCCATATACCCCTATAGCTATGAAGCCATGAAAAAACGCTATCAAACCTACTACAGGACTTACCGCATCAAATACAAAAAATACCTGCGCCAGACTAAAGATACTTTCAAACTTTTGGGGCCAGGGGAATAACTACGGCCTGCTCAATTTTACAGGTCCTATCTTTCTCCCGCTATGAAATCATTCAAAGATGCAATCCTGGAAGGGATTCCCGACGAACTTCCCCCGTACGACGGATGTCGTAGCCACGCGTTCAGCCATGCACCCGTGCGCAATATAAAGGGCGTTCTGTCAAAAACAGAAAAAATCCTTGCCGTCCGGAATGCACTCAGGTATTTTCACCTCCGGCATCACCCCATCCTGGCACAAGAATTCGCACAAGAACTGGAAACCTTCGGCCGTATTTATATGTACCGGTTCAAGCCGGATTATCCCATGTACGCCCACCCGGTACATGAATATCCCGCACGCTCCCAGCAGGCAGCGGCTATCATGCTCATGATCCAGAATAACCTGGACCCTAAAATTGCCAAGCATCCGGACGAGCTGATTACTTATGGCGGGAATGGCGCGGTATTTCAAAAT
This sequence comes from Lewinellaceae bacterium, assembly GCA_040382095.1. GTDB lineage: Bacteria > Bacteroidota > Bacteroidia > Chitinophagales > Saprospiraceae > JADJPL01. The sequence goes on from JBEIGB010000018.1 coordinate 2,591, forward strand.
TGGGCTCAGTATCGCCTTACCATGAAATACCTCGCCGAAATGACCGACGAGCAAACCCTGGTCCTCTATTCCGGCCATCCCCTGGGGTTATTCCCCTCCCACACAGATGCCCCGAGGGTAGTTGTAACCAACGGTATGATGATCCCCAACTATTCCGCCAAGACCGACTGGAATAAATACAATGCCCTGGGCGTCACCTCGTACGGGCAAATGACGGCAGGGTCTTTTATGTATATCGGCCCGCAGGGCATCGTCCACGGTACGACGATTACCCTCCTGAATGCAGCGCGGTTAAATCAAATCGCAGAAAATGACCTTGGCGGCACGGTCTTTGTCACTTCTGGGCTGGGTGGAATGTCTGGTGCCCAGGCCCTTGCCGCTGTCATTACCGGCGCCATAGGGGTCATCGCAGAAATTGACCCGGCAGCTATCCGGCAACGACTGGACGATGGATACATCCTCGCGGAAAATATTTACTCCAACCTCGACACCCTGGTAGCAGAAATCGAGCGTTGCCGAAATACACGGAAGGCTGTCGCGCTGGTTTATCCCGGAAATATCGTGGACCTATGGGAAAAACTGGTAGAAAAAAACGTACGTGTCGAACTTGGCTCCGATCAAACCTCCCTCCACAATATTGACGATTTAGGCTATTGCCCTGCTGGTTTTACTTATGCAGAAGCACAGGAACTACTTGCCAGCGATAAACCAGCATTCAGGGCTGCAGTCCATCGAACCCTCCACCGGCACGTCCGTGCAATCAATACCATGACCGACCGGGGAATGTATTTCTGGGACTATGGCAATGCCTTTCTGCTGCAAGCGGGGAATTGCGGTGCCGAGGTTTGGAAAGACAGGCAGCAACAACAATACCGGTATCCATCATACGTAGAGGATATCATGGGGCCTCTTTGCTTTGACTATGGTTTTGGCCCGTTCCGCTGGGTCTGTGCCTCCGGAAATCCCGAAGACCTCCGCCAAAGCGACAAAATCGCGGCGCAGGTTATTAGGTCTATGTGTGAAAATGCCCATCCGGACACGATAAAGCAGTTGGAAGATAACCTTCACTGGATAAGACATGCCGACGAAAATATCCCCATCGTAGGTTCCCTCGCCCGTATTTTATATGCCGATGCACAAGGCAGGATAAAGATTGCCACTGCCTTTAACCAGGCAATCTCTGAGGGTATTTTGAAAGGACCGATCATCCTGGGCCGTGACCACCATGATGTTTCAGGAACCGATTCCCCCTACCGGGAAACAGCCAATATTTACGATGGCTCCCGTTTTACTGCTGACATGGCAGTACAAAACGTTATCGGAGATGCTTTTCGCGGCGCTACCTGGGTGTCGCTGCATAATGGCGGAGGCGTCGGTTGGGGCGAAGTGATCAACGGTGGCTTCGGTATGGTGCTCGATGGAAGCCCTGCGGCTCAACGAAGGCTGCAAAGTATGTTGTTCTGGGATGTAAACAACGGTATCGCACGGCGAAGCTGGGCCAGAAATCCCGGCGCCATGAAAAGTGCCGAAATCGCCATGAAAGCAAATCCTGCCCTTAAAATCACCATGCCCAACCTGGTAGATCCGCAAATGCTGGACGCCATTGGCGGATGGTTTGACGAAAGTCCGCAATGAACGCAGCACGCATTGTGAACAGACAATGCCCAGCCTGAGAAGGGAAATTTTGTTGCTATGATTGACTCGTGAATAGTGGTTGCGTAAAAAGCCCCCGGCCGGTCATTTGGCGGCTGACGCCACCAAATAATATTTTACACAACCTCATGACCGGCCAGGGGCTTTTTACATAACCCCGGCCTTAATATCCTTGCTCTCTCTTAAAAAAAACTGAAGAAGCGATGCGAACAGCATCACCAACGCACACCCAATCAGGTTAAGCCAAAGGTAGGCAATCTGAACCTTCAACACCCTTCCCCAGACGATGATTTGCCACTGATACTCATTGGCCATAAAAATGGCAACGACCAGTATCTCGGCTATGATAGCTGCTATAAAAACTGCGCGCCCGCCTACACTTTTCAAAAAGAACGCACTAAGAAAAACCCCCAGGATTACCCCGTAAAACAAGGAGCCGATAATATTGACCGCCTGAATCAGATTCTCAAATTGCTGGGCGAGCATCGCAAAAGCCAGCGCAATCCCCCCCCACATCACCGTGAACCACTTCGACATACGCAAATAATGTCTGTCACCGGCATCCTTAACAAAAACCCGTCTGTACACATCCACTACCACTGTAGTAGAAAGTGCGTTCAGTTCCGATGACGTTGAGGACCATGCTGCCGAAAAAATCATCGCCAGCAAAAGCCCTACGACACCAATTGGCATATAGTTGAGGACATACGAGATAAATACATAATCCGTATCTTTTACGTTTGCCTCGGCATTATTCGCCTTGATTAAGGCCTGGACTTCTGCCCGGATTTTCTTGTCCTCTTCCTGCAAAGACTGTACCTGCGATTTAGCCAGCGACATCGCCTCCTGGTTCCCCAGTCGCTCTGCCTGCACCATAGTACGGATAGCATCCTGCCTTTCCTGAAAAACCCAGTTTAACTGCCCTTCGAGCTCCGCATAGCGGGGTGCTAATCCACTCCTTTTGACCGCCTCCACGTTCGAACGGTTAAAATGTGCCGGGGGAGCATTAAACTGGTAAAATACAAATACCAGAACACCGACAAAGAGGATAACAAATTGCATCGGTATTTTCAAAAGTCCATTGAACATCAGGCCAAGACGGCTTTCCGTCAGCGAGCGCCCCGACAGATATCTCGACACCTGGGATTGATCGGTACCAAAATAGGAAAGAAAAAGGAAAGTACCCCCAAGCATCCCCGACCAGAAGTTATATCGGTTGGAAAGGTCAAATTCAAAATCCAGGACGTTGAGCTTATCCATTTTACCTGCGATGGATACCATTTCTGTCAAACTAAACCCATCGGGCAGGTTGAAAACGATTAAGACCGAGGCCAGTACCAAACCGAGTAGAATTACGACCATCTGCTGGGTCTGGGTCACGCTCACCGCTTTTGTCCCGCCGGATACCGTATAGACGATGACGATAATCCCCATAAAAAAGATCGTAGGGTTGAGCGCCCAGCCCATAATCTGCGATAAAACGATCGAAGGAGCAAGAATTGTCATCCCTGCGGCAAGCCCCCGCTGTACCAGGAACAGGACTGCCGTCAGAATACGCGTAGGCAGGCCGAAGCGGCTCTCCAGAAACTCGTAGGCTGTATAAACTTTTAAACGGTAGTAGTTAGGGATTACAAAGATGCTCAGCAGTACCATTGCGAGGGGAAGGCCAAAATAAAACTGAACAAACGCCATGCCGCTTTCATACGCCTGCCCGGGCGTAGATAAAAAGGTAATCGCGCTTGCCTGGGTCGCCATGATAGACAGCCCTATCGTCCACCACTTGAGGTCATCGTCCCCGAGCATATAGCTCTTTGCGCTTTGGACATGCCGCGTCTTCCATATCCCGTATCCTGCAATCCCTAAAAGGGTGGCGAGCATTACCGTCCAGTCTATTATTGCCATTTCGCTCAGATTAAAATCGAACTATACAAATACGCGCATAAAAACATAGAACGCCAGCATCAACAATACCTGGAAAATCAGTAAAAAGGCATACACCTGTTTCCAGGATTTAAAGACTGGCGGGCGGTCCTCTTCTTGAGCTATATTTTCCATTTGTTTAAGGTTTAGGTGATTTTCCTGCAGAAATAATATTTGCAAAAAGGCGGTATGCCCCCGGGACCCCTGCCGGAAGCTGACGGAAGAAAGCCAGACCCGTATAGACAAAATGCCCTTTTCCATACGCTGCGTATAACAACGCTCCATCCCTTGCCGGCTCGCCCGGGTCGTTACAAGACAAGAGCGCATCGTAGCGACCATCCCACTGTCCAGGAAAATACAACCCCCGCTCCTGTACCCAGCCATTAAAATCTGCAGGTGTAATTTTATTGGGGAAGTTCAGCAGGGGGTGTTCGGGCTTCAGGAAACGCATCTCGGCCTCTTCTACCGTAACCCGTTCACGGGACAGGCTCATCGGGTATGGGCCGATCTCGGCAACCGGGACCCTTAGCCCCCCGCTGGTATTGTATTGGATGACCAGGGTACCCCCTGCATTGACGTACTCGAGTAGCTTTGACTGGCCGAACCGGAGGTCTTCACGGGTATTATAGGCGCGTATCCCGGTGACTACTGCGTCAAAACGCGACAAATCGGTATTTGCCAGTGCTCCGTCCGCTACCAATGCGACATCATACCCCATAGCGCGAAGGCTCGCCGGAATGTCGTCACCGGCCCCTTCGAGATAGGCGATACTGCTCCCGGATTTTTCCAGTTCGATACGCACTGCGCGGCCCTGCGCATCTTCAAACACCGTCTGAACCGGAATATGATCATAATTAATCCGAATCAGGGACTGGCGGTAGGCCCGCCCGCTGACCGTTGCTACCGGGGTAATGGCTCCGTCGCTTTTTGCGGAAGGTGGTGTAAGCACGAATTGGAATACCGCATCTTCCCCTTTCCGCTTCACTTCAAAATTATGTCGGTTGGGTTCAGCCTTCCAGCCTGCCGGAACCTCCAGTTGCAGCTCTCCGGAAACATTATTTTTGCCCGCCTTAACCGATACAGAAACCCGCTGTTCCTTTCCATCAGGGAAAACGAATACTTTCCGTTCCAGCTTTACATACACGGGAGGAGTAACTTCGAAAGGTTGATACACCTCCCCTTTAACCGGATCTGTAAATTTATATACGACATCCGTTTCAAACGCCATTGGTATGCCTTCTACCACAAAAGAAAGTAGTGCCTTTAAAGGGCGTGGGGTTTCCGGTATGCCCCTTAGCTGCTGATCGTTAACGGTGTATAAGCCAAGGGAATGCGGTTCGCTCAGCCAGTAGGGATTGCTTGTCGCCATCTCTTTAGGCAGGACCAGGCGCGTATTCCATGTAAGCCGTTGATTGACGCGGAGGGGCTGTGCCAGGGTGGAGTCTGTATTAAAAGGGCTATATCTGACCTGTTCGATCCTGATTGGTGTACCAAGCCGCTGCACGACCTCGGCACGCAAGGTTATCGGGTCACCTGGTGCGGCGCTGGGCTCAGTAGCCGTCACTTCTACGTATAAGCCGAGGCACGCCCTGATTACCTCCCGGATTTCTTCTGTTTTCGTGCGCTTCCAGAAACCCTCGGGAAGTTGTTCCATAAGCCGGTATGCTTTGACGAGGTCGGGCACGGAAGCTGCGGGCTTTGCCAACTGGAATTCCCGCTCCACTTTCTCCAGTAATTTTCCGATAGGTGCGCCACCGGGCACACGGGTCCAGGTTGTATTGATGCCATCAAAGATATCCGACGAATCCCCGGGCATATCCCCACGCAACAATTCGAGATAATCGCGCTCTGATCCCCTTACGCCGGCAGAGCCAAAACCCTGGCATTTATGCATACTCCGGCTCTCTGCGGCGATTTCCCCGAGGGATTTTCCCAGGGCTGGATAAAAACCCCCTACGTCCACCCGCACCAGATTGGATTTATCTGCCTTTTCAAAAGCCTCCTGGCTACCATAAAAAAACCAGGAAGTATTAAAAAATACCCGTTTAGGCTTCCACGGGCCAAAATAAGCCAGTTGCCCGGGGAAAGCTGCCGAATTACCTGCAAGATCGTAAGCTTCCAGCGAAAGCAGCGCAGAGGAAGTATGGTGGCCGTGGGTAGCCCCCGGAGAACGGTGGTCGAAGCGGTTGATCACCACATCGGGCTGCCATTTGCGAAATGCCCACACCACATCGCTGAGGACCTCTTGCTTATTCCAAATATTGAGCGTTTCATCGGGGTGTTTGGAAAAGCCAAAATCGTTTGCCCGGGTAAATAACTGCCTGCCCCCGTCAATACGGCGTGCAGCCAGTAGCTCCTGCGTCCTGATCAGCCCCAGTAGCTCTTCAATCTCCGGGCCGATAAGGTTCTGCCCGCCATCTCCGCGCGTCAGCGAAAGATATGCTGTGCTCGCTTTCACTTCGTTGGACAGATAAGCGATCATACGGGTATTTTCATCGTCCGGATGTGCCGCTACATATAATACCGAACCCAGAAAATTCAATTTTTTTACCGCCTCATAAATTTCTGCAGAAGAATATTTTTTCGGCACCTGTGCATCCATTCGCCCAAAGGAAACCAGTACAGCAATGGATATAATAATGGTGTATAAAAACGTGTTCCTGTACATAATTAAAGATGTTTTTTTCTGGAAAGCGTACAAATATAGCAACACTTCCTGCCTTTTCGGCAGCCCCTTCGCTTACTCAATTTAAAAAGTCAATAATAGACCTGCTTTTTATAAATTGCGTGCCTCAAAAATAGCAAAACAGATGAAGCCCGATAAATACGTTTGTATTCATGGTCATTTTTATCAGCCACCGCGGGAAAATGCCTGGCTCGAGGTCGTTGAAATGCAGGATTCTGCGGCGCCATTCCACGACTGGAACGACCGTATCAACTTTGAGTGTTATGCCCCAAATTCAGCGGCACGGATATTAGGTGAAGACGATCGCATCACCGAAATCGTCAATAACTACGTCAATATCAGCTTCAACTTCGGGCCAACGCTCCTTTCCTGGCTTGCTACTGCCGATCCAGGCGCCTATCGTGCCCTACTCGAAGCAGATACAACTGCCAGACACCGATTTGGTGGCCATGGCGCTGCCATTGCCCAGGTCTATAACCATATTATTATGCCCCTCGCCAACTACCGCGACAAAGAGACCCAGGTCATCTGGGGTATCCGAGATTTTGAGGCGAGGTTTAAACGAAAACCCGAGGGTTTATGGCTCGCAGAAACAGCCGTAGATATCGAAACCCTGGAAATCCTTGCCCAAAACGATATCGCGTTTACCATCCTGGCACCCCGGCAGGCAAAAGCCGTAAAGGCACCCGGCCAGGCACAATGGCAGATGCTCGATTTCACCGGCGTGGACTGTCGCAGACCTTATGTGTGTAAATTGCCTTCCGGAAAATCCATCGCCCTGTTCTTTTACCATGGTGAAGTCTCCCAGTCGGTTGCCTTCAGTGGGCTGCTCAACGACGGGAAGCGCTTCGCGGACGCCCTCATGAACCATTTCGATGCAAACTCAGCACCCCAGCTCATGCACATCGCCACCGACGGTGAAAGCTATGGGCATCATCACCGGTTTGGCGAAATGGCACTCGCTGCGTGTATCCAGCAATTGCAGGAACGCGACGACGTCCAGCTCACCAATTATGGGTATTTCCTGGAACACTTCCCGCCGGATTGGGAAGTCCAAATCCACGAAAACAGTTCCTGGAGCTGCGTCCATGGCGTCGAGCGCTGGCGGGCCGACTGTGGCTGTTGTTCCGGCGGCCAGCCCGAATGGCACCAGCAGTGGAGACAACCCCTGCGGGAATTGCTCGACTGGCTGCGCGACCAGCTCGTCCCTATCTTTACCCGGTATAGCCTCAATTTGCTCAAAAACCCATGGGAAGCCCGCAACGATTACATCTCGGTCATCCTCGACCGAAGCCCTCAAAACGTGGATGCCTTTTTCGAAAAACACACCCTCCGGAAGCTGGAAAGCACAGAAATCGTCACACTGCTCCGACTCATGGAGATGCAGCGCAATGCAATGCTGATGTTCACCAGTTGCGGCTGGTTTTTTGACGAGCTCTCCGGGCTGGAAACCGACCAGATCCTTCAATATGCCAACCGGGCCATCCACTATGCAGAGCAGGTCTCGGGAACACATTTACACAATACCTTTCTTCAACGCCTCGAAACAATCCCGAGTAATGTATATAAAGACGGGTCGGTGAGCTACCTCCAAAATGTCGTCGCCGCCAAAGCTGACCTGGCCAGGGTAGGTATGCACTACGCCGTTTCTTCCCTCTTCGAAGAACATCCCGGGAAAAGGGGTATCTTCAATTATATCGCAGAAAGCGAGGTCTTCCATCGCAGCGAAGCCGGGATACAACGGCTGGCAACCGGCAGGACGCGCGTCGTGTCGCGCATCACCCGTTCCGAAAAACTATTCAGCTTCGCCGCACTTTATCTGGGGCAGCTCAATTTCTTTGGCCATATCTCCGTCAATATGCCGCCGCAGGATTTCGAACGCATCTCCGGCGAAATTACCGCAGCTTTCGAACGCAGCGATGTTGCCAGGGTAATCGGCTTGATGGAAGATTATTTCGGCGGCGAACGGTTTAATTTCTGGCAACTCTTCCGGGACGAAAAACGCGGGATACTCGAAAAAATCAGTGGGCAAAGTGCCAACCTTATTGATACGGCCTTCCGCGAAATCTATAATGACGGATACCAATTCATGACAGCAATCAAACTCAATAATATCCCCCTGCCCGAAGCCTACCAGAGTGCGGCCCTCTTCGTCCTCAATGAAGATCTGCAGCGCTTTTTTGCCAATGGACAGTTTAACCTAAGGGAGTTGAAACGCCTGTACCGCGAGTTCAATAAATGGGGCCTTGAGATTACCCGCGCGCCCGCGCTGCAACTCTCCGCAAGTGAAAGGATTTTTCATGAGATCCAGTATATTTCCGCTTTTCCGGAAAATGCACCAGAACTCCTCCATACCCTCAACCAAACCATACGCCTGTTGAAAAGCATGGATATAGAAATCAATTACTGGAAAAGCCAAAACCTGTATTTTTCACTTCTATCCGCAGAGAAATACCATTTACTGCCCCAGGATGCCATCAACTTGTTTCTGGAACTCGGACAACTCCTCGGTATTGCCGTACCGACAGGATTGGAATAAAATACGACGAAAACGCCGCACCCTACTCTTTTCGTTGCCTGATCAGCATACGGGGAAAGGCAAGCCCTTCACCGTTCATCGGGTCTAAGACGAGGGTATCCCTGCCCCTGCGCTCGAGGGTATATTGCTGAGCCTTTTCCGTCAGGCGTATCACAATTTGACTTCCGTTTTTTCGAAGCCTCCAGTCGCCCGTTTGCCGTAAGCTATCCAGCTCAAATTGAACCCTTCCCCTTTCCAAAAATCCCAGCCTGGCAAACTGAAGGCCCGACATGATGCTCTCCATATAATTGCGTTCCGCGAAACTCGCCCCGCGCAAATCCATTTCATTGCGGATGGAAGGAAGGTCATACCCCCAGTTATCTATCAGGTATTCCTTCACTTCCCTGCGCTGACACCCGAAAAGTACGAGGTGCATCAGCAAAATAATCGTGTAGGTTTTACGGTCCATTGGTACTGGTTTATCAGGTGTTAAATTTAGCGTAAATGCGCCGGGGCGACCTGTCCAACCCCGCCCCCGCGATACCGATTATAAGCGCGTTGCAACAGACCGTACCGGGCTACCCTTTCCATTCCCCTGTCGAAATGACCCTCAATTTGATTCTTTGACCACCCGCACAATCCTGCTGCGGTAGTCCCGGGGGGCAATACCGGTAATTTGCCGGAATTGTTTATTGAAATGGGACAGGTTGTTAAACCCACTCTCATAGCTGATGGCCGCAATATTCATTTCCCCATTTGCCAAAAGGCTACAGGCATGCGAAATACGGATTTCGTTGACAAACTGCACAAAAGTCTTTCCCGTCAGCTTCTTAAAAAATCTACAGAACGCAGGTACCGTAAGGTTGGCCTGGCTTGCAGCAGCTTCCAGCGTAACCTCCCGCTGAAACTGACCCGTAACATACTCAAAAATACGTTCCACCCTTTCATAATGCTGTGTATCTACCGGCAAAGCAAATCCCTCCACCTGTAAAGGCCGGTATTCTGGACTGCGGGCAAGGTCCTGTAATAACGTCAGTAAGCCCAGCAACCGGTCCAGTGGCTCCATATCCATCATCGCGTTCAGGTGATGCCCGGCTTCTGCCTTTGTATCCCCATAAAAAACCACACCATGGTCTGCACGTTCAAATAAACTTCGGACTTCGGCCATTTCCGGTAATGACCAAAATACCCGGCCCAAAAAATCAGGCTGCATCTGCACTACGATCTCGGTATGGCTCTCCGATAACTCTTCTGAAAAACTCATGTGCGGAAGGTTCGGGCCAAGCATAATCAAATCGCCCTCTTCAAAATACGAAATATGGTTGGCGATATGCCGTTTCCCCCGCCCATGAGATACATATACGATTTCATATTCAGGATGAAAGTGCCAGAACGGCTTCCCCCCCACCTGCTCTTGCGTAAATCTTTTTATTGAAAAAGAACTGCCAAATTCTGGCTGAATTTTTTCCAAATATGGTTTCATTGTTCTATATTTGCCATGCTTTAGGGAATATATTTGCTGGCAGTCACTCAAAAGCATGTTTTCAGACTAAAGCGTCAAGAAAAAATTAAAGCAAAAGTTAAAATTCAGTATTGTTACAAATTTTTTTCTAACTTTGCTTTATCAAGACAAATCGATAATAATATTAGATATAATATAAAGATTTAACTGGGGTTTAGTTTTACTTAGGGCCGAAACAGATTATTGTTTCGGTCTTTTTTTTTCTTCCAAAAAACCTTTCTACTACGCCTGTTGCAGGGAGAGTCGGCGAGGTAGGAAAAATGACCGCTCGTTCGTCCGCACAATAGTTTTCTGCAAGTACAGGCCATACGAATGAAAAAAGCACCGTGTGTGCAAAAGGCGTGATTCATATCCCGCGATATTCCCTTCAGGACAAATCCGATGAAAATTGGCTGTACACAGATGCCCAGGTCCTACTCGGTAAACCTCCATTTGAAGCCCAGCCGCAACCCGGAGACCGGCGGCCAGGGATGGCCCGGCACCTGGTACAATAATTCTCCCCCCAGCAATACCGAACTCAGGTTCTCCCACTTCACAAACGCACGAAATTTCGTGACTTTCATATTAAAAAAGACATCTACTTGTGGATAGAAGAGGATTTGTTCCCGATCCTGCAGATGGAACTGCCCTGTAAGCGGAAAATACTGATCTGAATAATAATTACTTGCATAACGCAGGTCAATACCGAGCCTGGATTCCATAACCTTAAAAATGGTGCCCTGGAAATAAAGGCTATGCTTACCAAATAACGCAGGAAGGCGGAGTACGTCCTGCCCAGCCGCTTGTAGCGTGACCTGATTGTCGAGAAAAATTTTCCAAAACCGAAAAGTATTGCGTATAAACACCTGCCCCACACTCACCGGCGTAGCCACTTGCCGGGCGATGGCAGCAGTATCGAAATAAATCAGGTTATTTATTAAATGCGCAGCAGCACCAAGCTCAAGCTTCAGGGATGGGAAGAAAATTTTCCCGGACAAGTTGGTCTCCAGGGTCTTGTCGAAAGTATTCTGCCAGACGGGGATCTGGGTCACAAAAAGCTGCTCCTGGATCAATGTAGGCGAATATAGCTGGTTGGTGAGTTCTGCATACAACAACAGGTGCTTGCCCAGGGTACCCGCCAGGGATGCGTTCACCTGATAATCGCCTGCAGAGCCCAGGATACCCAGATATGCTTCCCCCCGCAAACGGATATTTTTCAGTGGGTGGATTGCAATATTTCCCCGTAAAAAAACTTCCTGCAAACTGGAATCCAAAGGCTCCTGTCCGATGCGGTGCATGGTATGGACAATACCAAGCTCCAGCGGAAAACGGTCATCAGTGTGCTTATCCGATCCTGTTGCAATTAATTTGATTTGATTTTCCAGCTTGTCGTGTGACAGAAAGTGCCGTACCCCACGGCTATCCGTTTGAAAACCGCCATAATAAGCGGCATCTGTTGCAGGAGCGGGATCAAAAAATTTATATGTACTACCCCTGAACCCAATTTGATGGCTCAGGAGTAATTGTCGTTTGGAACCCTGGATACTATCACCTGCCTGCCTGCCCAGCGCATAATACTGTGTATATAAAAATTCCTGATGGCGTTGCCGGGTTCCGGCAGTACGCAGGTTTACCGGAGTCGTATTCGGGGTAAAGAAAGCACCTTCGCGTACAGGCTCTTCCAGAATACCCCCATTATCGTCATGTTCGAACTTATTATCGGAGAAAGCAAAAAATGCCTGATACCGCCCACTTTTGCCCTGCACCCAAAATCCGATGCCAAATGCCGTATTCCTGCCCCGCTGGTTGGGAAAAAGCGTACTCGATGCCGTATGACTAAGCCGCTGATAATCAATTGAAATATTCAACCCATTGGCAAAATTCCGACTAAACTGCAACGAAAAGCCCCCATTTGTTTGTTCTGACCCCCGATTAAAGCCAACATTGGTAAAGGCACGCTGAATTTTATAAAAAGGCAGGCGGGAAGCTGGCAGCATATACAGATCGTACTGATGCAGACCGGGATCAAAGCCACGGCGTAAGCGTGGGGCATAGACCAGTGCCTGGTGCGCCGATCCCGGTATGCCCAGATTCTTATAATCCTGCTCGCGCCTGCGTACTGCATCGTATTGGTGTAGCCAATTGTCGAGAAGCGTATCGCGGAAGGGATAAACCCTGCCGTAATCTTCTGAAAAAACATAAAATACGGGGAAGGTATCCGGCTCTTGCTGCTCCTGCTGGATAGGCTGGGCCCCTTGCTGCCCCCTGGGCGGCGGGTTGAAATTACCTTGTCCACCAAAATCAGGGCGCTGCCCCATCGTACCGACACACGGGAGCAGCAGCACTAAAAAAACAACCCACCCCGAAAACGCTGAAATTCGCAGTGCCGGCATTTATTACATTTCAAGGATCGCCGGGCTCATGCCCATAGTGGAAAATCCCCCGTCGTGATAAAGATTCTGCATCGTCACCATGCGCGTAAGGTCGGAAAACAGTGCCACACAGTAATCGGCACAACTTTCTGCCGAGGCATTGCCCAACGGCGACATCTTATCGGCATACTGGAAAAATTCTTCAAACCCTTTTACCCCTGATCCGGCCGTCGTACGGGTAGGCGACTGGGACAACGTATTCACCCGTACCCCTTTCCGTGTACCGAAATGATAGCCAAAACTCCGGGCGAAAGATTCCAGCAGGGCCTTTGATTCTGCCATTTCGTTGTAATCCGGGAATACCCGCTGTGCGGCGATATAAGACAATGCCAGGATAGAGCCCCCCTCGTTCATGGCATCCTGCTTCCAAAGGACCTGCATCATCTTGTGAAAGGAAACAGCAGAGATATCGAACGTTTTTAACATCCACTCATGGTTCAGATCGGTATATGCGCGTTTCTTCCGCACATTAAGCGACATGCCGATGGAATGCAGTACGAAATCCAAAGGCCCGCCGAGGATTTCCACGGATTTGGCGAACAGGGATTCCAGGTCTTCGATACTTGTCGCATCGGCAGGGATTACTTCGGCACCGGTTTGCGCGGCAAGCTTTTGGATTTCACCGAAGCGCATAGCTACCGGCGCATTGGTCAGGGTAATCATCGCCCCTTCCTCCACACAGCGCTCTGCCACTTTCCAAGCAATAGACTGCTCGTCGAGCGCACCAAAAATAACTCCTCTTTTTCCTGATAGAAGATTGTTTGCCATAGATGAAAAATCTGTAAAATTTTAAAATATTCCCTTTTTAGTTGTTTTTCCCCTTCAACAGCTCCCGCGCATTTTCCATTGCCGATTCCGAGGGTGGGTTCTGACTGAGCATAACTGCTATTGCCCGGACCTCCTCCGCACTATCGAGCGCTTTGACCCTCGTTATGGTTTTTTCGTCATCGAAACGCTTATACACAAAAAAGTGCCTGTCGGCTTTTGAGGCAACCTGCGGGGAGTGTGTAATGGTTACCACCTGGTGTTCGTTAGACAAGCGGCGCAGGATTCTTCCCATTTTCAATGCAACATCGCCGGATACTCCAGCATCAATTTCGTCAAAAATAAGGGTTGGAAGGGGGATAGCACTTGCCACCAGGGATTTTGCGACCAGCGCAAGCCGGGATAATTCGCCGCCGGAGGCGACATCGCGGATCGGCAGCAGCCGGCTCCCGCGATTGGCGGCAAATAAAAAATTCACCTCATCCACGCCATTCGGCCCCAATACCGGCGAATGACGGAATTCGATGTGCAGCTGCGCGTGTTCCATTGCAAGTTGGGAAAGCAGCCCGACGATATCCCGGGAAAAAGCCTCGTGAACGGATTTTCGCCGTTCGCTCAGGTGAGCAGCCAAACCTTTGAGCGTGCTTTCCTGTGCTTCGATTGCTTTTTTTAATGCCTCCGTTTCTGCGCCAAGATCTGAGAATCCCCCCAGTTGGCGTTCAAAGTCCCTCATCAGGTCCAGAAGCTCGCCAATCGTATTAACCCCATGCTTTTTCTGCAGGCGGTAGATCAGGTCCAGTCGGTGTTGTATCTGTGCGATGCGCTCCGGATCGTATTCGGCGCTTTCGGCCACCTGCTCCAGTTCATTGGCAATATCCTGGAGTTCCAGTGCCTGGCTGTTAAGACGGGCGTAAAGTACCGCAACCCGTTGGTCGTAACGGCCAATCGGCCCCAGGGCATAGCCGACCTCATGCAGTTGACCAAGTACAGCCATCTCCTGCTCTGCCAGTTGCCGGAACGCCGCCCCTGTTACCCGCTTGATTTCCTCCGCATGGGTCAGGGAGCGAAGTTCTTCCTCTAAAATAGGTTGCTCCTCTGCCTGCAAAGCAGCAACATCTAACTCTTTAAGTTGAAAGCGCAGAAATTCCGATTCCCGCTCCGCACGCCCACTGGCCTGCAGCAGCCCTTCCAGCTTTCGCTGGTTGGATTGAAAGTCGCGGAAAATAGTGCGGTATTGGCTGAGGAGGTCTTTATTTTCGGCAAGTGCATCGAGCATTTTAAGCTGAAAAGAGCTATCGTGGATATCCAGCGTGTCGAACTGTTGGTGGAGGTCCACCAGTTCGGCACAGATTTCCTGCATGAGCTTGAGGTTGACCGGGGTGTCGTTGATGAAACCACGGGATTTTCCCGAGGGCAGGAGCTCCCTGCGCAACACCAGGTTATCGTCGTAATCAATATCATTTTCCTTAAAAAAATCGTGCAGCTCGTATTCCCGGATATCAAAATACCCCTCTACCACACATTTTTCCTGTTCATTCAACAGGGTTTTGTTGTCGGCACGATGGCCCATGATCAGGCCAAGGGCACCCAGCAGAATAGACTTCCCCGCCCCCGTTTCGCCCGTAATAATCGCCAGGCCATCTGCAAAATGCAGGTCCAATTGGTCAATTAAGGCATAATTGCGTATGTATAGCCTTTGGATCATTTTTATTTTGCTAATCCATTATAATGGTGTAAAAAGGGGCGGAACAAGGAACACCCGGGCGGGTATTTCCCTGGCTTTTTCCCCGGGGCAGCCACAGGAAACCCGATCTGGGCTTTCTGTGGCGTCCCGAAAGCAAAAATAAGGGATTTACGACATAGCAGGAAAGGAAATTCGGTACTTTTGCAAATCAGTTGCAAAGTTCAGGTGCCCGCCCCAAAGGAATTGTGTATTTTAGCGCATGTATCCGAAGTGGACCGCCATGATTATAGCACTTTAATAAAATGAAGCCTGCACAATGAACCGAATACCGCTTTTTTTATGCGCACTCACCTTCTTCGCCGCCGCTTGTTCTAAGCATGCCCCGCAAAAAGAAACATGGCAGCCGCTCGACCTGCTGCCCAACGGCATCCCGATAACCATACTTGCACCAGATAGCGCCACTGTGAGCGTCACCCGGGTCGGTATGGTCGAAGATGTCGCCGTCCGCAAGCCATCCGAACGCTATGGGCTGCAAATTTACATCCAGCCAGTGTTCACCAACGACCTGCCCGCACTTAAATCCAACCAGGTGGAAGAAGTGAAGAGTACCGCCGAGTTCCAGAAAATACTGGAAGAAGATGAAAATGGGTTTGTATTCAGCCTGCGCAGCGGAAGCTCCGAATACTACAGTTTTCGCTACATCCATCTGCAGGCAGACAAAGAGTACGTGTTTACAACTGCATTCAATGAACAGCTCACCCTTGAGGAGGCAAAACGGATCATGGATGCCGTGAAAAGCGGTTTAACCCGAAATTAGGCTTTTCGTCAGGCCAGCTAAATCATGCACGCGAAAAACGCGCTTCTACTTCATCCCAGTTGATGACGTTGAAGAAAGCCTCGATATAGTCCGGCCGCCGGTTTTGGTAATTGAGGTAGTAAGCATGTTCCCAAACATCAAGCCCGAGGATTGGTGTCCCTTTTTGCTCGGCGATATCCATAAGGGGGTTGTCCTGGTTGGGCGTAGAGCATACAAACAGCTTCTTGTCCCCGCCCACACAAAGCCATGACCATCCCGACCCAAAACGCGTTGCAGCGGCGGTGGAAAATGCTTTGCGGAATGCTTCGTATGAACCGAAATCTGCCAGGATCGCTGCGTGGAGCGCAGAGCCTTCCTTGGGCTGTGGACCTCCGTCGGGCGACATAATCTCCCAAAACAGGTTATGGTTGTAGAAACCGCCACCGTTATTGCGCACCACCATCGGATATTTGGAAATATTCGCCAGGATCTCCTCGATGCCCAGGTGTTCCATTTCGGTCCCCTGAATCGCAGCATTCAGGTTATTGGTGTAAGCGGCGTGGTGCTTGCCGTGATGGATTTCCATCGTGCGGGCATCCACGTGCGGTTCCAGTGCATCAAATCCGTAAGGAAGATTCGGGAGTTGAAAAGCCATGATATGGTTTTTTAGATTGAAGGAATCGTTTGTTAAAAAAACACGTCAACGAGGTTGTGAAAACGGTGCTCTTGCTGCCAAAGACGGCCCGCACCACCAAATAACATTATTAACGAACGCTGTTTTTGCTGATTTTTTTAAAATATTATGTCGTGCTATGCAAAGCACTTTTTCTTGCACAAACATTCGTTATTTGAAACGCAAAGCTGCTGTTTTGGTTTAGGCTGCCAAAAAGGAAAAAAATTTCGGGTATCAAAAAATATTGCCCTAATTTTATGCGGACTTTGCAGCCTAATCGTTATTAAAAGGTCAAAAGTCTCTTCACTGCTTCATTCATACGCTACAAACTATTCTGATTCAAAAAACTATGGAATTTCGCAAAGAAAAAGACAGCATAGGCTATGTGGATGTCCCTGCCGATAAATACTGGGGTGCACAGACACAACGGGCTTTCGTGAATTTTAAGATAGGCGGCCACCGCATGCCTCAGGAGCTCATCCGCGCTTTTGCCATCCTCAAGAAGGCTGCCGCACTCACCAACTATGAAGCTGGCATACTGCCCGAAACAAAAAAAGACCTGATCGCCAGGGTCTGTGATGAAATCCTGGAGGGCCAACTGGCCGACCAGTTCCCATTGGTGGTATGGCAGACCGGGTCGGGCACCCAAAGCAATATGAATGTCAACGAAGTGGTCGCCAACAGGGCACATGTGCTCACAGGTGGAACGCTTACCGACGAAAAAAAAGCCCTGCACCCCAACGACGATGTCAATCAATCCCAATCTTCGAATGATACCTTCCCCACGGCCATGCATATCGCCGCCTATCAAAAACTGGTCGAGGTAACGCTCCCTGGGCTTGAAACCCTCAGACTCACGCTTGAGGCAAAGGCAGCAGCATATATGGATATTGTGAAAATCGGGCGTACTCACTTCATGGACGCTACCCCGATTACCCTCGGACAGGAAATCTCGGGCTATGCCGTACAGCTCAAAAACGGGATACGTGCCATTAAAAATACGCTTCCAAGGATAGCAGAACTGGCACTCGGAGGCACTGCGGTAGGTACCGGGCTCAATACCCCTCCCGGATATTCTGAAAATGTCGCCCGGCATATCGCTGCCTTGTCCGGACTGCCTTTCGTCACTGCCCCGAATAAGTTTGAAGCGCTCGCTACACACGATGCCCTCGTAGAAGCACATGGCGCGCTCAAAACCGTTGCCGTTTCGCTGGTGAAAATCGGTAACGACATCCGAATGCTCTCCTCGGGCCCCCGTTCCGGTATCGGGGAAATCATCATTCCCTCCAATGAGCCAGGCTCCTCCATCATGCCCGGAAAGGTTAACCCTACGCAGTCGGAAGCCCTTACCATGGCTATGGCGCAAGTCATCGGTAATGATGTAGCAATAAATATCGGCGGGATGAGCGGACATTTCGAACTCAATGTCTTCAAACCCCTCATCATTTTTAATTTCCTCACTTCCGCCCAGTTGATTGGCGATGCCTGTGTGAGCTTCAACGATCACTGTGCAATCGGTATCGAGCCGAACCTGCCGCGTATCCAGGAACAGCTCAATAAATCCCTGATGCTCGTCACCGCGCTGAATACCCATATCGGATATGATAATGCGGCCAAAATCGCAAAAAAAGCGTATGCCGAAAATACTACCCTCAAGGAAGCTGCCCTCCAGCTGGGCCTGTTGTCCGCAGAACAATTTGACGAATGGGTGAAACCCGAAGATATGATTTCTGGAATGGGCGGATAATCCGAAAGGCTGCCGCGAACGGATTTCTCCGCTTTTACACGAAAAGTATCAGGCTGATCAAGCTTCTTACTGTAATGGCGGGAGCTTACTTCAGCCTGCTGAGGTCCCATATCTGGCACCATCCCCGAAGGCGGATCTACTTCCTGGTATCCTTGCTGCTCTTGCTCGGGTATGCACTTTGTTTACCCAAAAGATTGTTTGATGCCCCCTTCAGTACGGTCATCGAAGATCAAACGGGACGGCTGCTCGCTGCCAGGATCGCCGCCGATGGCCAGTGGCGTTTCCCCGAACCGGACAGCCTTCCGGAAAAATACGTTCTTGCATTAGTGGCGTTTGAAGACCAGCGTTTTTTTTATCATCCCGGCTTCGACCCTCTGGCTTTTGGCCGGGCAGTACTACAGAATCTGCGCAGCCGCAGGGTCGTAAGCGGGGGCAGTACGCTAAGTATGCAGGTCATCCGCCTGTCGAGGAAGGGCAAATCAAGGAATATCTCTGAAAAAGTCGCAGAGGTAGTTTTGGCTACCCGCCTCGAACTGCGCTATTCCAAAAAACGTATCCTGCGGTTCTATGCGGCGCATGCACCCTTCGGCGGCAATGTCGTCGGGATTGAAGCTGCTGCTTGGCGGTATTTCGGGAAGCCGCCTCATTTCCTGTCGTGGGCAGAAGCAGCCCTGCTGGCTATCCTGCCAAACAGCCCTGCACTTATCCACCCTGGCCGCAACCGGGAGGCATTGCTCCTTAAGCGGAACAGGCTCCTCAAAAAGTTGCACCAAATGGGCCAAATAGATGCTTTATCGCTCGACCTCGCCCTTTCAGAGCCACTCCCCGACGCACCCCTTCCGCTACCAGGCCTCGCCCCCCATCTGCTCCAGCGCATAGCAGCAACAATGCCCGGAAAAAGAATACGCACCTCTCTGAATGCTGACCTTCAGCAAAAAGCAGTTGAAGTGAGTACCCGCCACCACCTCTTCCTAAGGTTTAACGAAATCCACAACCTGGCAGCGCTAATCGTACATGTGCCGACTGGCCGGGTCCTGGCATATATCGGCAATGCGCCCAATGCCGGCGCCGATCATGGCCAGGAGGTGGATATCGTCACCGCACCGCGCAGCACCGGCAGCATCCTTAAACCCCTGCTCTATGCCCTCGCAGTCCAGGAAGGCAGCATCCTCCCCGCAAGTCTGCTGCCGGACGTGCCCATGAATATCAATGGCTACCATCCCGAAAACTTCCAACGCGATTACGACGGCATGGTATCCGCAGATAAAGCCCTTTCCCGATCCCTGAATATTCCCTTCGTATATCTGCTAAGGCAATACGGTGTCGGGCGCTTTCACTACCAGCTACAAAAGCTCGGCCTCAGTACAATAACCAGGCACCCCGACCACTATGGCCTCACACTCGTCCTTGGTGGTGCCGAAGCCACCCTCTGGGATCTCGGCGGAATCTATGCCTCTATGGCCAGAACCCTCCTCACGTTTAACAACTACAACAGCAGATACCGCAAAAATGACTTTCGGCCCCTCGATTTCCTTCAGCACACCCCTGAATCGGAATCCGGTACCCTGGTGCCAAAAGCCCCTGTTTTCGACGCCGGAACCCTCTGGCATACCTTCCAGGCCATGCAGGAACTGGGAAGGCCGGAAACCGAAGGAGACTGGCAATACTTTAGCTCCAGCCGCAGGATTGCCTGGAAAACGGGGACCAGCTTTGGTTTCAGGGATGCATGGGCAATCGGCCTTACCCCCGAATACCTCGTCGCTACCTGGATAGGCAATGCCGATGGTGTCGGGCGGCCTGATCTCATCGGTACCCGGGTGGCCGCACCCCTTATGTTCGAACTCTTTGGCCTGCTACCTGCTTCCAAATGGTTTCCCACACCCTACGATGCACTCAGGAAAAGCCCCGTGTGCCGGGAGAGCGGTTGGCCTGCCGGAAGATTCTGTCCGGTAGATACCGTATTCCTGCCAGGGAAAAGCGCCCTTGCACCCGCCTGCCACTTCCATACCCTCGTCCATTTAGATCCCGGACGCTCCTACCAGGTCAGCGCAAGTTGCCAGCCTGCCGGAAATATCCTCCATGAAAGCAGGTTTGTCCTGCCTACCCTGGAAGAATTCTATTACAGGAAAAAACATCCGGAGTACCGCCCGCTCCCGCCGCTCCGGCCGGATTGTGCACAAAGTGCCGTGCAATACGGCGGGCCCCACAGCCCTATGCAGTTGATTTATCCATCCCGTAATGCCAGAATTTACATTCCGAAAGATCTGGACGGGAGCTTATCCGCTACCATATTTAAA
The DNA here is from genome assembly GCA_040382095.1 of Lewinellaceae bacterium. Lineage (GTDB taxonomy): Bacteria > Bacteroidota > Bacteroidia > Chitinophagales > Saprospiraceae > JADJPL01. The sequence continues at coordinate 23,263 of JBEIGB010000018.1, forward strand.
CTCGCCCACCGAAACCCCGATACACGCGTATTTTGGCACCTGGATAATGTGTACCTGGGAAGCACACAAACTTTTCACCATTTCGAGCTCAGACCGACTGCCGGCCATCATCTCCTCACGCTCGTTGATGCCGATGGCAACCAACTGGAGCGGTCATTTTTTATCGTCGAAAAATAGTCTTTCCACAAACGGTTGGTCTGGTCTGGATTCCCCGCTCCTACTGCCGAGCGGAGACACCAAAAAAAAGCTCCTACGATCAGGGAGGTATGATCGTAGGAGCCAGCAACATACTATGAGAAAACTACATGGTAAATGTAATTCGCTCCGTCCATGTTTCAAAAGCCAATTTAGGATACGGCATCTTTTCAGCAGGAAAAGGCCAAATCGCTTATTTTGCGGTTGATGGGCATAAAAAAAGCCTGCTACATTTTTAGATGCGCAGGCCAATAAACATACTATGAGAAAACTGATTCAAATATAAACGATATACCCTTAACCTATAACCCTATTTAGATTGTGCGTCTAATCGTCCGTAATCCGGTACTTCTTCATGAGGATACGGAAAAAAAAAGGCACCTCCAGAGACCAGAGGTGCGGGAAGATCAAACAAACTTACTACGAGAAAACATTGCAAATATATGATATTTTTTTAATATAACAAGAGATAAAACCGCAGTTGATTTTTTGAATATTTTTGACTTGCAGCGAGGTACAAGGGTATGGGTAAACATGGCGCGCTGTTACCAGGCGGTACAGAGCGGAGCAGACAAGACGGCAGGCACTGTTTGAATCGGCAGTTGGCCTATTACAGCAGATCTCTAAAAAAGGAAGCTATTTACCTGTAATTTTCCTTCGCGCTACAAAGCACAGCGGAGATTAATCGCCAAAGGGGATTTCCATGATTGGGATTTTCACCTCCACCCTTGTTCCGCGGGGATTACCCAGGTCGTCTTCCAGATCAATAGTCTTTACATATCCCCCTTCGCTCTGTGAATTGGTAAGTAACTGGAGCCGTTGTTCTGTGATGCTGGTACCGCGGGAACGGTGTTTTTGAAATTTTGAATCCATCTGCTGGTTCAGGACCGCTTGTTTTCTGCCAATACCATTATCCTCGACTACGCACAGGATACTCAGTTCATCCAGTAAGGAAAACTGGATACTAATCATCCCTTCATTTTTCGTCCGCAGGCCGTGTTCGATTGCATTTTCCACATAAGGTTGGATGATCATGGTAGGCACTCCGACCATATCCTCGTCCAGCTCGTCATCTACTTTGATTTCGTAACGGAGGCCATTATCAAAGCGGAGTTTTTGGTTGATAAAGAGGTAATCGTTCAGGAAGCTGATTTCTTTATCCAGTGAAATAATTTCCAAATCTGAATAATCGAGGCTTTGCCGCATGAGCCTTGCAAACATTGCCAGATATTTTGAGGCCGAGTCGGTTTGATAAGCGTTGATGAAATGCTGGATTGAGTTGAGTGCGTTATAGATGAAGTGGGGGTTCATTTGTGCGCGAAGGGCTTTGAGCTGCAATCGTGTTGCCTGTAGGCGGAGCATTTCGGCCTCCTGTTGTTTTTGCTCTGCCTGGTACTTATATTCCAGTTCGGTTCTTTTCCTTTGGTTTACCTCGATATAATACAGTTCTGCATATTTACTATGCTGTAGCTGGTACTCGTATGCCGTGCGGAAATCCGATTGGTCTGCGTAGAACTCTGCCATATCCTGAAAGATACCCGAAAGCTGTTTATAATCTGCTTCTTTATCTGCCAGGGTAACCGCCTTGAAAAAATGCAGGATTGCTTTTTCCCTTTCGCCTGTCCGGGCAAAAATAGAGCCCCTCCAAGCTTCGATCAGGGCATAATTTTTGGAAGTAGGTGCCTCTGCAACCTGATTAAAGAGATTTTCGGCACGTTCGAGAAGCGTGAGGGCCTCACTGTAGCGTTTTTTCTGTAATTTACAAAACCCGAGGTTTGCGAAAGCACTTGCTTTTGAAACGGGGTGGGGATCGTCCAGCGCCTTAGTCGCTTTTGAAAAAAAGATTGCCGCTTTACCCAGTTTGCCCAGGGACATATAGCCATTGCCGATATTCAGATAAATCCAGGACACCCGCGTGCGCATACCAATTTCTTCTGCCATCGCAGCAGCTTTCTGATAAGCCCGCACACTGCTTTCGGGGTCGTCATTGCGCTCATGGATAATTCCAAGGCCATTATAGATCAACACAAGGAAGAAATGATCTTTAGTAGAAAGACGCTCGGACCCTAAAGCAATTATTTCTTTATCGGCTTCCAGTAAAAGTTCGATGGCCCTTGAGAAATTGGAATAATGTAATTGCAGGAAGCCTTCCCGGCAGGTAATCCTCGCCTCCAGGCGTGGGTCAGGATAGATGCGCAGAAGGCGCAGGGCCTTTTCTAAAAGCGTCTGTGCCTCTTCGAGCTTTCTATTGTTGATAAAAGTCCCTGCGTAATCAATATACAACTCAATTTGCGACTGGATATCCCTGTTTTCCTCGGCAAGTGCGATAGCCATAAGAAAATACCGGGCCGAGGCAGCATAATCGTAGGCCTGGTTTTCGACAATTCCCCGATACGTATAATAATTCTGTAAAAAGTATGTATTGGGTGCCTTTTCCAGCAACAACTCCTGTTGCTGGAGCAGTTGCCTGGAGCGCTGTACATTCGTAAAAGCATAATAAGACAGGAGCCGGTCTATGATTTCCATAGTTGTCCGGTCGTTACATGGTTCCTGGAGCTGATACTCCAGTGCAAGGATATCGGGGCTGTTAGCAATAGATAAAACCATGAAAAAACGGATTAAACTTGTTTTTCACTGTATAACGTCCTCCGAAACCAACCGAATACCCCGCGCCGGCGCACGGCATCAAGGCTGGCCCGATGGATAATATACGTACAAAAAAAGGCTACCCCTTCCGCAAAAAGGGGTAGCCTTTAAGGGCAAAAAAGGCTACGACTTACTGCGGGATGATATCAGTACATCCGTTTTGCCAAGGCCTGCCACTTTTACCGCCCTTGATTTTTTTCATGTCCTCTTTTTTGACGGGCTTCAGGTTGAAGTTCTTCTTGATTTCCTCAAGTTTTTTGTCTTTGTTTTCCTTCCTCATAGTGTTATGATTATTTAATTAGTTGGGGGAAATAAACCAATTAAAGCTTAAAAATTTTTGGGAACATTTCGATTGAACGTTGGATTTCATGCAATTGTTGCGAAAAAATCCGTCGTTACCTGCTAAAATTTGAGTTTTTGATTTATCTGAACAACCTTAAACCCTTCATAATTAGTAACTATTCCATCTGCCGCCCACCCTGGAGACGTCGAAGCAGCTCGATGAAGGTCGTCCGCCTTCGCCTGGACACTTCGATCTGCAGGCCTTCGTCCATTATCACATATCCCCCCTCACCACGGATGTATTTCGACATATAGTTCAGGTTAATCATGTGTCGTTTGTGCACGCGGAAGAAGTTGAACGGTGCGAGCAGCTCTTCGTAATATTTAATCGTCTTTGAAGCTGTTATCCGTTCTCCACCTTTCATGTATATATGTGTGTAATTATCTTCTGCCTCAAAGCGGTAGATATCCTTGATGTTGACGAAATATATCCCATCAAGGGCGGAAATGCTCATTTTGGAGAACGTATTGGGGTTTTGATAGAAATTGGAAAAAATATCCAGGCGGCGGTCAATCTGAGTGGCTGCGCGCGCTTTGACCCGCACGATCGACTCTTTCAGCATATCGGGGTCTATCGGCTTTAGAATATATCCGATAGAACTATACTCGCATGCTTTTATCGCATACTCCTGCCAGGCAGTGACAAAAATCACTTCGAAGTCAATTGGTTGTACCTCGTTCAGCATCTTAAAAACCAGCCCGTCGGGAAGCTTGATATCCAGGAATGCAAGATCTGGTTGCTCTTTTAACCCTTTGAGCATCTGGACAGCCTCTTCATTGCTACCAGCTTCCCCGACTAACTCCACGTCAGGGCAATGCTGGCGAATCATGGCCTTTAAATTTGTTCGCCCAAGGGGCTCGTCTTCGACAATGATGGCTTTAATCACAAATGGCTCAGGTTTTAGGGAAAATCAATTTGCGTGTAAATTACAAAGAATTACCCGAACGAGGTTACTTTTTCAGAAAAAACACATTGATTTAACATATTTTACAGTATTTAAGCTATTTATGACAGCCGCCCGGGGGTTTATGAAAAGTCGCTCGACTATTCTTTTTTGGGGGGCGCATAAAAATTCTGCCGCCTTTGGCAGCAGAATAATACTTTTTGGCAGCTCGCACCCTCAAAGGACTTGTGAGACAGCCTTTTTTAAAAAAATATTCTTTGGCGGCGAATGCCGCGCCAAAGGACTTGTGAGACAGCCTCAAAATTACCCGTCGGCAGTCCCGATCCTCATGTTCCTGCTACTTTTATCGTCGAAAATAACCTTTTCACAGAATAGCGTCCGGCGCCATTGGCAATAATCAGGAACAGCCCACCGCAAATTGCCATATTCCGCATCAAGTCCACCAGTGCTTCGCGTTGCTGAACGGGAGGGTCATTCCAGAATGAATGGACGATCAGACTTACCGGAAGCCAGTATGCAAAAAGCAGGAATGCACCGAATGCGGCCCGATATCCAATCAATACCAGGGTACTTCCAAAGATCAGGAAAATAATTGCCCCGAGTAAAAGGGTGTCCTGCTTCCAGGTAAGGCCATAAGCAGTCATTTTTTCGCGGGTATCGCGAAAATAAAAAACAGAGTCGAATGCCTCGAAGTAAAAAAAGACCGCAATAAAGAAACGGCCTAAAAGGTCCAGTACATCTTTCATTGATTCATTACTTTATCATAAAATGATGGCCACCTGCCAAACTGAACGGGATCGAATGTCAGTTTATCCCGGGGTAGCCCCAAACGCATTAATCCGATAACTGGGTTATTGCAATGGCGCCACTGCAACAAGCCCAATCGAAACACTGATATACGGTGTGGCAACACTTTTGGGGCCGCTAAAATATTGCTAAGATATTGAAAGGAATTTTGCCAAAGCCCTGCCGGCATTTTGGCCATCCATAGCAGCAGAAACGATACCACCGGCATAGCCTGCCCCCTCGCCACAAGGAAAGAGCCCTACCCAGTGTGGGTGCATATAGGTTGCCGGGTCACGCGGGATCCGGATCGGGGCGCTTGTCCTACTCTCCGTACCCATCACCACGGCTTCACTGGTAAAAAATCCAGGCATTTTTTTTCCAAATTCCCGGAACCCCTGTTGTAGATGCCGCACGATGAACGACGGCAAAAGCCTATGGAGCGGAGCGCTGACAAGGCCGGGGATATAGGAACCCGGTGGCAGGTCAACGGAGGACCTACCCTCTACAAAATCTGTCAACCGCTGTGCTGGTGCACTTTGCGCACCGGACCCGAAATCAAACATTGTCTGCTCTACCATTTTTTGAAACTCAAGTCCCGCGAATACACCTGCCCCCGAAAATTCCGGGAAATCATCGGTTTCCAGGGCGACCACAATACCCGAATTTGCATACGCCGAATCCCTGCGCGACATGGACATACCGTTAACAACAATCTCGCCGGGAGAAGTGGCGGCGGGTACCACCAGGCCACCCGGGCACATACAAAAAGAAAACACTCCGCGTTTACCCACCTGTGCCACCAGTTTGTAGCTTGCGGCGGGGAGGTTTGGTTCGCGTGGGTTTTGTCTGTATTGGATGGCATCGATGAGCGCCTGTGGGTGTTCGACCCGCACGCCGAGTGCAAAAGGCTTAGCCTCCAGCTGAACCCCCCGTTCATCGAGCAAAGCATACATATCCCGGGCAGAGTGGCCGGTGGCGATCATAACAGCGTCTGCCTCATAGGCTTCACTGCCATTTACCACTACCCCGATTGCCCGTCCTTTATGCAACAACAAGTCGGTTACACGACTTTCAAAATGTACTTCACCCCCATATTGCAGAATCGTTGCCCTGATATTTGCTACGATCTGGGGAAGCTTGTTAGATCCGATATGCGGATGTGCATCTATCAGAATATCCGGGTTTGCACCATGCTCTACCAGTAATTGCAACACCTTTTCGATATCGCCTCTTTTGTGGGAACGGGTATATAGCTTTCCATCCGAGTAGGTCCCTGCCCCACCTTCCCCGAAACAATAATTCGAATCCGTATTTACCGCTGAAAATTGCTGGATGGCGCGCAGGTCCCGCCGTCTTTGGCGCACATCCTTGCCCCGGTCAAATACGATCGGCTGGATGCCGCATTCCAGTAGCTCCAATGCCGCAAAATAGCCTGCCGGCCCGGCTCCGACGATGATGGCCTTCTTAACCCCTTCGACAGGGCGTAAACCGGCAAGCAGCGCAGGCTCCGGTATGGGCTCATCCCCATCCGTGAAAATCTCTACCCTCAAACGTATTTTAGGCTGTCGTCCGCGAGCATCCACCGAGCGCCGCAATAAGCGCAACGCCCCTACCTGGGAGTCCTGTATGCCAAGTACACTGCAGACTTCGCGCAATACCGCTGCATCGTCCACTGCTTCAGCAGGCAGCAAAGCAATATCCAGTTCCGTTTTCATTGCCTCTATTAAACCTCGTCTTTATCCAACTCCTCAAATATCTCCTAAAATACTCTCCCGGATTCGCACCAGGCGTTCCAGTAAACGGGGTAGCTGGTCAAGTGGCAGCATATTGGCCCCATCAGACCTGGCCTCGGAAGGATTGGGGTGGGTTTCTATAAACAATCCATCCACCCCTGCTGCGATGCCCGCACGCGCCACTGTTCCGATTAATGATGGCCGCCCGCCCGTCACCCCCGAGGACTGATTGGGCTGCTGCAGGGAATGGGTACAGTCCAGGATTACCGGTACCCCAAACGCCTGCATCGTCGGGATGCCCCTGAAATCAATCACCAGGTCCTGATAACCAAAGGTCGTCCCACGCTCGGTGAGCGCAATCTTGTCGTTGCCCGCCTGCCGTACTTTTTCCACTGCGTGGTGCATAGCCTCCGGGCTCATGAATTGCCCCTTTTTGATATTAACGAATTTACCCGTATCCGCGGCCGCAACGAGCAGGCTGGTCTGACGGCATAAAAATGCAGGGATCTGCAAGATATCCACACCATACCCTGCAGCGAGTGCAGCCTCGGCATCTGTGTGAATATCCGTAGTTACAGGAATACCAAATTCCGCGCGTACCTTCGCAAGGATACGAAGTCCTTCTTCATCGCCGATACCTGTAAAAGAATCAAGGCGCGAGCGGTTGGCTTTACGGTAAGAAGCTTTAAAAATGTAGGGAACCTTCCATCGCTCACAATATTGTACGACTTTTTCCGCAATTTGCAGTGAGATGGCCTCCCCTTCGACCACACAAGGGCCGGCAATCAGGAAAAACTGCCCACCCATTGCATATCTTAAACCTGGTAACTCTAAATACTTCATCTCCATCCAGCTTTTTGACCACAAATGTCCGGATTTTCCTGATCCGACAAAACCCTAAATTTGACTGGTCGTTTTTTCCCTGCCCGAATACCGGCTTGAACCGCAATAGCTGACCGCCCCGATTCCAATAAATCGCCCAGACTCGATACGACCGGATCAACGCAGGCTGAAAAAGCCTGTTTTTGCTCGCATTGGTCCCGGAGCAACAACGCTATTGAACATGATTCAATAAATCTTGTTCCTTTAAACGTCCTGAATAACAATCGTGCGAGAAGTCCGTACCTTTCTTTATTTCACGGACAAATGATTAAAACACCTCTGAACGGCGGAATTTTTACAAGATAATTATTCCTGTTAAAAACGTTTGAATTTAACACCATGCGCATATTCATTTTTCTGGCATTGATGCTCTTCATTGACCTGTATTGTTATCAGGCATGGAAGCTCTTCACCCAGGGCTGGAAACCATCGCTTCAGCTCGCTTCCAATATCTTCTTCTGGGGCATACCCGCCATCGCACTCGTCTCCTTTGCCATGAGCAGATGGGGGGACAGCATACCACTCGACCGGCACGTCGTTACTTATTTCAGGACGTTCATCTTTATCGCTTATCTGTCTAAAATGCTCGTCCTGCCTTTCCTGGCCATTGACGACTTTCGGCGACTGCTCCATTGGATCGGCGGTATTTTTCAAATTACCACCTCCTTCAATCCGCAGCGATCAAAATTCCTTACTCAATTCGGGTTATTGATCGGCAGTATCCCCTTCTTTTCAATGACTTACGGAATGCTGCGAAACCCCTACCGCTACCGCCTCTTCCGTACAACTATAGCACTCGAAGGGTTACCCAAAGCACTTGAAGGCCTCCGCATCATCCAAATTTCCGACATTCATTCCGGAAGTTTCACCTTCAAAGAACCTGTGAAGGCAGCAATTGAACTTATCAACGCGCAACAACCGGACCTTGTTTTTTTTACCGGTGACCTCGTCAACAACCGCTCCGATGAGATGTTGCCGTTCATGGACGTATTTGACAAAATCAAGGCAAAACATGGTGTTTTTTCTATCCTCGGCAACCACGATTATGGCGACTACTCCGACTGGGAATCCGAATCTGCAAAAAATGACAATTTCCAACAACTCAAAGACATCCACCGGGGTCTTGGCTGGGAACTCCTGCTCAACGAAAATCGGATGGTCGAAGTTAATGGATCTAAAATCGCTGTGATCGGCGTGGAAAACCACTCCGCCCACCTCCGCTTTCCCAAACGCGGCGACCTCTCCGGTGCATCGCAAGGTACCGAAGGTGCAGACTTGAAGCTACTGCTTTCACACGACCCTTCCCATTGGGACCTCGAAGTTAATAAAGCATTCAAAGATATTGCAGTTACCTTTTCCGGCCATACCCATGGCATGCAGTTTGGAGTGGAAATCCCCGGCTTCTTCAAGTGGAGCCCGATCAAATACCTCTATAAACAATGGGCAGGGCTCTATGAAAAAGACCGGCAGTTCCTCTACGTCAACCGTGGCCTCGGCTTCCTCGGCTACCCTGGACGGGTCGGTATCCTCCCCGAAGTGGCCCTGGTGGAACTCCGCCGTCCGGAAACCACCTCCCCGGAATTTATGTGAAACCGAAAAACAATTCTGCAACAATTTGGTTATGAATAAGTTTTAGTTCAGAAAATTCAAAAACCACCCAGCCCGAACACCCAAAATGGACAAGGAAAAATTTTTATCCTCCGGGTTATTGCATCAATACATCCTGGGATTAACAGATCCGGACGAAGACAAAGCTATCGCACAGTTCCTCAATACTTATCCGGAGCTCAGGGACGAAGTCCGCAGGGTGAAAAAAGGCATTCATCACTACGCACTCAAACTGGGTATCCTCCCTTTACCCGATCAACAGGGTCCGGATCGGTCAAATACCCCAGATAAATAGCTGCTTTACCCCCCGGCAATCTCCCCCAGCCTTGCCCTGCTGCACTACATCCCACGCAAAAACGACCCAAATACCGTTTAAAAACCCATATATGCCGCTTTCCGACCATTACGACATTTTTTTTCAAAAAAACGAACATAATCATATTCTACTTATTTAAGTTTTTCCTATCTTCGCAACTACCAATTCCAATCAGGAAATAGGAACATATCCAAATAGTAACACATCCCATCACTTTTGCTTCGTACAGGTGTATAAACATCTGCGCGACCTGAATTGGCCGGTACGCCCATGGACACCATTTGCATTTTTGGAAGAAAGCAAACTTGTTCATTATTCAAATCGGTCGTCTCATGCTTATTTTGTACATTGTCTTAGGAGCTTTTGTTGTAGGCGGGGGCATTATCGCAAGCCTCGACTATATGACGCCACGCAATCACCGGGTTTAAGCAATGCCGGAGCCGCCCATCCGGGGTCTATATGCCCGTCAGGTCAAAAGGATGCCCAACGGAGGGTTCATGAACTCTCCCCGAAGGTGCTTCATTTGACTTGCCGGCCTGACTTAGGTTTCTGGTAAGGGTCTTCAGGGCTGGTTGCTCAGATCGCGGAAATTACTGTAAGGAGTTGCCTGAACGGCACTCCGGGAGCTTTGAGAGGTTTTCTATGAAACATGGATCAATCAAGGTCAAATTCAACGACCTGGTGCTGTGTTTCGCTTCGCTGGAGGTAAATTTCCATCAGCGGACACACTAAAATAGCCTTTTGCCATCCCGGCAAGAGGCTATTTTTTTTCGTTGGAGGCTTTCTCTACGCACCCCCTGCCTGGCTAGTTATTGAGCTTCAGGACTTCCAGAAATGCTTTTTGAGGAACTTCGACATTGCCGATTTGCCGCATCTTTTTCTTCCCTTCTTTCTGTTTCTCCAGCAGCTTGCGCTTTCTGGAGATATCCCCACCATAACACTTTGCCGTAACGTCTTTCCTAAGCGCTGAAATCGTTTCCCGTGCGATGATTTTTGCACCAATTGCGGCCTGGATGGCGATCATGAACTGTTGTCGGGGAAGCAGATCCCTCAGGCGCTTACAGATCTTCCGGCCAAAAGATTCCGCTTTTTCGCGATGTACCAGCGCGGACAGCGCATCTACATTATCCCCGTTGAGCTTAATATCCATTTTCACGAGATCGGATTCCCGGTACTCGATTGGGTAATAATCAAAAGAAGCATATCCCCTGGAGATCGATTTCAGCCGGTCATAAAAATCAAATACGATTTCGGCGAGTGGCATTTCAAAGGTCAGTTCGACCCGGTCGGTTGTCAAATAGTGCTGCCGGACCAACACCCCCCTTTTTTCCATAGACAGGGTCATTATCGTACCGATATATTCAGGCTTCGTAATCACCTGGGCGCGGATATAAGGCTCCTCTACGGCAGAGAGGCTGGAGGTATCGGGAAGATCGGAGGGCGTACGGATAATCAGTTTTTCACCTTTGGTCGTGTAAGCATAATAAGATACGTTGGGCACCGTCGTGATGACCTCCATATTGAATTCCCGCGACAGGCGCTCCTGAATAATTTCGAGGTGCAGCATTCCAAGAAAACCGCAGCGGAACCCAAAGCCCAGGGCTACAGAAGTTTCCGGCTCGAAAACCAGGGAGGCATCGTTCAACTGCAACTTTTCGAGGCTATCGCGAAGGTCTTCAAAATCATCGTTTTCAATCGGGAAGATACCCGCAAATACCATGGGTTTTACATCCTCGAAGCCCTGGATTGCCTTTTCGCATGGATTCTCGGCAAGCGTGATGGTATCGCCGACTTTGATTTCCTTGGAATTTTTGATACCGGTAATAATATAGCCTACATCCCCCGCCTTAAGCTCTGGCTTAGGCACCTGGTTGATTTGAAGGATTCCTATTTCATCGGCGAAATACTCTTTTTCCGTATTAAAAAAACGCACTTTGTCGCCTTTCCTCAAAGTGCCGTTCAATATCCGGAAATAAACGACCACACCACGGAAAGAATTGAATACGGAGTCGAAAATGAGGGCTTCCAGCGGGGCCTCAGGGTCCCCTTTTGGAGGAGGGATGCGCTCGACCGCAGCCCTCATGATATCGGCGACCCCTTGTCCGGTACGACCGCTCGCCAGGATAATATCCTCCTTTTTACAGCCGATCAGGTCAATGATTTGCTCGGACACCTCGTCAATCATCGCACTCTCCATATCAATTTTATTGAGAACAGGGATGATTTCCAGGTTATGCTCGATGGCGAGGTAGAGGTTGGATATCGTTTGAGCCTGGATGCCCTGGGTTGCATCTACCAGCAGCAAAGCACCTTCGCAGGCTGCAATTGAACGGGAAACCTCATAGGAAAAATCTACGTGGCCTGGGGTATCAATCAAATTGAACGTGTATAACTGACCATCGGTATGGGCATAGTACATCTGTACTGCGTGGCTTTTTATTGTAATGCCCCGCTCCCGCTCCAGGTCCATGTTGTCCAGGGTTTGTTCCATCATCTGACGGCTGTCCAGGGTACTTGTCATCTCAAGGAGGCGATCAGAGAGGGTGCTTTTTCCATGATCAATATGGGCGATCACACAAAAATTGCGAATATGCTTCATTGTTGTTTCAATATTCTTTGTTCAGAGGCCTTTCAAGGGTGAAAATGGTGGAAGGCCCCGCTTAGCGCTGCAAAGGTAGTGAAATTACACCAACTTTACCGTCCTTTGTTTTCGGTGTCAAAAGTTTATACAGTCAGACGGCTGTGTCGAAAGCAGAGCGGGTTGCGGAGTCTTTACCGGGTACTTTCGATGTCAGGCAGCATCAAATGATTTTCTGTCGTTATATAAATGTATCATAGAGAGGACCTGCCTTCCTACCCGGACGGGCAACAGCCTCTGATACTAAATTAATAGATACGGTAATCATTTAAGCCAGAGATACCCGATGCGACAGCACCTATACACGATATTGATTCTTACGATTTTTTTATTTACAGGTTGTGTCATTGATAAAGGGGAAGCCCCCATTGTAGTGGCAGAGATTGCTAAAGAATTCAGCCTTCAGATGCAGGAAACCCTCGACACCAACGGCAGGTCGTTCATCCTGCGGGTTTCTACAATCAAAGAATACGACTGCAGCAACTACTCCATCCAGTATATATGGAGAAATCAGGGGAATGCACTGCTCCTTTCCCTGCTCCGCATCGCCGCGCCGTTTGCCTGCGATTATAAACCCGGGAAAATCCTTGCCGAAACTACTGCGGGAAAGCTCGAGACCGGAAATTATCCGATTTCGGTTGATCTTCGCGGTGCGATTATCAATAAAGGTACCCTAAGTGTTCTGCCGGACCGGTACCGGCTTCGTCTAGACACGGAACATGGCCTGTCGATCGAACAAAAAGACCTGCTAAGGGTGCCGGCCGAGTCTATATGGGGGTATATCAATTTTTCTCCTAACCTAAGTGATCAGGCTTTGCAACTGGTCCAAGAGATTTTTGCCTTGAGCCAGCCTATTGATCTACCCAAAGGGTATTACGGCTACTACGCTATTGATGATAAAGGGCTATCCATTGAAGGGCAGCCAGAAGATGCCTCTACCTATCCTTTTTTGCGAAGGTCAGCCGCTGATAATGGGGCAATTGCTGCAATCATCAAAAAGTACCGGGACCTTTATCCTTCAGCGCTGCAGATCGTGGTACGCGATGGAAAGGGGCGCCATTATTAGGCCTGGTGCGAAGGAGAACCGCTGCGTGCCCGGATGTAATCCTTTTTGCGGGTCTCTTTTAATTCAAAGCTGAAGCCCTCCTCCAAAAGTTCATCATACCGGTTCCGGTCAAACATAAACAACCGTGCAGGACGGTGCGCAACCCCCTCCTGCGTCTCTTCAAGATCTATCAGAAGCTTCATGGACAGTATTTTTTTGCGGAAATTCCGCTTGTCCAGTTCCGTTTCCATGATTGCCTCGTACAGATGCTGCAGCTCGGTGAGGGTAAATTTTGGCGGAAGCAGCTCGAAACCCACTGGCCTGGAGTGTGCAAGCCATTTCAATCTGTCGAAACAAGACTGTAGAATGGTCCTGTGGTCAAAAGCGAGTTCCGGAAGTTGGGAAATAGAATGCCACTGCGCCTTGGAGGCAATCGAAGCCGGCTGGATCGAAAAATTGCTGATCTTGATTAAGGAAAAATATGCAATGGTGATCACCCGCCCGAAAGAATGCCGGTTGACCGCTCCGAAAGTATGCACCTGCTCGAGATAAACATCCCGAAGGCCAGTCAGCTCGTACAAGACGCGGTTTGCTGCCGTATCGAGGTCTTCGTCCGGATAAACAAAGTACCCGGGCAAGGCCCAGTAGCCAAAAAAGGGTTCTTCCGCTCTTTTGATCAGCAATACCTTCAAATCCCCTTCGTCGAATCCAAAAATCACATTATCAACGGTAAACGCCGATTTGAAAAAATTATCAAAATTTGTCATGCCACTCCATCGGTTTGTTGCGCTCCTGGGCCAGTATATAAAGTTGACTTGCTACGACATGGTTATCGCAGGTCAAAATAGTTTTTTGTACCCACACCATACCTTCTTCCGATCATACATCAGGGTCATTTTCCCTTAAAAAGCTCCTGTGTGGACAAAAAAACAGTGCATTTTTCCCACCGAGCTGATCCGCAGCAACAAGTCGAGTGAAAATATATCTTTTTTGCTACAGATCAGCATTTCCATCAGCAAAAATAGGTAAAACGATTTTCAGCAGTGCCGCCTCCCAAATGCTAACCTTCCCGGTCGTTCGCAGTGCATATCCTATTTTTGCATTTTTAGCCCAGGAAAACCACGTACACCCAAAGAATCCCTCCAGGGCATATCCGCAAGGCTATTAAATTGCCAATATGGGTTCAAGAGCGAATGTGTCCTTATCGCAACCGTACTCCGCATTTTTTTATCCCCAAGCGATGGATGCGTTTCCTCCCAACCGGCAATCCGGTAGGGAGGCATTTCTTCATACATAATTTCCAGGGTGCGCTGCAATTCAGGATAATATAGCCGATATACTTCCAGTCGGGTACCGGGAAAACGCCCCCCTTTATATGCGTAAATTTTGCCTTCTGCCTCGTACACTTTGACTGGGATGTGCATCAGGCGAAAATACGCGAGGGCAGGCAATATTTGGAACCTACCTCTGGGTAATGCGCCGGGGTTCATTCTGATCTGGCCCCAGATCCCGTCTTCCATTGGAACAACGGGTAAAGAGATCCCGGCATCTCCTTCGAGTTCAAAATATGCATTCCAAATAATCTTGAGGCGTTGGTTCTGGCGGTTTACCTGCATAAAGGTCTGGCCACACCAATCCTGAGCGCTGTTGGTCAGCTTAAAAGGCAATGACACCCCATCGGCCCGAATCGGCGAGAACACCGAACTCATCACCGAATAGTCGTAAATCCCCGTGGTAAACCGATGGATCGCATTCAATTTAAGGACAGGGGCCGAATGCCGGCCTTTGTATCGTTCATTTTTTACCTGCCGGTCTGTTAAAAAATCTTCTGCCACAAAAATTTGTATCGCCTCCCCGGGATGATTACCCCGGTAGCGGTTTTGGGTCAGTTCAAATCTGGATAGTTCTGCCTTGCCCTGCCGCCAGTATGCACTGAATTCCCCACCAGGCCAGTGTGAAGGTTTTTTTTCGCTATCCCCGCTCCTCCTGCAACTCCAGCCGAGCATTGTAACACAAAAGAAAAGGACCACACGCCAGTTCATATAATACTTTATTCGCGAAGATAAGGTTTTAGACGTTCCATAGTAAGCGTATCCATCAATGGAAGCCTGAAAAGCTCCTCCGGTTTGGAAAATACCCCGTGCTGTTGGCGGTAAGCCATGATCATCCTGGCAAGCTTATATCCTAAATAAGGGTGGGCGCGTAGTTCATTTTCATCCGCTTTGTTGATATCCAGATACTGATACCCCGTAGAGAGCTTCAGACAAGGTAAAATACGCTGAAAAACCGAGTCAGCCAGCCCGTAAGTCTCCCCTACCTGATGAAGCGCATAAAAACCACCGAGCCGGTTACGGAAACGGACGATGCGCCCGGCAAGCACAGGGCCTATACCTGGCAATTGTTCCCAGGTGGCAGAGTCTGCAAGATTGATCTCCAAGGAAATACACGTGGGCTTTTGCCGAAATGGCTTTGCAGGGGATACGGGAAAAGTATCTCTTAGCGGAAGCAACCGCATCCAGGGCCTGAGCTGTAAAAACCAGGACTCCTGCATCCCGTATATTTTCCGCACATCGTCCTTAGACCTGAACCTCCCGCCTTTTTGAAGGTATCTCGCCCAGCCCTGTGCAACCCGGCCCGGAATACCTATCCCTACCAATTCCTCCTTGCTTACCCGGTTAGGGTCAAAATGGCGAAAAACGGTAATTTTTTCCTTCTTAGCAGGATTGAGCAGCTTCTTCTCGCTAATTTCCGATTGCCACCTGCGATATCCGGATTCCAGCCATTTCCTGTCTTCTTCTGCTATCTTGCCATTACCGGAGGGAGGTAGCCATGCAGCCGGAAAAGAAAATAAACCCGCTGACATCATCATAATCATCAGTAGTCCCCTGCGCTCACCAGGGGAAAAATAACCAAAGCTTGTCCAATTGCGTTTCATGATTTCGTGGTTTTAGTTTTAAGCGCCATGCGCCATCTGTCTGGGTATAATGCACCTCCACACTTTTCGCACTGAAATAATGCTGGTAAAAGCGTACACTCCGCGCCGAATTACTGCCGTCAACAACAACTGCTCTGAGCGGAAAGCGATCCTCCGGCAAGCCCGCCGGTAGAAATGGACTATTGCGCAATATCCAATAATCCGCACCAGGTGGAGGTAACCTCTGCTTTTTATCGCCGCCATCCCAGATAAAAAAACGAGTGGCTCCAAAAACTGCTATCGGCCCCCTTTGCAATACACCAGATTTATTATGACAGCGGGTATCCGTTGCCGAAAACTGTGCCTCCAACCGCACCCGGCCCTGGAGGTGAACCCCCTCTGTCTGAGATGCGATACGCCCCCTGTCGCCGGAATAAAATCCCGTGACCGCTCTTCCCTGAAAGAACTCAAGCGCAGAAGCCTTCCTAATCCCAAAGCAAATGACCTCCGCCCGTCGCAAAGACCTTAGGTCACTTCGCAATTCCAGAATGCCGGCAAAAAATATCAAAACTGCTCCTATCCATACCGCCCGCTTCTCTGCTAAAAAAATTGCCCCGGCGGCCATCAACAGGCAAAAGCACGCACACCATACTCCCCATTCACTTAGCCACAAACCCTTGATACAAGCGCCCGGAACCTGATCTATCCAGTATATGCCCCAGTACATCGCCTTTATACCAAGATTGAGCAAATCGCCCGTTCCAGGACCCAGCCAGGGAACCTGCGCCAGTATAATATACAATGCACCAAGAGCCTGACATAACGCCCCTAATGGCACAGCGACCCAACCAGACAGCCAAAAAAGCAAGGGAAACTGATGGAAGTAATAGATCCCCATCGGTGCAGTAGCAAGCTGCGCTGCAAGGCCAACCGCCGTCAACTTCCACAGATAGTCCATCGGCCGGCTACGAAAGTATAAGGCCCTGTATATGGCTGGCTCAAATAGTACGATCCCGGCAACGGCCATAAACGATAATTGGAACCCAATATCAAATATCCATAAGGGTTCTGTCAGCAGCAGGATAAATGCAGATCCGCCAAGGGTATTCCAGATATTTACCGGCCGGCCAAGTGCCTTACCCAGGGTGAACCAACTGAACATCACTGCGGCCCGGACAACTGATGCCCCCAAACCGCATAAAAGTGCGTATGCCCATATCCCAGTAACCTGAACGACCCCTTTTGACCATCTGCCCCTCGTCGGCACCCACTGAAGCAGCTTGCCCAGGCACCAGGCAATCATACCCACGTGTAACCCGGAAACCGCTAAAATGTGCATTGCTCCCGTATGACTGAATATATCCCGAACCTCATTGTCCATTTTTTCCCGGTTACCCAGTAATAATGCCGCCCCAATCGCATATTCTATCTCCCCGGGCAACGCAGTGCCCAGGCGATCAAGGCAATACCGCCGGCAGCGCATCAGCCAGCGACCCGGTAATCCCGACCCCTCCTGCCGAAAAACTGCCCAATCTCCCGACTTCGCATAAATACTTTGGTAAATCCGCTTCCCTCGCAGATAAGCAGCATAGTTGAATGCCCCGGGGTTGGGATTATCCCCGATTATGGCAAGCCTCCCCCGAACGCTCAGCAAGTTCCCCGCAACAGGCACAAAACCCGGACATTTCTCTAAAAACAACATCACCTTCCCGTGCTCCGGTACAGCATACCCTTTAGTATCTATAACCGTACTTAACCTGGCCGTAATTTTATATATGCTCCCCCCCTGCCGAACTTCTTCCGCCACAGCGAGTACCTGTGTCGCCTTTCCCACCATCCGGTTGAGGCCACCCGAAACCCGCTCATCGCTGACAGACGAATACCGCCATGCCCCAAGTAAAAAAAATGCCGCCTGAAACCAGAAAACAAATAGCCAGGCATTGCGACGGGCAAAGGGCCGCGTCATGCCGATCAGCATACCGCAAATTGCGATCCCGGCTAAAACCTGGAAAAATCTTGATGGATAGACCGCCGGAACAATCCGCGCAGCAAACAGGATACCCAGGAAAAAAGCCGGAAAAATTTTGAACAATGGAAATTCCCGCCAATTCATGACAATTCTATTGGACGGGGGCTTGTGGAAATGGGCTTTTTAATACAAGGTCAAATATAAAACAAAAAAGATTAAATATTCTTTTTTTAATAAAATTTTTTGTACTTAATTTGTGGTCGTTCGTTTAAAAGGTACACCTTTTTTCAAGAGAAAACCACCTTGAAGTTCTTTGACCATTCGGCAAAGAAATCGGGGACGTATTCAAGGTGTACCGCTGCCTGACTCCTTGTTAAAGGTCGGCATCGTGGGGAAAAGCACTATTTTTTGCCCGCGATGATTCCGGACTCGTATAAATAAAAAGAAAACCTTGTGCTCCCGGCAGAATTTTTTTGGAGCGCCTGTCCCTTAAATCACCTGCCGGCTTGCACCGTCAAAGAACAGCCGCGAGGCTTTTTATACCGATCAGACCGGATCAACGCAGCGGCGATCTGTCCGGCCACAAATTAAACATCATTTCATTAGCTATGAAGACTGCACTTTTTGACCTTGAGACCGTAATCATTACGCGAAGGACTGTCGTACGGCGGTTGCGGGAACAAGAAGGGGCTGCATTATTTGAACTTGCCCGGGCAAATACCGGGTTGTTGGAGGATATGCACCCTTCACTTTTCCCAGATTTTGACCATGTAACAACAGCGGAAATATTCGTCCGCCGAAAGCTTGCGGCATGGTTGCTCCAGGAGGCCTTCCATTTTGTGGTTTGGGACAAAGAGCGCGCACAAATGATCGGTTATGCCGCTTTCGACCCCGTTCAATGGGAATTGCCAAAAGCCCGGTTGAATGGATTCATAGACAAACAATATCAATGTACGGGGCTGATGAGCGAAGTGTTCGGTGTTTTGCTGCCTTTTGGCTTCCAGCAGCTCGGCCTGGAAAAAATTACCCTGGTAGCCAGTACCGATAATACTGCCGTCCATCGCCTTGCACGCCGTTTCGGATTTATCCGCGAAGGCGACCTGCGGGGGGAATACCTCAAAAAAAGCGGGGAGCCCATCGACGTGCTGCTCTTTGGCCTGAATAAAAAAAATGCCCTGCCCTAAGCCCCCTCTCAGGCGGGGAAAAATGCATCTTCAAGATATTCGACGTGGAAATCCTTGCCGGAAAAAAGAACGCTCGATACATCAAAGCGGATTTCACCTGAAAAGTCCGGATTACTCGCATAAGCCGAGGCCGCACTGGCTAAAAATCGCTGTTTTTTATGCCCGACAAAGGCAAAAGGAGCACCAAACCGTTCCGAACGCCGGGTTTTAACTTCAACGAATACCAATACCCCCCCAAAACGGGCAATAATATCCACTTCCGCCCGATGATACCTCCAGTTGCGCTCCAGGATTTCATACCCGTGCGCACACATCCAATCTACGGTAATCTGCTCCCCTCGTTTCCCTAATTCATGTCTGCTTGCCATGGCGATATGCTATTGAATAGATAACCGGGGCTTTGAGCCGGAACAGGCACAGGACAAAAAGGCTGTTTTCCCACCATTCAGACCCATTCAACAATTCTGATCAAATATAGGTATTGGACGCGCTACGTCGAAATAATCGCGGGCTAAAAAAGCAATTCCTCCGCTGTACGGACCCAACAAGTCTGTTTTTAGCGAATATCAGATCACACTTTTCCTGAGACTGCGACAAATAAAAAAGCAGGGCCTAAATGGCCCCGCCTCCTTTCTGTACAAATTAATAACTATGAAAAGCTGTCTCTTCAATACTTTATCGCTCAGTATTCATGATCATCTTTCGCGTTGCGTTAAAACTTTCTGATGACAATTGGTAATAAAAAATCCCATGGTTCAGGCCGAATTGTGTCTTGTCAATCTGTATCTCATTGTATCCTTTTCCAAAATTACCCTGATGGGTATATACTAACCTTCCCGACATATCGAAAATCCGCAGCGCTGCAGGAGCCGCTTTGGGAAGGTTAAACCCGATGTAAGTCTTTTCGCTAAAGGGGTTGGGGAAGTTTTGGAGTAGCTCGAACCCCCCTTCCTCGCGTACAGCGCCTTGGGCGTCTATGATTTTGAGCAACACCTGCATCAGCTCGGATTTCGGATTGAACGCCTCTGCCCGGGTCGGTGTATCGGTAATCGCCAGTGCATTGAACAGGTCGGAATTGCGCTTTGCCTTAAAAGTCAATTTGAACATCACCACATCCCCTGAAGGAACAGTGGACGCCCCCTTGTTCCAGCTCGTCAAAATACGCCCCTCTGCGATCGCCCCAAACCCAAAATTCTCCAGTCCTACGTCCGGAAGGTTGCCGAAATCCATACCGGCCAATTCCAGCAGGCGCTCATCAAAATCCAGGGTAAACTGATAGCCCGATACTTTACCGATATCGGAGGACACCAGGTCCACCGTAAACGTTTCACCTGCCCGGAATACTTTGTCTCTGACCCGGATGACCATCTCCCCTCCCGTAGTACGACTTTCGCTTTGCATCAGGCTATTGGGGATTGCCGATCCATTTACATCTCCCACTTTAACCGCAACAAAATTTACCTTAGCATCCTTTTCCCTGAAGTTATTGAAATTGACGGTCTCGGGAAAAGATTTCGTTAGGGGATTACCCGTAGTCGGGAACTTATAATTCGCATCAACAAAGCGCCAGGAAGTATTGCCATTGGGCAGCGATGTTTCTAAATTCAGAATCAGCCTGCGCAGGCGGATAATATCACTGGTCGAAACCGTACCCGATTTATCAATATCAGCTGCTACCCACTGATAAGGGGAAGTAAACGGCTGTAGCCCCAGGATATGACGGCTGATCTGTACAAGATCCAGCGTACTGATACCGTTCAGCAGATCATCATTGCGCTGAGGGACAATCGTGTAATCCTGGCCGAACGGAATATTGGCTAACTTGAAAACTCCCTGGACGTCGGTAAGCACCTGCATAGGTTTATCCGCTCTCACGACCATGGATACCTTTTCAACTTTATCGCCCTTCTCTGTACTGATCGCGCCTGCAACATTACCCAATCCAATATCCGGTGGACAAACATTGCTAAAATCCGTGATCCGTATGCTCGTCAGGCAAAATGTACTGTTGCCGGACTCATCCGTTGCCCACACTTCTACGGGCTGCAAGCCAAGATCCGAGCAATCGAACGTTATTTGCCTTGCAGTTGGCGGGATCGTCTGGTTGGGTGCAGGCCTGCGTATAGAAAACCGGATATTTGCATTGGCGGTGCAGTTATCAGAAGTATTTTTATCAAAAGTTTTCGCATCTACCATAGCCATAATCCCCCCGGGCATCTGTGCGACCGAGGTGGACAATCCCTCGATACAAAGGATCGCAGGTGGTTTTTGGTCCACCACGTTGATTCGTATTTTACATACGGCAAGATTCCCACAACCATCAGCTATCCTATAGGTCACCACCGTCGAACCCAACGGATAGGTACCGCTTACATTGGCTCCCGGAGAAGCGGCAAATGGCGAATCATGGCTGATTGTAATCTGCGGGCTGCAATTATCCGCAGCTACCAATGCCGGTAAAGTTACCTGCCCTGAAGCACAACCATTCGTTGCAGGTACCGTAATGTCGCCGGGACAAACAAAATTTGGTGGCTGCCTGTCGGCAATTTCAATGATCTGGGTATAAGAAAATTTACCTAACGTCGTGGACTTTGAGGGGTCAAAAAGACACCAGTCAATCAGCGTCCAGGTACGGTGGACCGTATAACAAGCGCTCGCAACCAGGTTATAAGTCTTGTCCTCGTAAGAAATCCCGATCAACCCACACGGAGGCTGACGCGAAATTTGCGGACGCTGGGACCCTGTGGGTAAATTCCCCGGCTCTATAGATACTCCACAAGTACTCAAAGTTGTATTCCGGGGCCACGTGATATCCTGGGTCGTGAGCCGCTGGTTATTTTCCACCATAATGACCTGGGTACAGGTAGTGGTCAAATTCTGCGGGTTCGTGGCAGTAAACGTCCGGCGCACCATCCCCCGCCCACAGTTGTCCAGGGTTGTTACGACGGAGGAATCCAGCCTCGAACCACAACCAGATAAGAGCACCGGGCTCCCGTAACGGGCAAGGTTGGAAAGGTCTTCAACACACTCTGCAGTATCCGTCGCCGGGCAATACAACTGTGGCGGAAAAGGGTCTTTGATCTGTGCAAGGGACATACACTCGTTAAAAGTGCCAAACAGATCGCCGCCCGGTTCTTCCCTTAAAGGGTTTACTGGTCCCGGACCAGGATTAACCGTATAAACCCTCACAATCACCTGGACTTTTGTCCCTACATCTTCACAACAAAACTGAACCAGGTCGTCAAACCACTCCTGATAGCCCGGAAGCGAGGAATCATCCCCGTTCGCTCCACCACAACCGTTCGTGGTCATACGACGAATTTTGTAATACAGCGTGCCCACACAATTATCGCGACTACCCTCGTTAAAGGTCCTGGCTGCAGAAAAAGCTTTGCCATGTTGGTTGAGCGCAATAACGATTTCATCATCGCAAATTGCGATAGGCCGCTCTTCGTCAAGTACCCGAAGGGTCGTCTGACAAACCGCTGTATTCAGGCATGCATCAACTCCCGTATAGGTAATGGTATGGGTGCCGGCAGGCACGTTAAAGTGTGGGCCAAGCCCCACCTGTCCATACGACGTAGTAACTAAAAAAGTTGCGCTGGGGTCGCATCCGTCCGATACAGTCGGACGGTCGAGGTTAACGGTTGAAAAACACTCGCCAGGTAAGGTATAGGCAATTTTAGTGGGCGGGCACTGGATTACCGGAGCGATATTATCCACTATCCTTATCGTCTGCCTGACCGTACGGGTCTGTAAGGCACAAAGATCTTCGACTGTCCAAATCCGGTCAATCACCCTTCCCGCAGAACCACAGGTCTGGGTGGTCTCATCTCTGAAACGGATTACAAAACGGCATAGCCCGCCGCCATTGACGATCTGATTTGCCGACCACGACGGGAATCCTAACCGGAAGGGGTCGTTGGCTGGTGTGGTACAGCTTATCGTGGTATCCCTCGGAAAAACTACATCTGCCAGTACCGCGCGCCGGAGGGCAATCCTTTGAATGCAGGTATCCCTGTTACCGGAGGCATCACGGGCGAGCCAGGTGCGCAGGATAATCGCAGAGGTGTCGCCGCACGACAAATTCTGAACCTGATCCGAATAGGTTAATACAACCGAAGCATCGCAGTTTTCCACGACCCGTGGCCTGCCCAATACAGCAACACTGGTATCAGCACTGCAAGGTAAAACAGTATCCCTGCACATGATGACCGGCGCTGTCCGATCCAGGATCCGCGCAAACCCTACACAGGTAATCCCCGTGCCTACATCCACCACCGTTACCTCCAGTTGCTGACCAATCTGCGAGGTAAGATTGACCGATACGGAATTAATCCCTGTGGCAATAATTTGCCCGCCGCCGCCCCTGACTGCAAGGGTTTTATCCCCCGGGCAGCCCGTGATGAACATAAACATCGAAAATGTCAATGTGGATCGGCAGCTATCCCCCGGATCAATCACCAAAGGAAAATTCGGGTCGTTGGCAAGGCAAGTTATTGCACAGGGGGCCTGCGACTGCGACCATAACGGGCCAACCACCCCAATCCACCAAAACAGCAGTAGGAAAGGCCACTTCCAACCTCCTGGATAACCCCTGCCCCGCGCAAATACCGCAGGGGCCCGTCCTTTTTCCATACCACTTTGCTCCATTAAGTTTTTCATAGTCGTACAATTAACAGTGAACAATAATTGGGCATTCCATCGAATTGCCAAGCATCTGATTGGCGTAAGCAATCTTGACCGTGTGAGTGAAGCCCGGGTTTCCATCCCTGCCAGATTGGGCAGGGCCTCTCGCAGTAGTAGTTTGTTTGATTCTCCCTGCACCCAGTTAGGCGCCTTTTTCATCTAATTACATTTTTTCTTAATTTGATAAGAAAACCGTGCCAAAGTCTAATCCAATAGAAAAAAATATAATGGATATAATCCGATGATCGCTGAACAACGGCTTCCTCGATTGGAGGAGTGCCGCAGGGGGGGGGTGGTCGCGCGTGACACGCGCGGTGGGGTTTGCCGGGTCCCCGCGCAGGCGCGCCCGTGCCGCGCGCGGCTGGTCCGGGGGCGGGGGGCGGGGGGGGGGGGGGCGGGCGGCGGGGGCCGGGGCGCGGGGGGCGGGGGGACGGTTGACGGTTGACGGGAGACGGGGGA
>JBEIGB010000019.1:0-46323 GCA_040382095.1 Lewinellaceae bacterium
CAAAATCGTTGAAAACGCGGCTCTGAAATTTAATGGGGTTGTGTAAAAAGGCCGGAGGTCTTCATTTGGCGCCGTAGGCGGCAGGATAATTATGGGACTCCCTCTCTGCTTGCCGGGTATCAAAGGATCTCAATCGTTATGCCGGGTGCATATTGATGCCTGAGCAACTCGACAATGCGACGATAAATTTGGGGTGACTGGATAAAGTCATGTCCTTCCATCTCAATAATCAGGGTGGGTTGTGTAAGGTCGGCACGGAAAAAATCGAGATAAGCCTGCTGGATTTGCTGAAGATAACTTCCACTGATATCACTTTCAAAAGTACGTCCCCGCTTCCGGATATTTTCCAGCAGGTACTCCACCGGGCGGTGGATATACACCAGGAGCTCCGGCTTGGGAAATTGTGCGTTGAGTATCTGAAAAAGCCGCTGGAACAACCGGTATTCCTCCGCAGGGAGGTTGTTTTTAGCAAAAAGCAACGTTTTTAGGAAAAAATAATCCGCTACAACCGTACCGTGGAAAAGATTGGTCTGTTGTAGCTCCTCCTGTAGTTGTTTATGCCGTTCGGTCATGAAAAACAATTCTACGGAGAAAGCGTAACGTTCGGGGTTTTCATAGAAAAAAGGCAGGAAAGGGTTTTCGGAAAATTGTTCCAGAATAAGGCGGCAGCCGTGGTCTTCGGCCAGCATCCGGCACAAGGTGGTTTTGCCTGCACCGATATTGCCTTCTACGGCAATGAATTTATAGGGAAAGGCATTCATATTTCAATAGGTATGGCACTGAGTGGGTCAGTAGAGGATTCCAGGAGTTCCTGAATGGTTTTTTTACTAACCGGGTGGACAAATGCCGGTGCAATTTCTGCCAAAGGGGCAAGGACGAAGTTCCGCTGCTCGAGCCAGGGATGGGGAATCTGGAGGGTCTCGCTTTGATAGATCATCTGATCATAAAACAAGATATCAATGTCAATAATTCGGCTGTCCCATTTCGTAATCCGCTCTCTGCCCATCTGCCGTTCGATTACCTGTATGCCCTGAAGCAGCAATTCGGGTTCTAACCACGTTTCGACCAACACGACCTGGTTCAGGAAAGTCGGCTGGTCGTACAAGCCCCAGGGATCAGTAAGGAATACAGAGGATTGGGCACATACCGTGCCGAGATTCGCATCAATAGATGCTATCGCCTGGTTTAAGTACGCCATTTTATCGCCGATATTGGATCCCAGACCTAAATATGCAAGATGGCGTGTTTGCCAACAGCTCCCTTCATCAGCTATTTTCCTCCAGCAGGTTTTGGATTTGGGATTCCGTATTCCGCAGATGCTCCCGGCAAAAGCGGATCAGCATAGAAGCGCGCTCCAATGCAGCGGGTAGCTCGTCAATGCTAATGGAATTATCCTGCATGGCCTGGACGATGGCTTGAAGTTCGTCATAAGCAGATTGATAATTTAACTTTTCCATTTTGCAAAGGTACAACTTTTAAGATACTTCATGCACCAATTGAGCTACTGTGTTGGGGTATCCGGATAGTCATCGTATTAACTGTACCGCACCGGAAATGGGGCGCTCCCGGGAATCATCCATTTTTACCACGGCGGTGAATGCATAAAGCCCTGCAGGCACTGGCTGGCCGTTCACCGTCCCATCCCATCCTTCCTGCATATCGGGCAGGAGGCTTTGTCTTTCAAATATCACCCCTCCCCAACGGTCATAGACCCTGAGGGAGCTGATTAGCTCAAGGTCTTTTCCCCCCATCAGGTTAAAGCGGTCGTTGATACCGTCGCCATTGGGGGAAAAGGCACTGGGGAAATATATTTGATAAAGGGATAGCTGCAATACGACCAGGCTGTCACAGCCATACACCGAACGCAGACGAAGGGTATGACTGCCGGGCGCCCTGAATTTTTTTCCCTCGGCCTGGAAAAGTTCATCGGGGAAGACTTTAATTTGAAGGGTGTCCCTGGTGTCGCTTATTTCCACGAGGTCCAGCATTACGATACTGTCACATCCATTTTTGCTGCGCAGGGTATCCAGATATTCCCCCGGGCGGCTAATTGGTACGCCATTGAACAAAAAGTTCGATCCCTGGCAGAAATTGGAGCGTTTGCGGGTCTGCGCAAATGGTTTGCGGTAAAGAAATGGCGGGGTAACTTTACATCCGCTGCCATCGGAGATGCGCACCTGGTAGTCGCCTTCACCGGTTTTGACCTTCAAACGGGGCATGGTTTCGCCCGGAAGGGCAATCCCTTCCTTGAACCACTGATAGCGTCTGCCGGGAATGTTGAGGGTTTCCAGGGAGAAGGTGTCGCTACAGGGATTGCCGGAGGGACTGATGACCAGCCCAAATGCCTTCTCATCGGCAAGGACCAGATGATCTAAAAAATAATAGGTGTCAAAAAAAGTAGTGACGGGAAGACAATCCGGCCCGATAGCAATTGCATGGATATCCGTTTTGGGCGAAATTTGTATTTCTTTCAATTGCCATTCATTCTGTCCGCTGGCATAAACCTTCCCCAGTTCGGTCCAACCCTGTCCATTGGTCGGGCAGCCAAAATCGGGGTTCCCGACACCAAAAGGCAAAAATTTGCAGTCGGTTGTACCATAAAAAACGATATCTAAGGGAGGGGAGTGTTCCGGCCGGGTAAAGCCAATGTAAAATCGAATGAGATAGGTGGTGCCGGCTTTCATAGGAGCATTCAGACAGGCCCCCGCGTATTCCTTCCAATTGGGCGCCCTGCTGGACGCATAACGTCCGTTGCGAAAACCAATTACCGCTTCTCCATCGGGAAAGGGTAGTGGCGGGGGCATGGCATTCCATCCTTTCCATCCGCAAATATGCACGTAATCTGTAGTAGCCTCCGAGGCCTGAATCCAGGTCTTGGCGCAATTCAGTTGACTACGGTCATCCGGACAACATACTTTTTCCTCAAAAGAGGGGTTGGGGATCAGGGAAACAGGCCGGGTATCTGCACAAATACAGTCGGGATCATTCAGGTCAATCCAGCCATCCTGGTCATCGTCCAGTGCATTCTCACAGATTTCTAGGCCCTGTCGTGCAGGGAGCGTTTTTTTAACCTCCAAACCGGAGATCAGGACGAAAAATCCTGCCGCAGGGAAACTCAGGGTCAGATAGAAGAGAAAATTTCCGTAGGATCTCTGTTGCATGTTGGTCTGAATAGATCAGGGAATATCCGGCCTTTTATTTAGCGGCTTGCGCCGCCGAGAATATTTTTCAGAGTGCTGTTTTAATTTGTTTTTAAAAGCAAAAGCAATGAAAACAGCACTCTGAAAAATTAATTTTGCTGCCGAAGGCGGACCAGGCACCCTGAACAATTGACCAGAGAATAATATTTTGCAGCGCAAGCTGGATGAACGCGGTATTCGTTGATTTTGCGGAGTAAAATCAACGAATACCGCGTTTATTCTAGTACACCTCACTCTTCAATTGCCCGTTTGCAGTAGTGGTAAGTATGACATCACCGCGTTTAGCCTGGGAAGGTTCCACGAGTGCTTTACCATTGATCTGTGTGAGGGTAAATCCTCTTTGCAGCGTATTTTCTATACTGAGGAGCTGGAAGAGTTGTTCAGCTGCATCCAGCGTCATTTTGGACTTTTCTATTTTTGCCTGCACCAAAAGTGGTATTTTCTGGGTAGCGAGGTCGAGTTTACCGCTTGCAGCACTGGTCAGGCTTAAGGGCAAATGCAACACTTGCCGCTGAAAGTGTTCAAGCATCAACTGTTGCCGCGTCAATTGCTGCCCGGCAGCCTGCCTGATCCACTGCCAGGCTTCGTGGACACTGGTTTCAAAAGCAAGGTTGTTTTGCAGAAGAAACTCCGCTACGGCAGTTGGGGTTTTTAGTGCCTGATGTGCTACCAAATCGGTTAGCGTTTGATCAATATCATGTCCAATTCCGGTAAACACCGGTAGGGGAAAGTGTGCAATCGCCCTACACAATTCCAGGCTATCGAAGCCGGCAAGGTCGAGTTTGGAACCTCCTCCGCGTATAATGACCACACAATCAAATTGTTGTGATTGGGCTCGGATTCGGGTCAATTGTGCGATGGATTCATTTTCAAGTAGGTTTCCTTGCATTGCGGCGGGGAACAGGCGGGTAAAAAAGCGGTAGCCAAGGGTGTTTTGCAGGAGCTGCTGCTCGAAATCCTGTAGTCCTGCAGCCTGAGGAGAGGAAAGAATGGCCACCCGCTGCAGGACTGGCGGGAGGGGGAGAGACCGGTTTTTGCCAATGAGCCCTTCGCGCTGTAAGGCTTCCAGTCGTTTTTGCCGCTCCAGGGCAAGTTGACCGGCGGTATAAGCAGGGTCAACGTCTTCGATGACGAGTTTCAGGCCATAACGCTCGTGGAAATCTACCCGGGCCTTGCACAAAATTTCCATTCCTTCCTGAAGGACAGCCCGCAATTGTGTGCCCAGCTTTCGGGTCAGGGCGACGCGCTGGTTTTGCCAAAGGACGGCCCCAGCCTGGGCGATCCACTCTTCGGTACCACTGTCTTTTTCGATGATTTCCAGGTAAATATGCCCCCGCGATTCCCGTATTTGGGCGATTTCTGCTTTTATCCAAAGGGATTCGGGAAAATTGAGGACAACGGTTCTGCGTAAGTGTTGCAGCACATCAAAAAGGCCTGTGGGAGTGTTTTCCGACATTTATGCTATTTTATTTTTGAATGCTGCCGCACCGATATTTACCTCCGGTTGGGCATCCTGGGTCTGGTACATTTTAGAGTCTCTAAGGGTAATAATCTTTTTGTGCCACAAATTTAGTTTTTTCCCGCTCATCCGGCTTTTCGGATTTAGAAAAGGCACATATTATCCAATGCAGGGGCAGTATTCCAACGGTGGCACTGCGTCAGAAGACGCGCTTAATATTCAAAATTTTCTTTTGCCGCTTACAATTAAATTACCGAAATTAGCGCAGCACTTTGGAAGTATAAACAGATGTTGTTGATTCTCAAATCAAAATCAAGATTGTCGGAATTATGGGAAAAATCAAGGGTTTAGTACTCATATTACTTGGATTGGCATGGAGTACGCCGAATTTAGCCACCGTACACCTGAATCATGCGGTACAGAATGAACAAGTGGCTGTAACTGCTGCCCATCGCGGTATGCTGCGGAGTGAAGCCCGTGCATTTGCCCGCACCAGGAAGATGGAAATAAAAAACCAACTGAAGGCAGAACGCTACTGGCGCAGTACCCCGGACCGGGCTTCCGCTGTCGCGGATCAATTTGAGCAGGCGATGGCATTGCTGCTGTGTTTATTCCTCGGTACCCTGGGGCTTCACCGCGTTTATCTAAAGGCAGATTTAATCATAATCTTCTGGTATTTTATTACGGTCGGGGGCTTCTTTGGCCTGATTCCGCTGATTGATTTCATTCGCCTGATTATGGGGCAGACAGACCACTATCAGGGCAATAGCAACTTGTTCAGAGCTTTTCAATAATATCCGTGCTTTCTATCCTTTTGCCTGTTTACAACCGGGACATACGGGACTCCCTGCGTGCCCTTCACCGGCAGGCGGTGTGGACTGGTGTGCCGTTCGAAATATTGTGCATCGAGGATGGATCTGAGGAGGCGTATGTCTCCCTAAACCGTGAAATTGCCTCCCTGGAGGGTGTTTGTTACGAGGTCCTGCCGAATAATACAGGCCGGTCGGCAGTGCGCAACCGGCTTGCGGCCAGCAGTCGTTACGATTATCTCCTGTTCATGGATGCCGATTTTCAGTTGATGCGGGAAGATTATCTCGCGGCTTACCTCTCTGCACGGTCGCCCGATACCGTACTCGTGGGCGGGAGTTGCTACCCCACACGGCGACCGGAGGAGCCGTCGCTTTTCCTGCGATGGCACTATGGAGTGGCCCGGGAACAGATTTCACCCGGGCGACGCCAAAAGCTGGGTTGGAAAGCTTTCACGTCCCATCATTTTTTTTTGCACAGAAAAGCCTTTGAGCTGGTGCGCTTTGACGAAACACTGCGCACTTATGGCCATGAGGATACTTTGTTCGGTACTGCGCTTGCAGCGGCGGGTTTCCAAATCCGGCATCTGGATAATCCCCTGATGCATTTGGAAATAGATCCGGCGGGGGTTTACCTGGATAAGGTGGCCGATAGCGTGGTCAACCTGTACAGGCTTAAATCACAGGGAAAGCAAATTCCCTCCGGATTATGGAAAGCTTTCCAATTATTGCACACCTTGCGCCTGGATGGCGCAGCAGCGACAATTTTTCCTATGTTCGCCCCGGCCATTAAGCGTCAACTCTCCGGGGGGCACGCGCTTTTGTTTTTGCTGGATTTATACCGATTATTCCTGCTGTGCTGTCTGGCTAAATCAGGACCAGGCGGAATAGCGCGATGATTCAGAGTTCTGGCAGCAATTCTTTTTCTTTTTCCCAGTTCCATTCCCTTGCTGCGCGTGTGCAATTCGCCCGCAAGCGGGCATATTCCCCGGGATTATCCATCAGGTTTCTGACGGTATCGGCAAGGATTTCCGGATTTAGCGTGCGCAGCAGCACAAAGCATTCCCATTGCGCATTGTGCCGGCGGTATTCCGGAAAGTCCATGTGAACAGAGGGAATTCCAGCCTGGACGTAGTCGAACGATTTATTGGCGAGGGAATAGTAGTAACTCTCGCTGTCGCCGTCGAGTAGATTGATGCCGACAAAAACCCTGGGGGTGAGCGCTGCGAGCGCTTCCGGCAGGAGTTTGCCCAGAAATATGACCCGGTCGCCCAGGCCTTCCTGCGCCACCAGCGCGCGCAGAGCCGCCGAACAATCGCCTTCCCCGGCAAGCCACAATTGAAGCTCCGGCAGCAAGCGCATCGCGGCGATGGCTGTTTCGAGGCCCCGTCCACGATTGAGGACCCCCTGGTACAGCATTACAGGCGGAGAAATTTTTATGGTTTCTTTCGGAGAAGATATCCTGATTACCGGCACGTTCCGAATGGTCAGAAAGGGTACCCGATATCTGTTTCCCAGGATTTCTGCAAGGCTATGGCTAACGGTGACCGCAATCCTGGCGCGGGGGATTGCTACTTTTGCGAGTATTTCCCAAATTTTTTTGCTCACCGGCCTTCCCCGAAGTTCCGGGGTTTCGGTGAAATATTCATGGGCGTCATAGACGAGCGTTGCCCCGCTTAACCATGCAAAGAGGCTGCCCGCCAAAAGGGTGTCGAGATCTGCTGCCCAGATAATGTTTGGACGTTTGAGCAGTAGATAAAAGAACAAGCGGCAGTTGAATTCGAGGTAAAAGCGTTTTCCGCGCGTAAAAACACAGGGGAAACGGTATTGAAAGAAGGGCTGGGGGGAGAGTGGTGCGGAGGAAGCCGTTAGCCTACGTCCACACAATACGACGCGGTAGCCCATCTCAGAATACGCACAACAGATACGCTGCATCCGCTGGTCGTGGTTGAGATCGGAAGTAGCGGCAAAAACGATAAGCTTGGATCGGAGGCTCATGGATTTTTTTTCTTCGGCGTATTCCAGAAAAATTGGCGGTCTTTTTCGATGACAAATCCTTCTTCTACGAGAAAATGGAGCACGTTCACTGCGGGTTCTCTTTCCGGGTAAGGAAAACCTGCAATTATCCCGGCGGCATCCAGTGGCCTTTTGTGCAGCATGGAGCGGATATGGCTGACGTAGTAATCGGTATTTCGCTGGGGGCTATTCTTGCTTTCTGAGAGGCAAATATCGCACATCCCACAAGTTTCGGCCTGTACTTCACCAAAATATCCGAGCAGGTAACAGCTGCGGCACTGTGTGCTGGTGGCATATTCCAGAGCCTTTTCGATCCGCTGGCGCTGGCGTTGTTTTCTGAACATATATCGCTGGGTATTGACCTCCAGATTTTCGGCTGCCACCCGGTCGCGGAGAAAAGTCAGTTGTGGCTTGTCTTTTTGAGGGATATATTCTAAAATATGGTCCTGGTGCAGGGTACTCAGCCCATGCTGTAGGTGTTCGACCGGGATTTTCAGGAACCCGGCCAGTTTTTTTTCCTGGAGCTGTACCTGCCCGCTGAACGCTCCCTGATAGCTGCGGAGGATAATTTTCAGGATTTTTTCCAGGCGTGGGTTTTTGAGCTGATAATCGTATAGTTGATCCTTGTTGACCAGGATTTGTAGCGATGGCGGGCGATAGACGGCTTCCGATATTTCGAGCCATTCGTCCTGTTCGAGGATTTTGAGGCAATTAAAAGCTGTTACAGCATTGAAGCCATGTTTGGCGGAAAATTCGGCGATATCGAAATCGAAGCTCTGGCCTTTTCCCGCACCGGTAGCGAGCTGAAAATGGCTCCCGAGCGCTAAATAGGTTTTTCGGATTTCCGGGATATCCGGGAAAGCCTGCTCGAACTGCCGTTCCAGCATCAGGCGGTCGCTCTCATGGTAAAGGAGTACGGAATATGCTTTTTGTCCGTCCCTGCCCCCGCGGCCAGCTTCCTGAAAATATGCCTCCAGGCTGTCGGGAAGGTCCAGGTGCACGACGACACGCACATCGGGCTTATCAATACCCATTCCAAAGGCATTCGTGGCAACCATGATACGGGTGCGGTTTTGGATCCAGGCGTCTTGTTTCTCCGATCGGGTTTCATGGGGCAGGCCGGCATGGTAAAAATCGGCAGGTATTTTGTTTTGCTGCAGAAAAAATGCTGTTTCCTGTGTTTTTCGGCGGTTGCGTACATAAATGATACCACTGCCACCGACTTTTTTCAGGATATTGATCAGTTGCTGTTCTTTATTTTCGGTATGCCGTACGACATACGCCAGGTTAGGCCGGGAAAAGCTTTTTTGGAGTACGTTCTCGCGGGGAAAAGCCAGTTTTTCCTGAATGTCTTTGACCACTTCCGTGGTTGCGGTAGCGGTGAGGGCCAGCACCGGGACGCGGGGCATCCATTTTCGGATTTGCGCGATTTCGAGGTAGGAAGGCCTGAAGTCATAGCCCCATTGAGAGATACAGTGGGCTTCGTCAACAGCAAGCAGGTTGACCTGCATCTGCTTGATGCGTTCCAGCGCGAGTGTTGTGGCCAGGCGTTCGGGAGAGAGGTACAGCAAGCGGGTGTTGCCGTAGATACAATTGTCGAGGATGCGGTCAATTTCCCTGAACGGCATTCCGGAGTACACCGCCTCGGCGGGAATGCCGCGTTTGCGAAGTTGGTACACCTGATCCTTCATCAGGGCGATAAGGGGGGAGACCACAAGGCAGATGCCCGGACGGCAAAGTGCAGGAACCTGGAAGCATATTGACTTACCGCCTCCGGTAGGTAGCAAGGCCAGGGTATCTTTTCCATCAAGTACGGACGCTATGATTTCTGCCTGTGAGGGCCTGAAATGGTCGTACCCCCAGAATTTTTTGAGTATGTCAACTGGTCTCTGGTCCAAATTGTTATGCTGCTTTTTTCTGCCGTAAAAATAGCCAATATCCGGCCAGTAAGCCGACCCAATTTATCAGATGTGTTGTGACAGATCCGCATAGGGGAAAAATGAGCTGCTTTTGGTCCATACGAAGGCTTTTTTGAGGGAAAGTAAGCCGGGCTAGGTGACCGAAAAAAGGGTATCGTATGGGCGGAAAAGTGCCATTTTTGCTCAGGATGATGCTGTCGCGACAAGTCTATTTATGAATAACCGGGGAAAAATCCGTCTGGTGACCGTTTGATTTTTTTGTTTATCCGCCACATTAGAAACGCATAATAAACCAGTGCTATCATCAGGATACCTGAGAAAATATTGTTGCGTATGGGATAAACCCAGACGGTCAGTGCGGCGGCGATGAGGGCGGCAAGCGAGATTATCAGGGTAATGGTCCGGTATTCCAGGGCACGGGTGGGGTAGGGGTATGCAAAGGGTACAAAGTGTAATGCTGCAAAAACAAAGATCAGCCCGGTATTGATTGCCGGCGAAAGGCGAAAAACGAAGAAAAGAAAAAATACTACGACATTCCACAGCACGGGGAAACCGATGAAGTGCATCTCTTCGGACACCATGCCTTTTTTTCCATAGTACATTGCTGCGGAGATAAGCATCGCAAACGCAGCCGGTAGCCGCCAGGTATGGGGCGCGAGCTCCGAATGGTAAAAAAATAAAGCCGGGATCACTGCATACGTCACAAAATCAATGATCTGATCAATTACTTTTCCGTCCATTCCGGGCATGGTCTTTTCGACATTAAAATACCGGGCAAAGGTGCCGTCCACCCCGTCCACTACCTGGCAAATAAATAACCAAACCGCTGCAGCCTGCCAATCCTTTTCCTGGATTGCGAGGATCGCCATAAAGCCTGCAAGGATACCCGAAGCGGTAAATAAGTGCACCCCTAGCGCGGGTAATTGGGTAAACAAGATTTTATTTTTCATCATCGCATCGCTGAAGGCCGCTGCGTAAGCGGGTTCCCGGATATCGGGGGAGCAGGCTTACGTGGGGCCGTACATTAAGGAATGTTAAAAAATTTTCCTAATTTAGTATCTGTTTGGGATATTTCCAGTGGCCGGGAGCCAGAAATAACTTTTTTTAGCGGATTCCCTGTTTATTGTTGCTGCGAATGGAGGGTTGGCAGGTGTAAAAAATCATTGAAATGAAGATATTCGATAAGCAGATATGGCGGCCTACCGGGCTCTTGGTGCTTGTTTTGGTATTGGCTGGTGCAATTGCCTATTGGGTATATGGCGGGGATATCCATTGGAGCGGATATATAACCATGATGTGTTTTTATGTTGCCATGTTTCTGGTCGGTGCGTATGCTGCGACCAGAAACAGCGCTGCCGATACAGCCGGGGTTTTACTGGCTGGCAGGGCCTTGCCGCTTTGGATTGCTGCCGGTACGATGGGGGCCACCTGGGTGGACGGTGGATACCTCAACGGAACGGCAGAATATACGGCTACGGCCGGGCTGGTTTGGGTCCAGGCTCCCTGGGGATATGCCTTCAGTTTAATCCTGGGTGGGTTGTTTTTCGCACGTCCGATGCGCCGTCGCCGGTTTTTCACGATGATTGACCCCCTTGAGCAACGCTTCGGCAAGCGCATGGGGGCGGTATTGTTCCTTCCAGCGCTTTGTGGCGAGATTTTCTGGACTGCAGCGATCCTGACGGCTTTGGGGACCACATTTGGTACCGTAATCGGGCTGGAGACTACCCCGGCGATTATCCTTTCTGCCCTGATTGCCATTGCATATACCGCGCTGGGCGGACTATGGGCGGTCGCGCTTACGGATGTGGTACAAATGGCCTTGTTGATTATCGGCCTGTACCTTGTCGTGCCATTTGTACTGGAAAGCACTGGTGGTATAGGACATACGCTTGAATCTTACAGTCAGAACATGGGGAAAGGCGCGAGTTTCTGGCCCAGCGCAGAATTTCTGGGGGACTATTACTGGGTGTGGTGGGACAGTGCGTTATTGCTTATGCTGGGAGGCATACCATGGCAGGTTTATTTTCAAAGGGTTTTGGCGTCAAAAGACGAACGTACCGCTGTGCGCTTGTCCATATTCGCTGGGTTGATCTGCTTTGTGGCCGCGGCACCGGCGGTATTGATCGGCATCGCGGGGAATGTGGCCGATTGGGAAGCGCTGGGCACTACTGCGCCGCCGACAGGGTCTGCGACGCTACCCTGGGCCATCAGGTACCTCACTAACCCGTGGGTGGCAGTCATCGGTCTTGGTGCTGTCGCGGCAGCAGTGATGTCCTCGGTAGATTCTTCTATTTTATCGGCTTCCTCAATGGCGGTCTGGAATGTTTTCAGACCCCTTTTCCGACCTGAAATCAGTAATGAAGGGTTGTCGCGCAGTATTGGGAAGGCCATCTGGATTATCGGGGTAGCAGCGACTTTACTGGCATTGAAAATCACCAGTGTCTATCAATTGTGGTTTTTGTGCAGTGATTTTGTCTATTGCTTGTTGTTCCCTGCGCTCGTTTGTGCTTTATTCGATCCAAAAGCAAATTTTCCAGGGGCCTTGTCGGGGTTCCTGGTGGCTTTTATACTGCGCTTTGGCGGCGGGGAGCCGACCCTGGGCATCCCTGCGTTGATTCCCTACCCAAGTGCACCGGATGGAGCTGTTTTGTTTCCTTATAAAACGCTGGCAATGCTCAGTGGTCTGGTGGTCATTATCGCGGTTTCGCGCCTGACCCAACATTCGCATCCAACACGGCCGCTCTCAACGGTTGAAGAATAGGCTTTTGCTTGCAGGCCGCCGGGAAATTTACAGCTTAAGGCCTGTGATGGCTTTGTAGCAACAAGCCTGAAAAAAGTAAGAGATTATCATCAGGCGGTTGACTGGATTGCTGGTCAAGCGTATGCCTGGCTGATAACCTCTTCAAAATTAGATTAGCACGATTTGTTTGTTTATAGCCACTCAAGATAATACTTTCGTTTTATTGCCTTCTATGGGCGGTGAAATAATCGCCGGGGCAACCGATAAACGGACCCCGGCGACTCCACAATGCCATCTGTTTTTAAAAGCAGAAGTTATGTAAGCCCTGAGTATCTCGATTTTGAACGGCCTGTGGCCATTTCAGAACAACTTTGCTGCCTTTTGCGGCGAAACACCGGGGCGGTCCCACGGGTAATTTTCCGGCCGAAATAAAATAATCCGGAATGGATACGTTGCCTCAACGTCCGGGTAAGACTTCAAAGTTAAATGCTTGCGGGAAATGAAAATCCGAATTTCGCCAAGTAGCCGAAACCGACAGGCTAAATACCGTAATTCGCCGTTTGTGCCTAAAAGTGGGTAAATCCGGGTTTTCAACCTTTTTTAGGGGTCGTTCATCGCTGACAGGTGGTTAATTCGGCTAGATTCTTTATATTTATGGACACATTTTCGATTATGGAACATCTGCTGAACAACCTCACTGCGCCGCGCAACCGCATTTCCACCCATATTATTTTCTGGGTCGTGTATTTGCTTTTCTTTTCCCTGCTATATGGCAATATCCGGGGCGATTACTGGTTAGGGGCGACGAGGACGCTGGTCAATCTTCCAACGACTGTGCTGGCCACCTATTTTACCCTATACTTGCTCATCCCTCACCTGCTGGATAAAAAATGGTACACTGGCTTCACCTTTCTGTTTTTGTTCACGGCAGTGGCATTTGGCTATTTAGACCGGCTTCTGATCCACTTGTTCTGGGTGCCGGCATACGTGCCCGATTACCCCTACGATAAGTACCCTTTGATCAACCTTAGCAAAGCACTGCAGCATACCACCAATTTGTATTCCATCGTCTTCGTAGCCACCGTAATTAAGCTTGTCAAGCGCAACTACGAAAACGAACGCGTGGCGCAGGAAATGAAACAGGAAAAACTGGATGCGGAGCTGAAATTCCTGAAGGCGCAAATCCACCCACATTTCCTGTTCAATACCCTCAATTCGCTTTATGCCCTGACCCTTCAGCATTCGAACAAATCCTCTGAGGTGGTCCTGCGCCTTTCCAACCTGCTGGACTATATGCTCTATGAATGCAATGTTCCCCTGATCGCCTTGCGCAAAGAGATGATGCAGATTCAGGATATGATCGAGTTGGAAAAATTGCGTTATGGCGAACGCCTCGATGTGACGTTTACCCAGAACGGCGATAGTGCGGACGCTTTCCTCCCTCCTCTGCTCATGCTGCCATTCGTGGAGAATGCCTTCAAGCACGGCGCCAGCGGGGAAATTGACGATGCCTTTATCAATATCCATATCGAAATTGCACGGAACAAGCTCACACTACGGGTCGAAAACAGCAAATGTCCCGATCAAACTCCAAATGCCGGGGAAGAGTTATATAAAAAAGGAATCGGTTTGAAAAATGTGCGCAGAAGGCTGGACTTATTGTATGGCGACAACTATGGGTTGCAGGTTTTTGAAGAGGAGTACACCTTCATGATCGTCCTGCGGATCCCTCTGGAGTATCCAACAGAATCCTTGAAACGGGAGAAACAAGCGCTTGCAATGGATACTTATTAATTGAAACGGCAGAACTTATGAAAATCCGTTGTTTACTGGTGGACGATGAGCCGCTGGCACTGGATGTCCTGGAATCATATATTGCCCGGATCGAAGGCCTGGAACTCGCCGGACGGTGCGAAAACGCACTGCAGGCCTTCGATATGGTGCAGTCGCAAAATATTGACCTCATCTTCCTGGATATTCAAATGCCCAGGCTAAACGGCATCGAATTCCTTAAAACACTACAGTCACCGCCTAAAATCATTTTTACAACGGCATACCGGGACTATGCGATCGAGGCTTTTGACCTCGACGTCGCCGATTACCTGCTAAAACCCATCCCTTTCAGCAGGTTTCTGAAGGCGTTGAGCAAGATCTTTAGCCTACTCCATCATAAACCGACCATCGCACCGCCCGCACCGCCTGCCAATCCCCTCGAAGAGTCTCCGAATTTACAGGGACAGGAGAATATCATCGTCCGCGCAGACAAAAAAATGGTCAAAATCGCTCTGGACGATATCCTCTATGTCGAAAGCCTAAAAGACTATGTCATCATCTACCTGCCTTCCAGGCGTATCGTGACAAAACAAAAAATTAGCTATCTGGAACAGAAACTTCCGGAAGGTAGCTTCCTGCGTATCCACCGCTCTTATTTGGTTGCAATTAGCAAAATCCAGGCATTTTCTCCTAATCACGTGGAAATCAACAACCAGGAATTGCCCATCGGAAGGAGCCACAAAAGCGAAGTCGCGAAGGTGCTGGGGATAAATCCCTGAACATACGCTCCGACAAGCGATGTGGCCATAGTCTGATGATCGGGCTACAGGATAAAATCAGTACATCAGTCACCGCCGTAAGCGTCGGTCAACTTTGCATGAAGTTGATCTTTAATCGTCCGATCCACAAAAGCCGCATCGAGGGCGAAGCGGTTGCATTGCAGGAAATGCTTTTCTGCCCAACCAAAAGTTGCGTGCAGTTTTTGGTATTCTTCATTTAGCGAAACATTGGAAATCGCACGTCCATCGGTATTTATGCCCACCGATACGCCGGCACTATAGAGCTCCTGGATAGAATGAAGGGCCATGGAAGGAAATACCCTGGTAGAGATATTGCTGGAAGGACAAATTTCGAGGTGGATGCGGCGTTCGTGCAGGACCTGAACGAGCTGCGGGTCTTCTATACTCCGAACGCCATGGCCTATCCGTACGGGTTTGAGCAATTCCAGGGTTTCCCATACACTATCGGCACCCCTGGCCTCGCCGGCATGTGCTGTACACGGGATGCCCTTACTCCGGACAAAATCAAAAGCAGGTATATGTGCATCCAGCGGATAGGCCGCTTCGTCGGCAGCAAGATCGAACCCGGCGACAATATCCCCAAAACAATCCCAGGTGAGGCGTGCGGTTTCCATGCTCTGTTCGGGGGAATAGTGCCGGAGGGTACAAACAATTAAACGGGCGATGATCCCGGTATTCTGCATGCCTTCGCGCATGGCGGATTCTACAATATTAACCACTGCTTTTGCCGAAAGGCCCTGCTGGGTATGCTCCAGTGGGGCAAACCGGATTTCAGCATAGAGGATATGGTCTGCTTTTAGCTGTTCGAAAAGATCCAGCGTCACCAGGCGGATTTGCGCGGGCGTTTGCATCAGACGGATCCCCTCCAGGGCACGCTGCAGGTAATCGGGAAGCCCTGTCGCATCTTCTGGCGCGACAAATCGTTTGCGATATTCGGCCATGCTCAGTTCCCCGGATAACGCCCTGACTACTGTGGGGCTGAGCGAGCAGTCCAGGTGCAGGTGCAATTCAATTTTTGGCAGGCTTTCCAGTCCAACGATCATTGCGTACTTGTTATACTGTTTATTAGAGTTGTTGCGGAGGGGTGCGCAAATCGCTCCGGGGAGGTCGCACAAGCAGGGGTTGTGTAAAAAGCCTCCGGCATATCCCTTGACGCGGAAGGTGGCGGAATACTTATAAAAGACACCCTCTTTCAAAAAAATATTCTTTGGCGGTACAAGCCGCTAAAGAACAGACAGGGGACTTTTTACACAACTCCGTAATTTTTATATACCCCAGCGGGTATCCCCTCAAAATTAATCCATTTCTCAGAGACTAGCATTCTTTTTTGTGCATAAAAGCACTCATCCCACAAAAGTCCCATCTGGATTGCAGGATTATCTGAAGAAAAAAAGCCAATATTTGGGTGGGAAAGATAATTTCCTTATTATCGCAGCAACGCTATTCGCTAACCTTGAAATGAATACAATGAACCAAAGCGAAAACAACGCTTCCCTGGACAGGTCCATCGGCCTGAACCTGGCCATTATTCTGATGATCAGCTCGATTATTGGCTCCGGTGTTTTCAAGAAAGTGGCGCCGATGACAGCGGAACTGCAGTCCCCGTTCTGGGTATTGCTGGCCTGGATTGTGGCAGGGATTGTTTCTCTGGCAGGTGCGCTCTCCGTGGCGGAACTATCTGGTCAAATTGCGGACTCCGGAGGAGCTTACGTTTTTTTAAGGGCAATCTACGGAAGGGCAGTGGCTTTCTTTTTTGGCTGGGGGAATTTTGCGGTCATACGGACAGCTTCCATTTCTTCTATTGCATACGTTTTTGCTGAATCGGTGCACGCCCTGGTAAGTATCCCTGAGGCACCAGCGGAGTGGAGTGCCCTTTCGCTGGGGGGAATCATTTTCCCATTCCAAAACCTGGGGGTAAAAGCGATCGCGATTGCCCTGGTCCTATTCCTCACCCTCATCAATTACCGGGGCCTCAAACATGGCAGTACCCTCAGCCGCTATGCTACTGGTACCGTGGTGGCGAGCCTGGTCGTCGTTTTTTTTCTGGGGGTGTTTGGGGGCGCGGGAAAATGGGAAAACCTCATGGCCAACGCAGCAGGGTTTACAGAATTGAAATCCAACAACTTTGAGTTTGTCGCAGTGTTCTTTTCGGCCATGCTCGCCGCTTTCTGGGCGTATGAAGGCTGGATTACCCTGAGTTTTGTCGGGGGGGAGATCAAAAATCCGCATCGCAACCTGCCCCTGGCTATATTTTTTGGGATGCTCGGCGTGATCGCTATATATCTGCTGGTCAACTTTTCCTATCTGTATGTTTTGCCCGCAGAAGAGATGATCGCCTTGCACGAATCGCAAAATAAGGTTGCCGCGATTGCAGTCATCGAGCGTATCGTTGGTCCGGTAGGTACATTGTTTATAGCAGGGCTGATTATCATTTCCACTTTTGGTTGTACCAACACGACGATCCTCATGGCGGCCCGGCTGTACTACAGCATGGCGAAAAACGGGGAGTTTTTCAAGAAAGCAGGGGAGGTACACCCAAAGTTCCATACACCCGGCAACGCGCTCCTGATGCAGGGGGCATGGGCCTGTGTGCTTATCCTTTCCGGCAGTTTTGACCAGCTCACCGATATGCTGATCTTCGCGTCGTTTATTTTTTAAGGTTTATGTGGTTTCGGCGTGTTTGTAATGCGCAAGCGCAACGGAGGCCCACCTGCGACCTACCGTACACCGCTCTATCCTGTGCTACCTGCAGTTTTTGTACTTTTCTGTATTGCCCTCGTCATCATCACCTTGTATAACCGCCCTGGGGAATCGGTCATCGGCCTGGCGCTGATATTGACCGGGCTGGTACCGTATTATCTGTGGAGGGGTCGGGTAGCGGGCTCCTGACTTCGCCAAAGCATATTGTGAGGTTGTATAAAAAGTCCTAAAGTTGTGGCTTTACGGTAGGAGATATTGCAGCGTCTGTTTTTTTCGTGTAGTGCCACTGGTAGCTACGTGCCCCGGTATAGTTTCCGGGGGCGTCGTTGACCTCGTGCAGATAGAATTCGCCCGAAACAGCACCCACGCTTTCCTGTAATGCCTGCCGGTGTAGTTTCTCGTAGGTGGCGTAATCGAGGGGCTGCCGTTCCTGGAGTCGCTCCATCACCTTCCAGCGCTGTACGATCTGCCGCCATTGTGGCTGTACGGTCCCTTCAAAGACCTTGGATTTAGACCCACTTCCATAAGCGAAGAAACCGACAAGTGCACCCTCCAGATCGGCATTTTCGGAGAAATCCGCCGCGAGGGTGCTCATGAATGCGAGGAAGATCGAGGAAGTGTACATATTTCCGATCAGGGAGGAAGCGCGTTCGCCTTTTTCGATTTTATGCTCAACGATACGCCGGTAAGCTTTTGTTTTAGTGATTGCCCGCAGGAAATTACTGTAGGCCACTTCATAAGCTTCGAAGCTGTCGAATTCTTCCGGGGAGGGCTGCTGTACACTGAGTTCCTTCTGTATTTCGGGCCATTTTCCCGACTTTACCGCTTCCTCAAAAAAGATTTCAGAAAACATCCGGCGGGCTTGATAAGCGTAAGGGAGGTGAAAGGCCATTCGCTGCCAGCGTTCCGTCACCGGGGTTTGAGGTGTCAGGCGGTTGAGCTCGGCAAATGACTGTAGGGATTCCCGGATACGCTGCTGGTAGCACTGGTTGGAATAAGGGCCATCTACCATAGGCGTTTCTTTATGCAGGGATATCCCCATTTCGTTACTGTCTAAGAAGCCTGTGACCTCGAGGGTTTCGGGAAGACCGGCCAGGATATTCTCCGCGGAGATATTGGACAGGCCAGCCAGTTTGAGGACTTCTTCGACCACTTGCTTTTTGGAAAAAGTGCGGATTGGTTTGAAGAAATCGTGTACACTGCGTGTAGCCACGCCCCAGTTGCCGTCAATCGAAAGCAGACGGGGGTTTTGCCGCACCAGTAGTGCAATAGCCCCGGCACCCTGGGTATATTCGCCAGCGGAACCGAGCTCGTATTTTGCAATGTCTGCACTTACGACGATAGCAATGCGTGCGCCGTCGCCGCGCACCCAGTCCAGCGTATTTTGCAGGGCATCCACTGCGCCGATGCAGGCAAAGGTAAGGTCCACCACATCGCAGTTGAGGAAGCAATCCGGGCCATACTCCTTTTCGAAGTAGTCCGTAAGCATGGCCAGGACGTAAGTCGCTGTGGGTTTTGAGCCGTCCAGCGCACTTTCCGTCCCCATATAAATTCTGCCGATTTGCCTCGGATCAAGTTGATTCTTTTCGATTAAATCCAGGACTGCATTCGCAGCCATTGTTGCGGTGTCTTCATGCGCATCGGGAAATGCCATGGCCTGCAGGCCCAATCCATCTCTGAGTTTTGGGAGTTCATAGCCCCGTGCCTCGGCAAGTACTTCCATGGATAAATAAGTACGGGGAACATACAA
Organism: Lewinellaceae bacterium; assembly: GCA_040382095.1. Taxonomy (GTDB): domain Bacteria; phylum Bacteroidota; class Bacteroidia; order Chitinophagales; family Saprospiraceae; genus JADJPL01. The sequence goes on from JBEIGB010000019.1 coordinate 19,164, forward strand.
CGACATATCGTCTATGCCGACAAGATTTGCAGTATGTTGACGGCCATTGGCATGTATCGTCATGAGCATGGATTTTTCTGATCTTTTAACCGCGCTAAATAATAAAATTCAATTGAATCCCTGAACTTCAATTTAGGACTAACGCGGTATTTTATAATTTGTTTAATTTGTGTAGCCCTTATTCATCAGACAAAAAACAATGTAATGAATTTATTAAATTTCCTGACATTTCTTTTCCTTTTTACTTTCCTTTCCGGCTGTAGTACCAGCCAGACAATGCTGGAAGTATTGCGGCCATCAGAAATTGTTTTGCCCGACCATATCCAGACAATAGCCGTGGTGGACAGGAGTAAACCGGAAAAAGGTTTTGCAAATTTTGTCGAGGGGCTAATCTCGGGCGAAAGTATCGGTCAGGATCGGCAAGGGCGGGAAAATGCCGTGCAGGGCCTGATCTCCGCCCTGGCAAGGACACCCCGCTTCACCGTAAAGTCAACGGCACTCGAGCTTACGGGTTCAAGGACCGGTGCCCAGATGATGCCACCCCTGGACTGGAGGGAAATCGAAGATATCTGCAGACGCTACGATGCCCATGCAGTAGCGGCAATTGAATCCTACGATACCGATATGAACACGATTTTTTCATCCCGCCAAAACCAGGTAAAGGGGAAAGACAGCACCGTGACGGTCAGAACGACCTTTACCGCTACCCGCAACCTCCGCGTCAATGTCGGTTGGAGGCTCTATGACCCCAAAACCCGGGTCGTACTCGATGAAACGATGATTTCCGACATGAATGAAGACCGCGGTTTCGGCGATACCCAGCAGGCGGCTTCCAATAACCTCGAAAGTGCGTATAATATTACGCGCGGTTTATCTGCCCATATCGGCGAAAAATATGGCAGGCGGATCGCACCTGTATGGACGGCTGTCTCCAGGATTTATTATACTACCGCAAAAGATGCAGGAAAGGAGCCAATGGAAAAAGCCGACCGTTATGTTAAAGCGGGCGACTGGGAAGAAGCTGCAAATATTTGGCGGGCACTTACGGAAAAACGGGATCAGGCAACAGCGGGGCGGGCAGCTCATAACCTGGCACTGGCAGCCGAGCGCAATGGCAACCTCCCGGCAGCACTGGAATGGGCACGAAAGGCGTATGCCAAATTTGGCAACAAAGCGAGTCAGGCCTATATCCGTATCCTGGAACAACGTATTGCCGACCAGGCACGGCTAAACTATCAGATGAAGGAACGCACGTGAGATCGCAAAAAGCCCCCGGCCTTTCACGGGGCTGTCCCGAAAGTCCTTTGGCGGCATTCGCCGCCAAAGAATACTTTCATGAGGTTGTGTAAAAATTTAATTTTGCCGCCTACTGCGGCAAATTAAATTTTTCAGCGCTGCATTTTCAACGATTTCGCGAAGCGAAATCGTTGAAAATGCAGCGCTGAAAAAACACTCTTTGGCGGCATTCGCCGCCAAAGGACTCAGCACGTATCATCTACCGGATACACGGCGTCATAATCAAGGGTTACACCAGTCGCAATGGGCCGCATCGGCCATCAGCAGCCCGTCGGGCCTGTTCTTTTCCAATGAAAATCCACACCTGCGGCAGGTCCAGCGATGTGCTTTGGCTAAAGTGGTCGGGATGTTGCACAGACTACAGGGTAATCCCGGGATCGCTTCGGCGATTTCAAATCCCGGGGCAGTGCATTTGGGGCAAAGGCTTAGCAGCTTATCGGCCAGTGCTTCGGCGGCCTGCCCGATAACTTTCATCCGCATGGGATTGTACATTGCGCGCATATCGGTTTCAACCCATACGCCTTCCTCCCCACGGATTAAATCGGAGAAATGTTTTGAGAGGTCTGACCATGCTCCGATCCCTTTAACCAGGGCCTCCCTGCTTTTCAGGATAAGCCGGTGCTCCGGGAAGCCAATGGAGTGGGCGAATTGTTCTAATGCTGACCAGTCGGCAACGGTTTTTTGTGCGTAATTTGTGGCAACGGAAAGCACCGAAGCCTGGATTTCAAAGTCATTGGCAATATCCAGGAGCAAAAGCAATTCATGGTCGGATGCGACAAAAGGAAGAGCGGGATGAGGCCCAAAACTCCCCTCACTGGCCAGTGCCAGCGTCGCTCCGGTTGTATTTAATGCCGCCATCGCCTTTTTGCGTGCTGCCTCCAAAGCAGAACCCTCGCGCACGACCTCTCCGCTGAAAGTGCCAAATTGATCGGTGTCCAGGTCCGGAACAACCGCTATCCGCCATCCTAGTCTTTGTTCCAATACCGGTGCAATAGCTGTTTCCTTCCCGTGCATACTGGCGAGCAGCACCCGATCTGAGGAAAAAAAGCTGCCCATATCGCTGATTAGTCTTGCTTTTTGAGGGCAAGGGAGTTGATGCAATACCTCAAACGGGTAGGGGGAGGGCCGTCCGGAAAAACATGGCCGAGGTGGGCGTCGCACACATTGCACCGGACTTCTACCCGCCGCATACCAAAACTGTTATCTACGATGTACTTGATGACGTTATCTGCTACCGGTAAGGTAAAGGAAGGCCAGCCTGTACCACTGTCAAACTTTTCCCCCGAATCGAATAAGACCGTACCACAGCAGATACAGCTATAGCGCCCGGGCGCGTGGGTACTGCAAAACTCTCCGCTAAAGGGACGCTCCGTACCATGCTTTCGGGTTATCCTGAATTCCTCCGGCCCAAGCATGGCTGCCCATTCGGCTTCGGTTTTTTCTACCCGCCGGTCGGGAGGAAGATTTCCCTGCGCAGCAATTTCAAGAATTGTTTTCCAATTCATCGTTTTTTATTTTCTTGCACAACGGCAGCGCCTCAAAAATGTTTTCCCGGGTTTTACAACCATTGTAAAAAAGCATAGGGGATGGGATGTCGGGCAGACTGCTTCCGGAATAAAATGTGGGCTCATTTTAGTTTAAATTCACCAAAAGCACCCGAAATGCCATTCCTGAAATTTTTATTGCTGGCCATCACTTTTTCCATTATCACGCCTGATGCTGTGCGCAAAACCCAGGAGAAACCCAACGTCGTACTCATTTTTATGGACGATCTGGGCTATGGCGACCTTTCCTGCTACGGGGCTTTGTATCAGACGCCAAATTTGGATCAAATGGCAGCGGAAGGCATGCGCTTTACCCAGTTTTATGCCGCCCAGGCAGTCTGTTCCGCATCGCGTGCCGCGCTGCTTACCGGCTGCTACCCCAACCGCCTGGGGATTTGGGGGGCACTCATGCCCTGGTCGGAAAATGGTATAGCTGCAGAAGAAAAAACCCTGGGGGAAGTCTTTAAAGAGGCAGGGTATCAAACCGGGATTTTTGGTAAATGGCATCTCGGGCACAAACGCGAATTCCTGCCCCTCCAGCATGGATTTGATGAATACCTGGGTATCCCGTACTCCAATGACATGTGGCCCGTTAACTACGACGGATCGCCCATCCTGGATACCTCCGACTGGAAGTCAAAATATCCGGTGCTCCCGCTGATCGAAGGCAATGAAAAGGTGGGTGAAATCCGGGATCTCGCAGGCCAGGATCAATTGACGTCCATGCTTACGCGCAGGGCGCTGCAATTCATTGAGAAAAATCAGGAACGTTCCTTCTTTCTTTACTTCCCACACCCGATGGTGCATGTACCGTTGGGGGTCTCAGAACAGTTCAGGAACAAAAGCGGCTGGAGTATGTATGCAGATGTTGTACAGGAAGTAGATTGGTCGGTAGGACAAATCCTTCAAACCCTGAAAAAGCTGAAGCTCGATAAAAACACCCTCGTCATTTTTACCAGTGATAACGGTCCCTGGCAGAATTTTGGTGATCATGCGGGTTCTACCGGCGGTCTCAGGGAGGCAAAAGGCTCCAGCTTCGATGGGGGGGTCAAGGTGCCCTGCATCATGCGATGGCCCGGGAAGATTCCGGCTGGAAGGGTCTGTACTAAACTCAGCGCTACACTGGACCTTTACCCGACCCTTACGGCAATTATCGGGGGAAAACCTTCCACTTTTCCATCAGACGGCGTGAATATCGGTTCGCTGCTGCAAGGGAAACCGGATACCGAACCCAGGACGCATTTCTGGTATTATTACGACCGAAATAGTTTGCAGGCAGTGCGCGACAGGCGCTGGAAACTGGTCTTTCCCCATAACCACCGTACTTACCGCCTGTTGCCAGGAAACAACCGCTTCCCAGGTGACCTGGCTACTGATACCACAGGGCTGGCACTGTATGACCTGTACCGGGATCCGGGAGAAAGATATAACGTCCGGGAACTCTACCCGGAAGTGGTGCAAAACTTACAGAAAATCGGCGAACAGGCGCGGGACGAACTGGGCGATGATCTCACACAACAGAAGGGAAAAGGGCTTAGGCCGTATCTGCCCCGCCAGTGAATCAACATTATTCGGTGGCTTCGCCGCCAAATAATGTTTTCTTAGGGATTGTGTAAAAAGTATGCCGCCGCCTACGATAGCGAAAGAAAGTTTTTAAAAATAACTGTTTATACTTATAAAAATTAGCAAAAACAGTGCTTTTTAAAATATTATTTGGCAGCGTCAGTCAACAAATAATATTCACTTCGCTGCCGGAGGCGGCGAAAGAATTTCGAAATGGCCACTACCGGTATCTTTCAGTGTTCCGTTGTCTTTCAACAGAAAAGATCCGCCTGTGCGTTTGATGGCTTTTACGGTTTCCAGGGATTTTAGGCGGGGATGCCCGGTAATCCAGATGCCGCCGCTCACCTTTTTAAGCCCATCAAGTCCTTCCAGGGTTTCCAGCGCATCGTTGGATGCGAGGTGCAGGTTAACAAACCAATCCTGGGCATGGCCGATATCTGTAACGTTCTCAAGTCCCCTCAGGCTGTTGAGCTGGTCATTGTCGAAAACTGCCAGCGCATCGAGATGCCGTAATGGTCCTAAACCCACGAAATCGGTCATCCGGGCATTCTGGGCAATAAACAGGTATCCCCCCAGGGAGTCGAGCTGGTTGAGCCCCTGGAGGTTAATCAATTGAGGGTTTTGCTGGATCTGCAAGCCAGACCGGATCACCCGCAGGCGAAGACCGCTCAAATCCTGAAGCTGAGTGCCGATAACCTGAACAAACCCGTTCACGCGCACGAGGCAACCCAGGCGCGATAAATCGCGGATATCGCTGCCGTATTGGTCACCGATGATGAGATTGGCATCCAAAATCCCGGTGTTACAACTGAAAGCATCTACTTCCGCCTGCTTTTTCAGTACCACATACGAACTTGCCCCATTCCACATATTTGCTGGTATGGAAGTTCCGGAATTGAACAACGCAGTTTCCTGGTCACTGCGTTCGCTGCAACCAATTACGGCCAGCATAGCCAGAATGGCCAATACAGCTGAAATTTTGAAGTTTCCCATAGCCCGAAAATTTTGAGTCCTGTTGCTTTTTGCTCAAATTTAACGGTTTATTCAGGGAAAAGCACTAACTTTTGTCACCATACCCCCTGGTGCCGATTACCATTTTTTCTTAAAATCGTGTCTGGAAAAAAACTTTTCGATCAGGCAGTATAAAAGGATAAACAGGTATCTGCTGCCCATCTCCCGGATCTTCAATTTGGAAACTCCATGTTTGCGGTTTGTCCAGGAGTTGGGAAGGACGGTGTAGGAATACCCCCGTACAATCGCCTTCAATGGCAGCTCCAGGGTGAGGTTGAAGTGCGGCGAAAGAAAGGGCTTTAAGCCCTCGATGGTTTCTTTTTTGTAAAGTTTAAAGGCATTGGTGGCATCATTGTACTTGATCCACATCACAGAGCGGACGATATTATTTGCAATCCGGTTGATTATTTTTTTGACGATAGGATAATCAATGACCGTGCCGCCTTTGATGAACCTACTACCAAATACACAATCATAACCACCGGATTTCATTTCCCGGTAAAACCGGACAAGATCATTGGGGGAATCGGATAAATCCGCCATAACAATTGCAACACAATCCCCGTTAAAACGCTCCAGGCCATACCGGACCGCATATCCGAAACCATTGGGCCCATGGTTGGTGACGAAACGCATCCGGGGGTATGCGTCCTTTAACCGTTCCAGGACTTCAAGGGTATTGTCGCCGGAGTTGTCGTTCACGACGAGTATTTCGTAGTCAATGGTTTCTTTTTCCAGGACAGCACAAAGGGCAGAGACGGTTTCGCCAATGGATAAGGCCTCATTATATGCTGGAATAACGATACTTAATGTCATGCTTCTTCAGTCGTTTTCCCACTAATCCACCTACCTATATCCCCTAAAACAAAATAAAAGCCCATCAATGGGATTAGCTTAAAAAAGCCACGCCGGAAGGTGAAGGGGATATTTACCGCAGGGAAAATCAACAACAATAAATGGAAACCTGCATAAATGACAAGGATCCAAAAAAGAAACACTGCCCCGCGAGGAGGAGCCTTTTTATATGCGGATAAGGATAAACCAATGACGCAGGCAATAATAAAAAGCAGGACAGCATAGTTCCAGTATTCCATTTTAAAGATGACCACCTCATTCATCTCCCGGAAATGCTGTCCGACCATAGCGGCCAGGTTACCTGATTTTGTCTGGATTTGATCTCCGAGGCTTTTTGTATCCGGCAGGTATAGGCTTTTATAAAGGACGCTCCACAAAAATACGGCCAATGCCGGGATAAAAGAGAAAAGGAAAGGTGCCCGGATAATCTCCAGTTTCACTGCTTTCACCCTTCTATATGCCGCGACCAATAGCCAGAGTGAGCCGAACGGGATGAAGAATATCGTCTCCGTCCTGCTCCAACAGGCAAAAAACATCCCTGCACAAGCAAGCGCCAGCGAAGTGTCCTTGCCCTCCTGATGATAGGCGTAAAAATAGTAGGCCCCGATAAAGAAAAATACGGCGTTGGAATAGTCGGTCTGCAAAATAAAAGTGTAGGCGAAGAACTCCGGGACAAACAAAATAAACAACAAAGCGAAAAAAGCAACTGCAGCGTGTGCGTGCTTCCGCGCAATGGCATAAAAATACAGGTTGAAAAAAAAGCTGAGCAAACCGAGCCATGCCTGACCAAAATCTATCCCTATCCCCCGCGTTACCACCTGCATCAGCATGGCATAAGGCGCATAGAATAACTGGTTGTCATAGGCCTTCGAGAGGGGAAGCAAAGTCTTGAACAGCTCAGACCCCGAAATAGAACCATCCCGGACGGCATACTTCGCAATGAGGTCTATCCCGAGCATGGAATCATAGGAATAGGGCGGAAAATAGTACGACCGCCAAACCGGGACGATACCAAATAATATAATGACCAGGAGGGGTGGAATATCCGCGACCCCCAGCGAAAGACGCAGGGTCTTGAAGCATTCCGCAAGGGTGTGTCTTTTCCAGATAAATCCCGTCAATATAAAAATCAGGGGTACTCCCCAAATGAGCGGTTTACCCAGGGGCAAGCCTGCCATCTCTGCAATCAGGGTAAGCAGGGAAATGATCCCGGTACCCAGGATGTACGAAAGGGAAAAATTGGCAAGGTTCAGGCGAAGTGTTTTGCCGGCGTGAACCATCGCGAGGAAACTTAGCCCGGCAAGTATCGCCAGGGCTATAAATGCAGTAATCAATAATACTTGCATAAAAAGAGCGGATTTTTCAGATCGTGCAACACCATCGGCTTTCTAACCGTCCTTTGCTCCGGACAAAGATTGGTGCACAACACAAATATAAAAGGCTTATTGGGCATTGATGAAGTCAATTGCTTTTTGCCGGTCGGTAATGATGTCGAGCGGCAGGTCAAAAATCTGTCTGATTTGCTTGTAAATCGTATCGTTTTCGATTTTGACAAGCTGGAGGGTCTTTTGAGGAGAGAGCAATACCGTATATTGGGCGCTGCGTACCGTCTGCTCGTCCATTTGCAGGGTAATCGGGATGAGGTCCATGCAATGGAAACTGAAAATACTGGTTTCGCCCAGGAAGTTTAAGGGGTCTTGAAGCTGTGCCGAAGCCTGTTTGTCGTAAAGATTCTTTAAAAAGTATGTTTGAGGGGGCATCAGGAACCTGGATCCTTTAGGTACGTTTTTGCAGGCAAAGTCAAAAACCGTGAACGCAGGGCCATGCCGCTGCGCGTTTCGGAAATCCAATCTCAGGCTGTCCTGTTGAACGGGTATCTCCCGGTAATAGGTCATCAACCGATCGTTCAGCCATGTCTTATTTCTAGGTAGGCTGACAAATATCAGGGGTGCAACAAAATAGAAGAAGAGGGCGAGATAGTTGAAGGGCTGCTTTTGCCCCTCATTCGGCACGGTTTTTTTTGCCGTTTGGACTGGTTTGGTTTTCTTTGCCATAACAGTAAACCTTTAATCGTTAGCTTATCCGTTGGACTTGCTGCTCAAATATTTGAACTAAAATATCGTTCAGCCCAAACCGGAAATCCCACTCCGGAAAATGAGCCTTGAATTTTGAAACGTCAGAGATGTACCAGATGTGGTCGCCAATGCGATTCTCACCGGCATAGGTGTAATTCATTTTTTTGCCGGTGATTTGCTCGCAAATGGCGATGGCCTCTTTCATCGAGCAGTTGGAGTGTCGCCCGCCCCCGGCATTATAAACCTCCCCCTGGCGGGGATTGAGGTAAAAGTGGTAGAACATATTCACCAGATCATAGGCATGGATATTGTCCCTGACTTGTTTCCCTTTATAGCCAAATACGGTGTAATGATCACCAGTAACTGCACACTTCATCAGATAGCTGAGGAAGCCGTGTAATTGCGCACCGGAGTGGTTAGGTCCGGTCAGACAGCCCCCCCGGAAAATTCCGGTGTGCATGCCGAAGTATTTTCCATATTCCTGTGCAAGTACGTCGGCCGCTACTTTTGAAGCGCCGAAGAGGGAATGCTTTGATTGGTCAATGCGCATATTCTCGTCAATCCCTTTGAGGAAATATGGGTGTTCGGCATCAATTTCCCATCGGTCTTCCAGCTCTACCAATGGAAGCTCGTTCGGCGTATCGCCATAAACCTTATTGGTAGAGGTAAAGATAAAGACCGCTGCCGGGCAGTACAGGCGCGTGAGCTCGAGCAGGTGAAGGGTACCGTTCGCATTGACGGTAAAGTCGGTTACCGGCTCCCTGGCTGCCCAGTCATGGCTGGGCTGTGCTGCGGTATGGATGATGAGTTTGATATCCGCACCATACTCCGCAAAAACCAGTTTGAGGGCGTCGAAGTCCCGGATATCGGCTTGTACGTGCCTGTAGTTGGGTGTTTTCTCCTCTAAATTCCTTCTGGACCAATCGGTAGAGGCTTCTTTCCCGAAAAAATATGCCCGGAGGTCATTATCTATACCAATGACCAAATCCATCTTATCCGCAAAAAAACGAACGGATTCACTACCGATAAGGCCTGCTGACCCGGTGATGACCGCAATGTCCATGTTTGCTTAGTTTTAGACTTGCTGCGATGGGATTACCGCGGGCCGAACCGCCTGCAAGGCACCTCTTTTTAGCCATATACCGTGGGCGATATTCCCTCAAAGAGACTTTATATGGGAAAAATGCTCTTTTTTCCCAAGAGGCTGACCCGTCGCGTCAAGTCTGTTGTTAAAAGAATGTGCTAAAATACAGCCAATTTTTAAGATTATCCCCATCCGCACAAAGGAATCCAAAAATTGCGTACCCCTGGGCCCGTTTTGGCGGGCCTATTTCAGGATACCTGTTAACTGATCTTCTTCCTGCCGGATCCAATTAAAAATATCTGTGAAAATGCTTTCGATACTCCGTTTTGGCGACCATCCGGTTTCGCGCCGGATTTTTGTATTATCGGAGACATATATCCGCAAATCCGCAGGGCGGGTTTTGGGTTCGTGCCCGATTGGCGAGGTATTTCCGGTAATCCGGGCGCACAAATCAGTCATTTCGCGTAGTGAAACGCTTCCTTCGAGCCCCCCACCAGCATTGAAAACCTTTCCTGAAAAGAGTTCTGGCCGATGGATTTGCAGTTCGATCAGGTCAATGGCATCGTCAATGTGCAGGATATCCCTGACTTGCTTGCCCGCTCCCCCAAACCCAATATAGGTCAGGGGCTGCTTCCAGTAATGCTTCGCCATCCAAAGGGTTACTACGCCCTGATCGGTTTTACCCATCTGACGGGGTCCTGCAATGACCCCAAAACGGGTTATAGCAGCCTCGAGGCCATAAAATGCTGCATATTCTGCGATAAACTGCTCGGCCGCGAGTTTCGTGGTACCATAAAAAGAGCGCGGCCCCTCTAGCGGAAGATCCTCGGAAACCCCCTGTACGGAGATTCCCACTCCATCCTGTACTTCGGAAAAAGCATAGCGCCCGGCCAGCTCGACGATGTTTGCCTGCTCGATCCTTTCAATGGGATAGACCCTGCTGGTCGAAAGAAAAATCAACCTCGCCTGGTATTTGAGGCAGGCATTGAAGCAATTGATCGACCCGTACAAATTATTGTTGATGACAAAAGTAGGGTCGCTCTCAAGGCCGGCGAGGACGGAGGGTTCCGCCGATGCTTCCACCAAAACATCGAACGCCCCCGCTGCGAGGATATCTTCCATATTGCGGATATCTCCGTGCACAAAAGCGATGCCCCGTTTCCTGAATCCAGGCAGGTTCAGCTCCGCACCGCGTCGCTTAAGGTTGTCAAATGCAGTTATGCTGTATGACGGGTATTTGTCCCTGAGCCTGAAGCAAAGGGAAGACCCCACAAATCCTGCCCCGCCGGCGACTAAAATATTCATCTATGTTTAATTTGGTATTTGCTGGATAGGTTTTCCGCCTGCCGCCCGTAGGGCTGTTTACCAGACATATTCCGGCAGCCCTTCAAATTTGAAAATATATTTTTTAACTCCGGTTCTGCCACCATGCCCTGCGCGAAAGCCTCCGAAAAAATTGCGCTCTGCGATGTGACAGGGGGAACCTTTTGTACAGCTCATGCCAAAGATAGGTGATCCGGGGATAAAATACCCGGTCCAGCCATGCCCGGATCGGTTCCAGGTAATATACCAGCAGGATGAACGCTACCACAAATAATACAGCACCAATCGCCGCTGGAATGGGGCCAAGGCTGCGATAACCGACCAGCCGCACAATCCCGATGCCCGTCCATGTACCGTAAAGCAAGACATAATGAACGGAGTAGATGGTTAGTGTTTCTCCGCCAATGGTAAGGAACAACTTCGGGATATAGCGGTAAAATAGCTGTGCCCCCCAGGTGAAAATGGCGATGACGATGAGCACGTGCCCCAACCGCCAGAATAGCCAGTTGTTGTTGGAGAGCTCTGCGAAAATGCTGAAATGAGTGACTTCGTAAAGGTTCCTTAGCCCCTGGGTAGAGGAATAGTGCATCCAGATGCCCGTGAGCATAAGCGCCACCCCCGGCCAGATACTGAGGTACCAGGAAGTGTGCCGGTGAATGTGCCAGCCCAGCAATCCGCCCAGGAGCGTGAAACCCACCCAGGGAATCGGAGTAAAGACCGATCCGTTGGCATTGGTGACGAAATTCTGAAACAGAACGGGTAGAAAAGTCCAGTCCACTTTCGCCATGACAGGGCTCAATGCAAAAAGACTCATTCCACCCACAACAAGCAATATGGGAAACAATCCCGGGACTTTCCAGGAAATCGCATAGTTGCCTACGAGCAAGAGAATAGCAATACCTATGCAGTGAAGAACGTCCACGGTGATAAAGGAATCGTAAAACCTCAGGAGCAAAAGGGCGAAAATATTCAGCTTCAGGATATATCCCAATGCGATCAGCATGATGCCCCTGCGAAGGCCTTTTTTAACCCGTATATTTTCGCCAAGGGGCCTGCCGTCTTTCAAAAGCAGAAATACGAAAATGATGCCGCTGGAAGTGAAGAAAATAGGTGCTGTAAGGCCCCGCATAAAGAACCAGGTGGAATATACCGCAGATTCCGGTACGCGATAAACCTCCGCGAGCAAGGAATCAACAAAGTGGCCCTGCAGCATCATCAGAATGGCAAATGCACGAAGGGCATCAATAAAAATCAGCCGTTTTGAAGTGGGTTGGGCATTGGTGGCTGCCTGTTCCAAGATTACGTCCGTTTTAGGTGAGCATTTACTTAAAGACCTTTGTCTAAACCCATCTTAGGGGCTATTGGTTCAATAAAATCGGCATCACGGGATATAAACACAGCGCTTTATGCCGCGTAGCTTCGCCATAACTCCTCAAATGCCGTTTATGACCTGGAACATGGCACATTTTTCACCCGTCGCAACTTCACGCGGCAAGTATATTTTGAAAAATCGGGGAATTCATTATTTTTGAGCGGTAACTACAAAAATTCTGTTTATGAAATTTCCATTTTCTGCTTCATTTGCAGCGCTGTTCTTGTTTACAGCGTGTAATTTAACCAATAACCGCAATCCTGTGAATAACCCAACTATCCCTGTCGTCTATCCTGCTACAAAAACGATCGAACATGAAGATATTTACCATGGCGAGGCTGTATCCGACCCTTTCCGGTGGCTGGAAGCAGATACTGCGAGCGAAGTCGGCGATTGGGTAAAGGCTCAAAACGAGGTCACTTTTGATTACCTCTCCAAAATCCCCTTCCGCGAGACACTGCGGAAACGCCTGGAGGTGTTGTGGAACTATGAAAAATACTCAGCCCCGTTTATCGAAGGGGAATACACCTACTTTTTCAAGAATAACGGCTTGCAAAACCAGTCGGTACTTTACCGCAAAAAAGGGGAAGGCCAGCCGGAGTTATTCCTCGACCCTAACCAGTTTTCCCCGGATGGGACAACTTCACTGGGTGGCATAGAATTCACTAAAGACGGCACCATGGCCGCTTACCAAATATCCGAGGGTGGCTCGGATTGGCGCAAAGTGATCGTCATGGACGCCAATTCCAAAAAACTGCTCGGAGATACCCTCGTGGATGTAAAATTCTCCGGGCTATCCTGGAAAGGGAACGAAGGCTTTTTTTATTCCTCCTATGACAAGCCCAGCGAAGGTAGCGCGCTCTCCGGGCTCACCCAGTACCATAAACTTTTCTACCACAAAATCGGTACCCCGCAAAGTCAGGATATCCTCGTGTTTGGCGGTGAAAAAACGCCGCGCAGGTATGTCCAGGGCTATGTCACGGAAGACCAGCGCTGGCTGGTTATCCTCGCTTCTGTATCCACTTCCGGCAACGAACTCTACCTCCAGGATTTGAAGCAACCCAATAAGCCAATCCGTACAGTTGTCGGTAATTTTGAGAAAGAACACGTTATTGTGCACAGCGAGGGGGAAAACCTGTATATCCTCACAAACCTCGATGCACCAAATATGCGTCTCGTCAAAGCCAGTGCCGCCGCATCCGGTCCGGAAAACTGGACGGATGTCATTCCCGAACGCGCCGAACCACTCTCCGTTACGACGGGCGGCGGCTTCTTCTTCGCACAGTACCTCAAAGATGCCCTCTCCCTGGTCGAACAAGTGGACTTGAACGGCAAGGTCGTACGCAAGGTAGAACTTCCCGGGAAAGGTACGGTAAGCGGGTTTAGTGCAAAATGGGAGGAGAAAAGTATGTACTACACTTTTACCAACTATATCAATCCGCCTACGATTTATAGCTATGCTACGGCTTCCGGAAAGTCATCCCTGTATATCCGCCCAAAAGTCAGCTTCAATCCGGATGACTATGTTTCCGAGCAGGTGTTCTACACTTCAAAGGATGGTACCAGGGTGCCGATGATGATTACGCATAAAAAAGGACTGTCGCGCGATGGGAATAACCCGACCCTGCTCTATGGATACGGCGGTTTTAATATCAGCCTTACTCCGGCATTCAGCACTGCCAATATCGTCTGGCTGGAAAATGGCGGGGTCTATGCCGTGCCGAACCTCCGGGGGGGAGGGGAATATGGCGAAAAATGGCACCTCGCAGGCACTAAACTGCAAAAGCAAAATGTATTCGACGATTTCATCGCAGCAGCGGAATACCTCATCGCCGAAGGGTACACTTCCTCCGCCCATCTGGCGATATCCGGTGGCTCAAATGGCGGGTTGCTGGTCGGCGCAGCGATGACCCAACGCCCGGAACTCTTCAAAGTGGCGCTTCCTGCGGTAGGAGTGCTGGATATGTTGCGCTACCACCAGTTCACGGCAGGCGCCGGCTGGGCATTTGATTACGGCACCGCCGATGAAAGCCCGGAAATGTTCAGATACCTCCTGGGGTACTCCCCGCTCCATAATCTCAAAAACGGCACGGCTTACCCGGCTACAATGGTGACCACCGCTGACCACGACGACCGCGTCGTGCCCGCGCACTCCTTTAAGTTTGCCGCCCGCCTCCAACAAGCGCACAAAGGGGAAAATCCCGTACTTATCCGTATCGAAACGAAAGCAGGGCATGGCGCCGGTAAGCCTACAGCGATGATTATTGACGAACAAGCGGATAAGTGGGCTTTTACGCTCTACAACCTGAATGCCCGGGTGCAATAAACAGACTTGTTGAGAATGGTTTGATTATCTTAAAAACAGCTAATGAAAAAGTTATTGGTCCTGAATCGGTTCGGCCGACTTGATCGCCAGCTTGAGCATCAATTAAAGGCATTGGCCACGAAAGAAGAAAGCCTGATTTTCAAATCTCCCGGTTCTGGGGAGTGGTCGCCCATTCAGGTCCTGCAACACCTGTTGCTATCTGAAAGGGGATCGTTGAACTATCTGAAGAAAAAGACTTCGGGTGGCCTCCAGGCTATTCCGCCCGCTACCTTTCTGACCTCGCTCCGTTTGCTTCTCTTCAGGGCTTTTCTTGCCCTTCCGATTAAAGTGAAAGCACCTAAAGCGATATCGGAGGAAAGTTTCCCCGAGGTGGGGTCGTTGGACGAGGTAGCAGACGAATACCACAAAGTCCGCCAGGATTTCAGGGAATTTTTGACAAACCTTCCGGAAGAAGCCTTTACCCTGGAAATATTCCGTCACCCACGGGCAGGAAAAATCACCCTCATGGGCTTGATGGTGTTTTTTGACCTGCACTTTAAACGCCACGAGAAGCAGATAAGGCGTGCCCTGGGCTAATCTGCCTAAAATTCGTACAGTATCCCCGCAACCACAGCGGTCATAAAGCAGGCAACCGTCCCCCCGACCAATGCCCTTAGACCTAACTCGGTAAGGTTCTTGCGCTGGCTGGGCGCCAGGGCGCTGATGCCGCCAATTTGAATGCCAATAGATGCAAAATTGGAGAACCCACACAACGCATAAGTCGCAATCAGCGTAGATTTGGGATCGAGCTTGACGCCTGCCAGTTGCATGTTGCCAAGCTCAGAGTATGCAACGAACTCGTTGATCATCGTCTTCATCCCCAGGAGTTGCCCGATGATGGTGATGTCCTGTGTCGGGGTACCCAGCAGCCAGGCAAAGGGGGCAAACAATAAACCGAGCAGGTACGTAAAAGTAAACCCTTCAAACCTCCCTTTCGTCGCCTCGGCAATAGACGCATTGAGGTTGAACCATTTACCGGGAAATTCCAGCATCAGTTTGTTGAGCATAAAAACGAGCGCAGTAAACACCAGGAGCATGGCCCCGACATTGATCGCCAGCTTCAGCCCATCCGTGGTTCCCCGGGCAATAGCGTCCAGAAGGTTGTTATCCGGGTCTTCAGACATTTTCAACTGTGATTCGATATCTTTTGGATCGGTCTCAGGCACCAGGATTTTCGAGGCTACAATAGCAGCAGGCGCAGAAATCACCGAGGCCGTCAACAGGTGCTTGGCAAAATAAAACTGCTGCTCGGGGTCAGATCCGCCGAGAAAACCCACATACGCTGCAAATACACCTCCGGCAATCGTAGCCATTCCACCCGACATGAGGCACATAATTTCCGACCGCGTAAAATTCTTGAGATAGGGGCGGATGAGCAGGGGCGCCTCCGTCTGACCAATAAATACATTTGCCGCTGCTGCCAGGCTCTCCGGACCAGAAATATGCATGGTCCTTTTCATCAGCCACGCCAGCCCGTAAATGATTTTCTGCAGAACACCCAGGTAAAACAATACCGCCGCCAGCGAGGAGAAAAATACAATGGTAGGCAAAACCTGAAACGCAAAAATATAGCCAAAGGTATCTGTATCCGATACCAGGCCGCTGAAAAGAAATTCCGCCCCCGCCGACGAAAACTCCAGGACCTGCTGGAAAAATTTTGCGGCAACATCAAAGACCTGGCTTACCCCAGGTACCTTGAGAATGGCGACCGCCAGGATAAATTGCAACGATATCCCCACAATCACCGTCCTCCAGTTTATCGCAGACCGGACCGTACTCAAAAGATAACAGATTAAAACCAAAAAACCCATTCCAAGCAGACCGCGAAGTATCGTCATTACCAGTTCCATATTGTTTATTTTCGTATGTCGGACAAAACTAACAAAAAACTGATTGGGGAAGCTTCGCACAACTGCTTATTTTTGCAGCGCAAAATGACCTTATGAACAAACCATTGATTATTGGGATTACCGGAGGAAGCGGATCGGGTAAAACAACTTTTGTGAAAAAACTACGCGAGCGCTTTTCCGAAGATGAACTTTGTATCGTTTCGCAGGACGAATACTATAAGCCAAAAGAAAGACAGAAAGCTGACGACCAGGGGGTAATTAATTTCGATCTCCCGGATTCGATTGATAAAAAAGCCTTTCGGCAAGATATCCTCACCCTGATCAGCGGGGCACCTGTCCATCGAAAGGAATACACCTTCAACAATCCGGAGGCGAGCGCACGTGAGTTGGTTTTCAAACCGGCACCAATAATCCTTGTCGAAGGGATTTTTGTCCTCCACTTCCGGCGCATCCGCTCATTAATCGATTTGAAGGTTTTCCTCTATGCAAAAGAAAATCTTAAGGTCATCCGCCGGATCAGGCGCGATCAAAAAGAACGGAACTATGGCCTGGAAGATGTACTCTATCGCTATGAACACCATGTACTGCCCGCATTCGAGCAATTTGTGAAGCCTTATATCGGAGAGGCGGATATCGTGATCAACAATAACCACGATCTTGAACTCGGTATCGCAGTCATTTCAGGTTACCTGCGGAATTGCCTGCACGAGCTGGAACAGCGCTGCTGAGCAGACACAACCCCAACAAGTTTTTTTACACAGCCCCGCACAAACTTGATCTGAAAAATCAGGTACTCAGCGCATCAATTTCCTTTTGTACGGCCTCCGCCTCGGCAATCTTCGCAGCATAACCTTTGATATCCCCTTTTCGCTGAAGTTGCATGGCTTCTTCCATGAGGCGTGCATACTTCTTTTCTAATTCCTTTAACGGATCTTTTTTGAATAAATTGAACATGATATTTCTATTGATAAGTTGATCGGAATAAGTCCGGTGATCCTGTTTTTCAGATGATTTCCTCAAAATCTTCATCCTGCCCGTCATCTTTTTGCATTTCGGACAAACGCAGGTTTCTTGACGCGTGCATCTGCTGAAATTGCCCCAAAACGGAACGGCCGAAAATTTCGTCCACAAATACACGCGCTGCTTCAAGGGTTTCTATGCCTTCCCCTTCGCGGAATTTGTATATCTGCTCGTACAAGCCCGTCTCAAATTTTACCGAAAGGCGGTTGTCCATTTTAAATACCGTCACTTTCATCCCTGGATATTCGATATAACCGATAATCCGCATATTCAACGTTTTTTTATGCGATGCCCCATACTCAGTGTCAGGCCGAGCATCATCATCGAGGCCCCCAGCCAAAACAAATTAATCCCCGGGAATTCGATCGCTTCCAGTACGATGTAGTCGGATCGCAGGGCATCCGTCGCCAGTTCGACAGGGATATTTTGATTGCCCTCCGCAGCAGCCATCAGCAGTGCGATTTTACCAGTCTTTGGATCAAGGGACGGAAAACGGAAATGGAGGCCATGGATTTCAGAGAAATCTTTATAGTCATAAACCTCGTTTTCGCGTATCAGGAAGATTGGCTGCGCACTTGATGTGTTTCCATCAGGGCTGGTAATCCGAAGACGGGCCCCGACCGCCAGGTCGCCTTCCCGCTTTCGGTATTTTTCCGATGAGGGGGATTTTTCCAAGGCCTCCAGACGTATCGTATGGCCGCGGAACCCGGCTTCCTCACCTATGCCCAGTTCAACGCGTTGATATTTCAGGGCTGCTTCCGATGCCATGACTTGTTCCAGGAAGGCATCATTAAGGCGGACACGCGCACTAAGCCCGTTGATCTGAGCCGGATAGGAAAAAAGCATTCCATTTCGCAACACCAGGACCGGTGCCGCGACAAAGTTCTCGTCCTGGTCGTCGCGTCCTACCTGTATGCGCGCACCAAGTGCAAAATCTCCCGGCTCAGGGGTATAATCCGGATTAGAAGGGTTGAAATCCAACGATTCGAGGGTTAAGGTGTATTTACGCACCAAAGTCGTATCGGGATTGTCGAGCTGAACGGTATCCAGGAAAATCACATTTTTACCTTCCAGAAGGGCCACCGGGCGGTAATTCAGGCTGTCCTCTTTTGCCTGCCGCTGGGTCAGGTCTATTTCGACCGTTGGCAGGGAGGCAATATGCGTGAAGATGTCTTTATTGAAATACCGCTTGGTAGAAGGATTGGAAGCAGCAATTTTTTCAAAAGTTTTTTCATATAAAACATTAGGGTAAAGATTGAATTCTTCCAATACCTTCCCCTCCTCGCCCTTGCGCTTGAAATTAAGCGTAAAGGTACGGGTAAAGGTGACGAGGGTATCCTGCACATAAGTAACCTCGTAGCCGTCCATAAGAGTCGGGCTGCCTTTGAACAACAGGATGTTCTTGCGCAAGGCTTCCTCATCCGCGCCCTGGATCAGTCCGTCCATGACAAAATTGTTGTTGGAGACGATCCGCTTGTTCAACCCGGAGGCCAGAATACCGATGATCATCACCCCAAATCCAATATGCGAAAAGGCAGAACCACCGGCTTTAAGGTTGTTCCGCAGAAATGCGAGAAGGTAATCGAGGTTGCTCACTACAGTAAACACCCCTGAAAACAACAGAAGCCAGTACTGCCAGGCATTGATTTCGATCCATTGGGTAATCCCAAAACTCAGCACCAAGGCGAGCGCAACAGACAGGCCACCGTGCAAGGCAAAACGCGAAAAGTGCTTTTTCCAGTTCGATTCCCGGAACCGGAGAAACTGGGCAATCCCCGAGAGCAAGCCAATGAATATCGCCAGGTACAACTGGTTCTTGTTGTAATGGGCCACAGGGTCGGTGATTACCCGACCCTGGAATGCCGGATTGAAAATCTGCATGACTTTGTTATACACCGGCAATGAGGTGGAAGCCGTTATTATCGCTGCAGAAAATAACAATACCAACGTGCCGATGAACATCCAGAACTCCTTTGAAGGCAGGGACTCCTCCTTCGGCGGGGAGAATATCCCGCGCTGACGGGAAAGGTAAAGGACGCCCGCACCCAGAAAAGTCGCCGCCAGAAACCCAATGAGCTGGGCTTCAAGCCCCATCTCCGTGAACGCATGAACAGAGGTATCTCCCAATACCCCGCTGCGGGTAAGGAAAGTGGAATAAACGATCAGGATAAAAGCAAGTAAATAAAAAATATAGGTGCTTTTGATGGAATGCCCCGTCTGCTTTGCAATTAAATTCGCGTGGATACCTGCAATCAATACCAGCCAGGGCACCAGAGACATGTTCTCTACCGGATCCCAGGCCCAGTAACCACCAAAACTCAACGCTTCATACGCCCAGGCTCCCCCCATTAAAATCCCTGTACCCAGAATCGCACCTGAAAATAACGCCCATGGCAATGCAGGCGCCAGCCATTCCTGGTGCTTGCGCTCCCAAAGCCCTGCAACGGCAAAGGCAAAAGGGATGGTGGTAGAGGCAAAACCAAGAAAAAGGGTAGGGGGGTGTATGGTCATCCAGTAGTTTTGTAGCAGCGGATTTAATCCATTGCCCTTGATCAGCTTCAAATAGTCGGAGTTGTTGAAAATCGGGGCATCCATCGTCTCTCGCAGCAAAAGCAGCGGGTTAGATCCGATTTTGGGAGCGTCCGCACCCCAGCCCAGGTAAATCCCAAGGATCATGGATCCTAAAATGGCCTGGATCACAGCAACTACGGCAAGGGTGGGTGCTTCCCATTCTCCCGCTTTGAATATCAGTAACATCCCCAGGACAATATGCCAGAACATCCAGAGCAGAAAACTCCCTTCCTGGCCTTCCCAAAATGCAGAAAAAATATACTTGAAAGGGAGATCTTCCGAAACGTGTGCCCAAACGTACTGATATTCATAGCGCTGCTGCACCATGAGATAGAAAATAATCCCGATTACCCCAAGGATACTGAGCCCATGTAAGACAAATGCCCCACGGCCTATAGCCAGCCAACCCTTTCCGTCTGGCGCTGTACGCCGCTGTACCGCCATGAAATAGGAAAGCCCGGCGAGCAGCGCTGCCACAAACCCCAGGATAATCGCAAAATGGCCAATCCGGCCAGGAAGCAGTTGCTCCCCGATATATTGTACTGATTGCATGGTTGTTAAAAAAAATACGACGTGGCTAAATCTGTTCCGACTTGATCTTGATCTCCTCGTCTTTGTATTTGGATGGACATTTCATGAGCATCTCTGTCGCGACGAAAGTATCGTCTTTCATCTTTCCGGTCACAACGATTTGCTCGGACAATTCAAAATCCTGGGGCTTTGCAGCAAGCAGCACGACCTGGCGCTCTTCGCCTTTGCTGTCCCGGATATAAAAGCTGAAGTGGTTCGGGTCCTTTTCCGGGTCATATATCATCGCCTTGTCCTTGCTCAGTTGCCCGGCAATTTTTACTTTCCTTCCGGAGCCTGCTGCATCCGCAAAGGTCGCATACGTACTCGTGTCTCCGGCGATATTGGCAAGAAAATAAATCGCCACACAAACCATTACGGCTCCGACTACATAGATTGGCTTCATAAAGCACTTTTGTTTTATTGGACAAATTTACGGCTGAATTGTTTCGAAAAGAAAGGGGCTTCAAAATGATTTTCCTTTCCTTGGCGAAAATCGTATCTTTGAACATGTAACAGCTCCCGTTTCAAAATGCACCATCTGATTGTAAGACTAAAAAATGTAAGTATTTACCAACAGAACAGGCTTATCCTGGAAGATGTGGACCTGCGCATCAATAAAGGAGAATTTACCTACCTCATCGGTAAAACCGGAAGTGGAAAGTCCAGTCTGCTCAAAGTCCTGTACGGCGCCCTGCCCCTGGTAAAAGGGACCGGCGAAGTCGCCGACTTTGACCTCTCTAAACTCGATCGCAATACGATCCCTTTACTGCGCAGAAAACTGGGAGTGGTTTTTCAGGATTTTATGCTCCTTGCCGACAGAAGTGCCGGCGAAAACCTCATGTTCGCCCTTCGGGCAAGTGGATGGAAAGATAATACCAAAATGCGCTTGCGTGCCAGCGAAGTGCTGGAACAGGTCGGAATGCAGGGTCAGGAAAATGCCATGCCGTATCGCCTCTCGGGCGGAGAACAACAGCGACTGGGGATTGCCCGCGCGCTACTTAACCATCCGGCACTCATCATCGCCGACGAACCTACCGGTAATCTCGACCCGGAAACTTCCGACGATATCCTGCTCCTGCTGCGCCGCATCTCAAAAGCTAACGATACCGCCGTTCTGTTTGCTACCCACGATTACCGTATGCTCGAAAATTTTCCCGCCCGAATTATCCGCTGCCTCAACGGACATATCATTGACGACCAGGAACTTCAGGTATGATCCTTTTTATACCTGTCTCCGGAACTTTTCTGCCTGCCATATTTGTTAACCTATTATACTGCCTGGAGCTTAACAAAGGGAAATAATCTTTCTCCTATACACAGGATTTACAGATCGTTAACCCGAAAGTACACAACGGTGGTCTGTCGTTTCAATAGATTTGTTGCGATGGGTCGCGGGGGAGCAAAAAGCCGGCGATGATACCGCACTGCACGATCCCGACGTTTGAGCGCCCAATATGACTTCCCGAAAACCTCATGCTGCCAAAACATAACCTTATGGCCTGGAGAAGACTTAATGGACAAGCGATCGAATTACCGCTCAAAGAAGCTGTAGAACAGGTAATCATTAAAGAAAAAGAAGCAGGTTACCGCCTCAAAGTCTGTATTGGCTCAGATTCCCAGGTTAGGGGTGCCCTCGTTGAATTTGCAACTGTCATTGTGTTCCTGAGGGAAAAAAAGGGGGGCTTTATGTTTATTCAAAACAGCAAGTCAAACAAGAAAATGGGCCTTCGCGAACGGATGATCCTCGAGGTGTCAAAATCAGTAGAAGTGGCCTACAGCCTCTGCGATTTGCTCGACCGTCACGATGTTGCGCTCGAAGTCCATGCCGATATCAATACCGATCCACATTTCCAATCGAATATGGCACTGTGCGAAGCCATGGGATATATTCTGGGGATGGGCTTTGTTTTTAAAGCTAAACCCGATGCGTTCGCCAGCTCCTATTGTGCCGATAAGGTAGTGTGACGTTGAAGCACACCATCAGGCCTCCCGCTGCCTCCGGCAAAAATATAGGCTGGGATGTGGCAGGAAACAATTTTTGATTTACGATAATTGTTTTTTGACGTGCCTTCAAGAAATCAAATTGCCCATTGGCAGCTGAGCATAGTGTTTTACGTACCCCCCCGCTTAAGGTAGCACCTTTTTCTTAAAGTCTTTTTCCAGCATAAAACGGATATTCATCAGGACGATCTCCCCCATGGTGCTGCACGATTCAAAAGGAGCATGGCGGTGAAATCCTGCAAGCTCCTCCCGGAGGCGGACGATTTTTTCCGGCCTGGATATATCATCGGCAATCATTACGCGAAAGAGGTGGCCGACCTGCGCAGCTTCTGCTTGTATGCGCATGGCCATGAGGCTATGTTCCTCCAACTGGTACTGCCGTACAGTTTCCGGCGCCATGTGCCGTACTCCAAGAAAAATGACCGGATTATTTTCCTTAAAATACTGGGGCAGATAAAAAGTCCGCCATCCTTCGTAGGATTGCTGATCGAAATCAATGGCCCGGAGACGGTATTGGTTGCCCTCGATATCGGGAGTAATCGCCGCTACATAATTGTAGGAGCGCATATCGCCGAGCAGCCTGACAAAACAACGTTCGTTGAATTTTACAAACTCTTTGGCAATGCGGATTTGATTGAACACAGAATCCTGCAGGTATTTTTTGAGGAACAGGTCCCCGGGGATGCCGGCAATATGCTCTTCGATCAGCGTATTTTCATGGACGAAATACAACACCTGATTCGGGGAGAGGAGGTTTTCGAGTTCGAGGCCATAGACCCGCGAGGCATCTGCCTTCTTTACATAAAAATGATCGTAGTTGTCGTTGAGGCGATTGATAATCCTTATCCTGAAGGGCTTGGAGTTACCAAAGGTGCAATGGTCAATGCGGGCAATGGTGAGATGCTCAATGACATCGAGCGTACCTGATGTTTTTAAGAGTGCGTAGATATATTTAAGGGCCTGGTAGATTTCCCGCTGCTCGTATTCGGGATAATAGACACTTTCCCAGAGGGTATCCTGGCCTTCCAGGTCGAGCAACGGGATCGAGGTGTGGTGACGGAGCAGGTCCTCATAATGGACGGGCAGGGGTAATGCCCGTCCATAATCTGCAAGGTATTGCCGCAGCGGGGGGCTGATGGGGTAGGCGATTTTTTTATGGGTGGGTACGTTTCCTGTAGCCATCAGCTTTAATCTCGGATTTGTTCGGCACCGGTTTTGATTTCTTCTACGACTTCCGGATTGAGTAAAGTCGAAACATCCCCCAGCTCACCCAGTTCTCCGGCAGCAACTTTGCGTAGTATGCGCCGCATGATTTTACCGGAACGCGTCTTCGGCAGCCCACTGACAACCTGGATTTTGTCGGGCTTGGCGATAGGGCCGATTTCTTTGGCCACGACCTCCATGATTTCTTTCCGGAAACGTGCTTCATCGGCGATCATTCCGGCAGTGATGATGTAGGCATATATCCCCTGACCTTTTATGTCGTGCGGATAACCTACGACAGCAGATTCTACAACCTGCGGGTGGAGGTTGATCGCATTTTCGACTTCTGCGGTGCCGAGGCGGTGTCCGGATACGTTGATGACGTCGTCCACCCGGCCAATAATGCGATAGTTGCCGTTGGCATCCCTTCTGGCTCCGTCGCCGGTAAAGTATTTGCCGGGGAAGGGCGCGAAATACGTCTGCCGGCAGCGGTCGTGATCGCCGTAGGTCGTTCTGAGGATAGCAGGCCAGGGAAATTTAATGCACAAGAGGCCTTCCACATTATTGCCGTGGATTTCTTCCCCGTTGGCATCCAACAGACAAGGCTGGACGCCCGGCATGGGCAGCGTGGCGTAGCTGGGGATCAAAGGCGTAATACCCGCAAGCGGGGAAATCATAATCCCCCCGGTTTCTGTTTGCCACCAGGTATCTACCACCGGGCATCTTTTCTTTCCAATTTTATCGTGATACCATCGCCACGCTTCTTCGTTAATCGGCTCCCCGACGCTGCCTAGGACCTTGATGCTGTCAAGGCGGTAGGGGGTCACGTGTTGGTCGCCCAGGGCCATGAGCGCCCGGATCGCCGTAGGGGCCGTGTAGAAATGCGTGACCTGAAGCTTGTCGCAGATTTCCCAAAACCTGCCGGCATGGGGGTAGGTCGGCACACCTTCGAACATCACCGTAGTGGCCCCGGACAACAGCGGGCCATAGACAATGTACGAATGCCCTGTGACCCAGCCAATATCTGCCGTGCACCAGTAAATATCGCCCTCCTGGTACTGAAATACATTCTGAAAGGTATAACTCGTATAAACCATATACCCGCCACAAGTGTGTACAACCCCTTTCGGCTTTCCGGTCGAGCCGGATGTATAGAGGATAAACAGCATGTCCTCCGCATCCATCTCCTCCGCCGGGCAGACGGCCGGCTGGTCGTTGACGGCTTCATGCCACCATTTGTCCCGACCGGCCTGCATATTGACCGGAGCGTCCGCACATTGGTACACCAGCACGGTTTCTACACTCTCGCAGCCCATTGCCAGGGCTTCGTCAACGACTTCTTTCACTGGAATATGCTTTGCGCCCCGGTGATTGTAATCAGAACAGATGACCATTCTGCAGGTAGCATCTTTAATGCGGTCGGCAAGGGAGTGTGCGGAGAAGCCCGCAAAGACCACACTGTGTATTGCCCCTACACGGGCGCAGGCGAGTACCCCAATGGCAAGCTCGGGTACCATCGGCATGTAAAAGCACACCCGGTCACCTTTACCTATGCCATTGGCTTTCAGTGCGTTTGCCGTTTTGCAGACCTCCTCGTAGAGCTGGCGATAGGTAAGTCTCCTTTCGGCTACCTGTGCTCCGTTGGGTTCCCAGATAATTGCCGTTGATTCGCCGCGGGTTTCGAGATGCCGGTCCAGGCAGTTTTCCGTGATGTTCATCTTGCCACCTAAAAACCATTTTATATCCGGCTGTTGGAAATCCCATTCCAGTACTTTGTCCCATTTTTTCCGCCAGTAAAATGTTTCCGCCTGCCGCGCCCAGAACCCTTCCGGATCATCAATGCTTTCCTGGTAAACCGTACGGTATTCTTCAAAGGATTTGATCTGCACTGCCATAAGATATTTTTCGTTTATAATATTTGCTGTGATGCGCCCTTCTCTATAAGTCTGTTTGTTGTTCTGAATTTCCTGCGATAAATTTGCGCCTAATTTAAAGAATTTTCCCAATGATACCCCTTTCGCCTTCAATCAGAAAAGTAAAAAATTATACGGACGGTCAGAGTATAGTGTTTTTCAAGCCTGGCTTTCCGCGTACGGCTGCTTTTGCCCGCCTGGTATGCTGAGGGTTGTTTTCAAGCTGTCAAACCGAAAAAATGACTAATTTTGTATGCTGCTCAACAGGCGTCTTTCTGTCTCAAAAACTTTTTTGGGCGCTGCACACCAAAAAATAATGGAATGGTGTGCGTTGTATAGGATGTCAATGCGCTGCCGGAGGCAGCGAAAGGACTGTTTATACAACCTCCAAACACGATGCAGTACAGGCTATTTGACGAATTTTTTTGACCTCTAAAATCTTGGTATTGGTGCTCCACGAAACCCAACAGATCACGGATACAATTCTTATGGTACGGCCCGCCCATTTCGGCTTTAACGAGGAAACTGCGGCCAGCAATGCTTTTCAACGTACAGATACCGCATTGACCAGTGAGGCCGTTCAGCAACGCGCTATGGCTGAGTTCGATGCAATGGTCGCAGGGTTAAGGGCAGTGGGTGTGGAAGTTATCGTCATCGAAGACCGCCCGGAACAATACACCCCCGATGCGGTATTCCCCAACAACTGGGTCACTTTTCATGAGGATGGCAGCGTAATCACCTACCCCATGTACTCCATAAAGCGAAGGCTGGAAAGGAGGGAGGATATTATCGAAACGCTTGCAAAGCAATACCGCATCGAAGACCGGCTCAAAATGGAATGGCACGAACGGGAAAACCGGTTTCTGGAAGGCACCGGGAGCATGATCCTGGACCGTCCCAACCATATCGTCTATGCCTGTCTCAGCGAACGCACCGATGAGGATCTGCTGGAAGAGTTTTGTTTGTTCTCCGGATATGAAAAGGTGGTGTTCCGCGCACTCGATGGGCAAGGCAAACCGATTTACCACACCAATGTCATGATGGCACTCGGCGAAACCTTTGCAATCGTCGCCCTCGACACCCTTCCCATCCCCGCCGAAAGGGCCAAGCTATTGGCTTTTCTGCACCACACCCAAAAAACAGTAATCGAAATTTCTATCGCCCAAATGATGTCGTTTTCCGGGAATATGCTCCAGGTGCGCAACAAAGCAGGTAATACCTTCCTGGTAATGTCCCATCAAGCCTATTCCTCCCTCTCCAGGGACCAACTCGCCCAAATTGAGGCACATACCCAAATCCTTACGGCCAATATCCCTACCATCGAAATGTACGGCGGCGGAAGTGTGCGCTGTATGATGGCTGAGGTTTTCCTTCAAAAAAACTGAAGGCCGGCGATCCGAAAAGCCCTGAGGTTGTGTAAAAAGTATTTTGCTGCCGTAGGCGGCAAAGTTAAATTTTTCAGAGCTGCGTTTTAAACGATTTTTCGAAGCAAAATCGTTGTAAAAGCAGCGCGGGAAATATTATTTTGGGGGGTAAGACGCCCA
>JBEIGB010000020.1:0-45459 GCA_040382095.1 Lewinellaceae bacterium
ACCCCGGCATTATGGGACACTCCAAAAATCTGACCGCCTGGAATAAATGACATGGGCTCTGAACCTGCAAAGCAGGTTCAGAGCCCATGTCATTTACCATATTATTGGTCGCCGTAGGCGGACAAAATATTAGTTGAAAATATAACGCACACCGATTTGTGCCTGCCAGATATCGCCGAGGCTTGCAGTGTACTGGAATGTCCTGTCGAGTAATTTCGGTTTACCGTCTGCTCCCGTGATCGTCGCCATGCGGAATTGCGGTACGCCATCAGCGGCATTCACTCCTGCATACGACAGCGGACGCGTTTGAATAGTCGTCTGATTGACGTTCCAGTCTGGATTGAGCGCATTCAGGAAGTTAACGAAGTCTGCGCGGAATTGGAGTGTATTGCGCTTACCACCGACATTGATATAGAAGTCCTGTACGACGGAGAAGGTGCCATCGGTCAGCCAGGGCAAGGTAAGGCCATTACGCTCAGCGAACTGACCACGGCGAGTGCTAAGGTAAGGGTCTTGTTTGATGTATGCTTCCCATGCAGCCTGCTGCTGTTCAGGAGTGAACGTCACTCCGCTGACAGTATTGGAAAGGAAGCGGATTTGGCTGCCGCTGTTGGGCACAAAAATCAAGTCATTTCCATTGATCCCATCGCCGTTCATATCCTGGTTGTAGGTATAAGAACGCCGGAAACCGCTCTGGGAATTGAGGGTAAAGGAAATCTGCGTGGAACCGATGTTGCCATAGGAAATGCGCAAGCCTGCGATACCGATAATCCTGTGTGTAAGGTCGTTATCGGAGAAAGCGAGATCGAGATAGTTGTTGCCGTTGACGGAAGGTACGCTGTTGTAAGAGCCGGCGGCGATCGAACCGGCGCTCATCAGGTCGTACGCACGGCCGTAGTTATAGGCAGCACTCAGGAAGAGGCCATTATTGAACGACTTTTTCAACTGAGTAGTGAAAGTGAACGATTTACCCTCGTTGGTATTCGAAAGGTAGATTGCGTTGACGGTATTCGGATTGATACGGATGGCATTATTCAATGCAGTGCCGGAAAGTCCGACGCCCGGATAACGGTTGCGGGTATCTACACCGGTGAACCGGGTGGTCGCGTCGCGCTCGTTGACATTATAATAAAGGTACCCATTGACGTTCTGGTTGTAGAGCAATTCTACCGTTGCGATGATACCTAGCGGCAGTTTAGCATCTACGGCGATATTGGAACGCCATACCTGGAGAAACTTAAACTCCGGATCGGTAAGGGCAAGTTCGAAAGATGAAGGCAACGCCACGTTGGTAATGAATTTCTTTGGGTCGGTCGTGAACGGGCGAGTATTTGTGTTGTCAATTTGCTCGAAGCCGGTCAGGACGCCGTTATTGCCGATTTGGTTGGAAATCCATACAAATACCGGACGGCCAGTGAAGAGGCCCGTTCCGCCGCGTACCTGAAGGCTTTTATTGCCCAGTACATCGAGGTTGAAGCCAAGGCGTGGTGAAATCAGCAATTTTGGTTCTGGAAGTTTTGAAGTGCTTACTTTGACAGGCTGGCCCTGGAGGCTGTAAGTCTGACCTGCTACCGTTGGGTTTTCGAAGCCAGTCTCACCAAAGATCGGCAAATCGGCGCGGATACCGAAGGTGAGGCTCAGGCGGTCGGAAGCGGCAAATTCATCCTGGATATAAATGCCGGGATATGTCACTTCGGTTGGCTGGACTGGCTCTGCGCCACCTGGTAGTGCAGAATAACGGTACTGGAAGCGGCGCAGGGTCATCGGAGCCACCGTGCGGTTTGGATTATCCTTGAACCCGGTGAGGTCGGCATAAAAGTCGTTGAGGTTGTTATACACAAACACGCCTTGTGAGCCTGGGAAGAAAACGTTCCGGAAAGTCATGCGCTCCACGTTGAAACCGGTGGTAACCGTATGCTTCTTCAGGAAGAAAGAAAGGTTATCTGCAATCTGGAATGTTTTATATGACAACTGGTTATTCGGGGTGAACGGCTCGAAACCTGCAGAGATATAGTTGATCCCGTTGCGCTGAATTTCGATCAGCGGGAAGAATGTACCATAGATCCCGCGATCTTCGTTATTTGACGTGAAATTAATAATCAGGTTATTGGAGATCTTGTTGTTGATGATCGAGTTCCATTCGCCGACGATGGAGAAGATATCGTCATTCTGGATATAGTTGGAGTTCTGGTAGCTGAGCGAGTTCAGCGTACTGCGGTTACCGAAACCGAGGGAAGAGCTATTGGAGATTGGCACATCGCGGTAGGAATCCAGGTAGGTCATTCGAAGGCTCAACTTATTGTTGTTGTTGAGGTTATAGTCCAGTTTGGCCAGCAGTTTATTGGCTTCTGTAGCGAGCTCGTATCCTTCGTAAGGTCCCGTTTCGTAGCCGAAGTTGGTCTTCAGGAAGTTGGAAACGGCATCCAGATCGGCAGCGGCTACACCGGTGATATTACCGCCCTGCGCTTCCCCGCGGTTGGCGCGGAGCTGGAAGGGGCTGGCTTCTTTTTCAAGTTCCCCGGATACGAAGAAGAAGAGTTTGTTTTTGATAATAGGACCGCCTAGGCGGAAACCAGTATTGTAGTAATTGAAATCGGTAGTTGCTACAGAACGTCCACGTGCCTCATCGCCGATTAAGTCCTGGTTGCGCAGGAAGTAGAATGCAGAGCCGGACAGCTCGTTTGTCCCTGAGCGGGTAACGGCGTTGACGCCTGCGCCTACGAAACCTGACTGACGCACGTCGAAAGGCGCGAGGTTCACCTGAAGTTCTTCGATGGCATCGAGGCTGATCGGGGAGACCCCTGCGCGTCCGCCCGGCTGGCCCGCGAGGCCAAAGCTATTGTTGAAAATAGAGCCATCAATCGTAATATTGTTCAAACGGTTGTCCTGGCCACCGAAGGAGCTGCCCACGGCCTGTGGCACGAGCCTCAGGAAGCTGAGGAAGTTCCTGTTGGTCGTCGGGAGCGCGTTCAACTGCTCGGAAGTGAGGTTGCTCGCAGCACCAGTGCGTTTGCCGGAGAATACGTCGTTGCGGTCAGATACGACAAGTACCCCTTCCAGCGTGACGGCCTGTTCTGAAAGCTGGAAATTCAGCGTTGCGGTCGTACCCAGGCTGAGATAGACATTTTCCTGAACCTGTTCTTCATAGCCGGTGTAGCTTATAACTATTTTATAAGGACCTCCGACGCGCATACCCGGGATACGGTAGTAGCCATCCAGGTCGGTGGCAATACCATAGACAGAACCTGAGGGGACATGCGTTGCAAGTACATTAGCCCCGACCAGCGGTTCGCCATTCGTATCTGTGATGCGGCCGAACATAGAGGAGGTGGTGACGCCCTGCGCAAACGATAATGCCGGCAGAAGCATCATAAAAAATACGAAAAATGCGTTCGTAAATTTTGACCAATTCATAAACTAGTTCATTTTGGTGATTGAAAAGACAGGATTTATTTCCCGCTGCAAAAGTAATTATAATCGTGTTAAGCACGTATTAATTTATTGAAAAATAGACGGGTTTGTTGTCTGAAAGAAAAACCTAAAACATCTTTTCGATAGGATGGTTCAAATATTATGAAAAATACAGCTTTACAAATCGGACTAGCACTATCAGGGGGAGGAGCCAGGGGAATTGCACATATCGGTGTCCTCCAGGCATTGGAAGACCACGGGATTTACCCGGCTGCACTTGCCGGGGCAAGCGCGGGATCTGTGGTAGGGACTATGTATGCGGCGGGCTTGGCCCCGTCGGAGATACTGAATTTTGTGAAAGACAGCAAATTCTGGCGAATATTCCGCATTGGACTGCCTACGGATGGGCTTGCAAGGCTCGGATACCTGCGGGAAAGGATGAACGCTATGGTTAAGGCGGACAGCTTTTCAGCGCTGCAAAAACCGCTTTTTGTTTCAGTGACTAATCTCAACCTGGGCACTTCCGAAATACGCA
The DNA here is from genome assembly GCA_040382095.1 of Lewinellaceae bacterium. Taxonomy (GTDB): domain Bacteria; phylum Bacteroidota; class Bacteroidia; order Chitinophagales; family Saprospiraceae; genus JADJPL01. The sequence continues at coordinate 3,947 of JBEIGB010000020.1, forward strand.
GTGAGGGGCCGCTGCTCGACACAATCGTCGCATCGTGTTCTATTCCATTGGTTTTCAAGCCAGTCGAACTTAATGGACAGATATACGTGGATGGTGGGGTACTGAATAACCTGCCTGCTGCCCCACTCAGAGAGATCTGCGATATCGTAATCGGGGTCAATCTGATGCCCCACCTCACCGCACCTTCCCATGCTTTACAAAGTGCCCTCAGCATTGCTGTCCGGACATTTGAGCTCTCCATCGTCGCCAATTCTCTGCCGGGTATCCGGCACTGCGATCTGGTACTGGAACCATGCAGTATGCGCACCTACCACATGTTCCAGTTCAATAAATTTAAGGAAATCTATGATGCCGGGTACCGGACGGCAACATCGGCAATCCCACAGATTAAGGCTTTGATCGCTGAAGCGTCGAAAGTCAATTTACCCGGATCGTCTGGAATTCTATGACCGTTTCCCCAGGCCCCAGCCCATTCAAGGTGCGGAGTTGTTGTTCGGTCATGCCATAGCGGCGGGCGATGCTCTGTAGGGTTTCACCCTCTTTGACGACATGCCTTCTTTGTACAGCAGATCCTTTGGAAGGGGCCTCGGCGGGCTGGTTCCAGTTAAATTCTGTAAGGGTTGGCAGCGGAATATCATTAGCGCCTTTTATGTTGAATGGAGTGGCAGGCACCAGGCTGCTGCGCGGATTAACAGGTACCGGGCCATATTCGGTTTCATAGGGGGCAGGGACATTTACCGGAGATGATGCCGCACCAGGCTGTGATCCCGTCTCCCAGGGACTTTCGTAAAGAGGGCTCATTTTCCCCGGAGAAGGTACTATGCTGGAGGGGGCGCAATCACTGGTCTTTACCATATCTCCTTCCCGGAGTTGGAGGTTGTCTGGTAAGTTATTGAAATACCTGAACCGTGCTTCCGAGAACCCGAGCTTTCTTGCGATAGAGGCTGCAGTTTCCCCTTTTTGTACCGTATAAATTTCGGGGGCCGACAGCCAGCCATATTCGCCGGCCTTGTCGGGCCTTAAACTGGCTACCTCATATTCGGGCAGGGGAGTATTGTTGTTGCCCTTGTCCGCCATTTCTTTGAATGCGGGTCCCTCAACATACAACGACATCCCCGGTTGCAGGACGGTCTGCTCGTTCAGACCATTCCATTCCATAAAATCACTGAAATTCAACTGATACCGTTTAACAATCCCATACATACTTTCCAGGGCCTGCACTGTATGCGTCCGGCGTCCGGGAGCAACAACCGGTTGGGTTTTGATCTGATCGTAACTATCTAATGCGCCACGACGTGTGAACGCATCGTTTAACGGCCATGCTGCCTCCTGGGCACATAGAGCGTTTAGGGCCGTTTGTGCATCCGTTCTGTTGATGGTTTTCAGTTTGAATGCCACTGCAGCTCCGCTGCGTTCTTCTACAACGCCCAGATTGGGGACGACGAAAATATCGAGGACATTATTTGTGCCCGGTGTCGTTTTTTTGAACACGTACGCATTGCAATTGCCATAGGGGACGGTTTGTGAATAAAAGACCTGCCCGCGGATATAGTTGCCCGATAAATCGCCGGACTGCGCACCTGCTGATTTGCTGAAAGTAAATTGGTATTGTTCGCTTTTCACCTGCAGGCTGTAAGCATCATTTTTAAAAACCGATGCTGTTTTTACCTGGGTCACACGGTACTGCCCGGACCCCAGGGGGTAGATCACAAATACCTGGTGTGTATTTCGGTTAACGGCATCCGCCAAACCAACATTCATCGCGAGGAACTCGGGTGAATTGCAGGAAATCGGTGTGGCAGGCAGTGTTTTCCAAATATTTCCGATAGATTCTATGCCCACCTCCAGGACAAGTTTTTCCGAGTTGGCCATCTGGAGCGAATAGACAATATATTCCTTACCCGGCGTCGTTTCGGGGAATGCATATTCCAGGCGGGACATACAGCTTTCACCATAGTATAAATAATAAGCTGTTGCGGAAAGGCGGTTTTGAAATAAAAGGGTCATCCCAAAAACGAATACCAGGATAGATTTCATGGTTAGATGATTGATTAAAAATGAATTCGGCTTTCTATTAACGCGTGTTTTGATGAAAAGTATTGTAAAAATAACATTTTATAACAAAATATCAACTACCTGAATACCCATTTAAGTAATCTTAATTTGAAAAAATGGTTTCCTCGTTCGAAAAACCTTCTGATGGAGTAGCCAGAAATTGGACCTGCATCCTGTATTGGCGCCCAAAAGATTTTACCACCGGCTCCATCATGGTACTCAAAATTTCCCTTGCCTGTCCTTTTGCCCGCTCAGCAGCATCGCTTTGCTGAATATCGCGACGGAACTCTTCTCTGAGCAGATTAAATGCGCGGTTGAAATCCGCATCGCTGACTTCCCGCATCCAACCAATAGAGAGCTTATCGAACCGCGGGTACACCTCATGCGACAATATGACTGGCTGGGGTAGGGTAAAGGTAACCACCTTGCTGCCGGGATCCAGTGAAACCTTGAAGTAATCATTTAACCTGAACCCGATCTTTGCAATACTGATCGCTGAAATCTGAACTTCAGTAGAAGAGACGTTAATCCCCAATAGCTTGGTTTTTAGCTGCTTGCTCAAGCCTTTTTTGTCTCTGACCTCAAAAGTGGCAAGTTCTGAGATTAATTTCGTGACCCGTTCCTGCAACAAACCTTCGGCACGGCCAAAATCCTGGATGGCTGCCCGGTCCTCCAGGCGCTTCAGAAAGGGGGCAAGGGCTTCGTTCACAGCGATCGAACATGGTGAGTCCACGTTCTTACCCCTTCCGAAGAGGGTCCCTTCCTTCATCGGCACCACGGGTGCGATGACACTGTTGACCATACCACAGGTGTATTTGGATGCGACTTCGAACAGTGCCGCAGTTGCACTTTTGAAACGGTTGTCATACCAGGTTTGGTATATTTGCGAAGAAGAGTCCTGAAGTAAAAGGAAATCCTGGTAATAAAGGCTACGGATATAAGGATGCTGCCGTTCATAGTTTTCGGCAACCTGGCGGCGCTGCCCGGCATCCAGCCCCATTCGCGTTGAAACATGGTCGAGGACTGCCATGTTGATATCGTAAACCAATTGGCTGAATTCCTTTTGGTACTTGTCGGGATTTGATAATACGGCAAGGGCAAAATCCTCGTCCACCTGAAAGGAAAAATCCGCTGGCATATAGTTAAGCTGCATTTCTTTCGGCACTTTTGCACTCCTGCCACTTTTGGGAAGAAATTTGAGCCCTACCACCGCTAAGAAAGAAAGGACAGCGACCACCAATAAGAGCTGGCCGATTTTTAGCCCTTCGTGTTCAACTTTTGGCTCCCTGGCCATAATTTTTATATTTTTGTGACAAAAATAAATCAATTTGCGGCAAAACCCTTCCCGAGTTCCCGTTTCTATGCACTTCGAACAAACAACGCTGAATTGTGGGGGAAAGTTGGCAGATTTATCTGCCCCGGTAGTCATGGGTATCCTGAACGTTACCCCCGACTCGTTCTACGATGGTGGGAAATACCAGGAGATTGACCGGGCGCTGTTTCATGCCGAGCAGATGTTATCAGAAGGTGCATGGTGCATTGATATAGGGGGTATGTCCTCAAAGCCGGGAGCAGAAATCCTGGACCCCGAAACCGAATGGGCACGGGTAGGGCCGGTAATCGAAGCAGTGGGCATGCGCTTTCCGGAAGCGTTAATTTCCATTGATACGGTCCATGGGGTAGTGGCACGCCGTGCGGTCGCTGCTGGTGCCGCTTTGATCAACGATGTCTCGGCGGGGCGGATAGATCCGGGCATTCTGGATGCTGCTGCTTCGCTCAAAGTGCCTTACGTCCTGATGCACATGCAGGGTAAGCCGGAAAATATGCAGGCAAACCCCCGTTATGAAAACGTGGCACTGGATATTCTGGACTTTTTCATTCGGGAGCTGGGGCGACTTCGCTCAATGGGTGTCGGGGATATTATCCTGGATCCCGGGTTTGGGTTTGGAAAGACCCTGCAAGACAATTACCGGCTCCTGGGGGCTTTGCAGGTCTTCAAAGTGACTGGATTGCCGTTAATGGTCGGATTATCCCGAAAATCCATGGTGTATAAAGCGCTCGGGACGGGCCCGGAAGATGCCTTGAACGGTACAACTGCACTGCATATCACAGCCCTTCAACAAGGTGCGCGGATACTCAGGGTACACGACGTGCGCGCAGCTAAAGAGACCATACAGCTCTGGCAATTGATCGAAAACGAAAGTCAATGGGCCCAATAACCGAGTCCCGTATCACAGAAATCGTACTCTTGTTCCTCCGGGCACGTTATAAATACCATCCTTTGCGCTCGGGGAATATCGAATTCAAAACAAACCTGAAGGGAAGTGGATACTTATTTGTTGACGGTACCGTGTCATTTACCCGGGATGGGGCGCCGGATTTTCTGGCTTCCATAGAAGCGACGGATTACCTCAAAAGGGACGAGCTGTGGTTCAGGGTTTTGTGGGAACTGGCGGCATGGGATGCACTGGCAGGTTCGACAATGGCCTTAAGTGCCATCTTTGCATATATGCACTTTTCAGACCATTTAGGTCCCTTCAAAGGCAATCCCTGGCTTCTCACCGGCGCAGGCTGTTTGCTTTTAGCTGTCGCAACATGGCTGGTTTTTCTCGCGATCCGTCCTTTTCGCAGGTATCGGTATATTTACGCTATCGAACAATTTAAGCGCTACGAGGCTACAGAACAATGGGTCGCTTTTGCATGGGACGTATTCCCGGGATATACCGTTCCCGTTTTCACCGAGCTTCGGGAACAATGCGTCCTCAACGGGCTGGGGTTGCTGGAAGTTGACCGGGAGGGAAAGGTGAAAATGCACCTTAGCCCTGCAAGAGAGGGTATGCCCGCCCGCAAGAACCGGCGCGTGGTGCATTTTTTTTCTGAGCGCGAGTGGTCGTTGCGTCTTCCTCAGCAAACCAAAGCACTGGATTTGAGGGAAAAAACAGGGGCACTCCTCGAGCGATGGACCGGAAAAAAGGTACTCAATGATCTTTTCCGCTTTAAAAGGCCCATCTTAGGTCAAGTTGCCCTGATCGCCGTTTCTGCGTCCCTGACCCTTGGCCTCATGGTCAGGGAGTATGGCAAACGACCAGTCGTTTATGAGCGGGAAAAAGCGTACGAACGCCTTATGCTGGCAAAAAAACAAGAACTGGAGCGTGCTTCCGGCGAGTTTTTTATTCCAGTTTTGCAGGATTCCGTCTATGCGTTCAACAAAAATGCCATGCCCTATCTTCAGATCGTACCGGATTCCATCCCCCCCTGGGAAAATACGGACCTGGGCTGGATAACTTTCGATGGGGGTAAACTCAAGAGTCTGCCCTGTGAAGAGGCTTACCTTCAATTCAGGGGCAGGTATATCGTTACCGCTGGCTTGTTCTTTGATATGGAATACCTTAAAACCATGATTGAAAGGCTGCAAAAAGCCGGTATTCAGGTCAATGCCATCTGGGGCGCCTGCTTTTTTGACCGCAGTAACTATTTTATGCTCGTTTTCCCGGAAATCTTCGACCAGGCCGAAGCGGCACAACGTGCCGCAGTGCAAATCAGCACATCCCTCTACGGGCAGGGGTTTAATTTGACGACTAGCTTTGTTCAAGTGGAATGACCTGGATTGTGAAGCAGGGCTTCTACGATTTTAAAAATTACAACAACATGCCAAAAGTATCTTCCCGTTCTTTACAGGTGCCCCTGTCCCCTTTCAGGAAACTTGCAGGATTAGCCGAAAAAGCCAAGGCAAGGGGAATCAAAGTATATCACCTGAATATCGGCCAGCCGGATATCCCGACTATGCCTGATGGCTTAAGTGTCCTTCGCGGTTTAAGTGAAGCGATTATTCCGTACGGACCAGCGGAGGGCTGGCCATCTACCAGGGCATCCTTGGCAACGTATTATGAAAAATGGGGGGTAAAAATCAGCCCGGATGAGGTCATGATTACCAGCGGGGCTTCCGAGGCTTTACAAATGGTCTTTTTCGCCTGCTTTGGCAGCGGGGACGAGGTCATCATTCCGGAACCATTTTATGCCAATTACAACGGCTTTGCCCATACGGCGGGGGTAAAGGTACGGCCGGTTGCCTGCTATATAGAAGAGGGGTTTGCCCTCCCTGGCCCTGAAGCATTCGAAGCCGAGGTCACGCCAGCTACCCGGGGTATCCTGCTCTGCAACCCCAATAATCCAACCGGGGCATGCTATTCCCGCGAAAATCTTGAAGCACTCGCAGCAATCGTGCGCAAATACGACCTGTTTCTGATCGTGGATGAGGTGTACCGGGATTTTTGCTACGACGGGGCGGCTTTTTTTTCTGCACTGCGCCTGGAAAGCATAGAAGATCACGTAATTGTCATTGATTCCGTTTCGAAGCGCTATAGTGCCTGTGGGGTCAGGATAGGCGCAGCCATCTCGCGCAATCGGGAGGTCCTTTCTTCCCTTGGCCGCTATGCACGCCTCCGGCTATCTCCGCCCGTAATCGGGCAATGGCTGACGGAACGTATGATTGCCGGGGAGGAATCCTATCTGCCAGAGGTCATCGCGGAATATACCCGGAGACGGGAAGTCCTTTACCAAAGACTCAGCACAATGCCCGGGGTACGCACCTATATGCCCGGTGGTGCTTTTTATTGCTTCGCCCGTCTGCCAGTGGAGGATGCCGCCCATTTTTGCCAATGGCTGCTAGAAGATTTTGAATACCAGGGGGCTACGCTCATGCTTGCCGAAGGTGCCGCATTTTATGCTACTCCGGGGAGCGGTAAAGACCAGGCGCGTCTGGCCTACATCCTCAGAGTAGAGGACTTACACGCTGCAATGGACTGTCTTGCTGTTGCGCTGCAGCTTTATCCGGGAAGGACAGGCGTGGCAACCAGCCTGGAAGTTTCCACCAGTGGTATGCCACTGCCCTGAAACCTGTTTTCCGCCGTTTGAAAAAGCTATGCGCTTGTAGTCAAATACTCGTCGAATTTAATTTCCAGTTTGTATGAATATTTTAACTTTGCAGCGCAAAAAAAATCAGACTGCTGAAACAGGTCAGCATAGCGGGTACACAAACCTTTTTTACCCTGCAATGGTGCTGTTGCAACAGGCTTCTTAACAGAGAGGGCATTTAAAACAGAGGTTTCACGAAAGGTAAGCCTCATTAGACTTCTTGCATCTGGTCAGCGTGGTGGGCAGGATCTTTCTTGGCTCGCGATAATTCCTACGCATTAAGTTTAATTTAAGGCAGGTGCCGCCAAAATACCAAGATTGAATGGATAAAAATACCGCAATAGGCTTAACGCTCATTTTCCTGCTCTTTTTTGCATGGCAATATTTCACAGCCCCCTCGGCTGCAGAACTCCAGGCGAAAAAAAGGATGCAGGATTCCATTGCACAGGTCGGGCAGGGCAAAAATGATGTACTCGCAAATAATGAGGTGGCCCCAAAAGCCGAAGAACTTCAACCCAAAATCCCGGACTCTGTTCTTGCCCTCCGAATGGCCGGTACGCTGGGCCCTTTTGCCGCAGCGGGTTTCGGCGACGAACAGGCGTTTGTACTTGAAAACGACAAGCTGCGCGTAACCTTTACAAATAAAGGGGGAAGGGTCAAGGAAGTATTCCTCAAAGAATACGCTAAAATGACCCGCAACAAGAAGCGAAAAGATGTCAAGGGGCAACTCTTTCTGCTCAATGCGAATGAAAACCGTTTCGATTATTTCCTCCCCATGGCCAACCTGACTTCGGGCGGTGTAAATACGGGCGATCTGACTTTCAAGGCGGAAAAAGTGGGCGATGCACTGGTGTTTCGGGCAGAAGCCGGGGAAGGCAAATACTTCGAGCAAAGATATGCCCTGAACAAGGATGGCTATTCCCTCGATTATTCTGTGCGCCTCAACGGACTCGACGGGATTTTGGCTGCAAATACCAAAACGATCGCGCTAAACTGGGAGAATGTATTGGGCAAAATCGAAAAAGCCACCCGCTACGAACGCACCTTCTCCACCGTTTACTTTCGTCCACAGGATGGCCGGGTAGTGCGCTGTTCGCCCACGGCAAACGAGGATGCCGAAAGCTCCGAGGGGCAGTCGGTCAAATGGGTCTCCAATACGAATCAGTTCTTCAACAGTACGCTTGTTGCAGCTTCTTCGTTTGCTAATGTTTCGGCAAGCATCCAATCCCTGCCAGAGGAATCGAATTACATGAAACGCGCCACTTCAAAGATCGAGCTGCCGCTGGAACAGATGAAAGACCGCGACTTTAACATGCTTTTCTATGTTGGCCCGAACGAATTTGAGCGTCTGCATACTATTGGCTATGGTCTCGAGGAAGTCATCCCTTTCGGCAGGGGTATCCTGGGCTCGATCAACAGATGGGTCGTCAGGCCTTTGTTTAGTTGGCTGTCGGGATTTATTGCGAGCGCGGGGCTGGCGATATTCATGCTTACGTTGCTGGTAAAAGTACTCCTCTTCCCCCTGAGCTACCGGATGCTTTACTCCCAGTCTAAAATGTCGGTACTGAAGCCCGAAATGGAGAAGCTCAAAGAAAAGTTTAAGGACGATCCCCAGCGCCAGCAAATGGAAACGATGAGTGTGTACCGCGAATTTGGTGTTAACCCACTGGGTTCCTGTATGCCCATGTTGCTCCAGATGCCGGTCTGGATTGCCCTTTATCGCTTTTTTCCCGCAGCTATCGAATTCCGGCAAAAGGGTTTCTGGTGGGCACCGGATTTATCTTCCTATGATGAATTCCTTCAATTGCCCTTTACCATACCCTTCGGCTTTGGGGACCATATCAGCCTGTTCACCCTGCTATGGGTGCTGACTACCCTGATTTATACCTGGTATAACTCCCGGCACATGGATTTCTCGGCCAATCCTGCTTTAAAATATATGCAGTATATCATGCCGGTCATGTTCATGGGCTTTTTCAATGGTTATGCCTCCGGACTTACCGCCTACCTGCTCTTCAGCAACGTCATCAATATCGGGCAGACGCTGGTGACCAAGCATTTTATTATTGACGAAGAGAAAATCAAAAGGGAAATGGAGGAGTTCCGCAAAAAGCCGAAATCGAAAACCGGTTTCTCCGCGCGGCTCGAATCAGCGCTCAAAGAACAGCAACGTGTTGCCGCTCAGCGGGAGGCTGCAAAAAAGAAGAAGTAACGCTGTCTCACAAGTCCTTTGGCGGCATTCGCCGCCGGAGAATATTGAGGTTGTGTGAAAAGTATTCCGCCGCCTACGGCGCGAAAGAAAGTTTTCAAAGAACACTGTTTTCACTGATTTTGCGAAGCAAAATCAGTGAAAACAGTGTTCTTTGAAAATATTATTCGGCGGCATCAGCCGCTAAATGAAGCCTCCTGCGTTTTACACAACTCCACCCTCCAGGAATTTTCACCTCATCTGGTCTGCTAAAAACCCATATTGGCGGTACGCCGAAACTTGTTCGTAATTATTTGAATTTCAATTTATTGCGAATAAATGTTTTTTTTGGGCATCACATTGGTATAAAAAACTCGTTTGCCATCGGCAAATGGAGCCTCTATCTTTGAATCATTAATTCAACACACGCCTTTCCAACAAACATGAAGGATGGGTTCCCGGAGCGGAAGATTTCAGCGGGTAAACCGTGCCTGCCGGAAAAGGAACCCTCATGCCTGGCGGTATTGCGTGTCTATTTTGTTCATCAGACTTTGGCTGCGGCAGGCTGATGTCGAGGGGAAATCCTCCATTTGACCCTACGACATCCCCATCGCAGCAAGTCAGCTTAATCTGATTTAAAGTATGAAAAAAATCGAAGCAATTGTACGTTCGTCCCGATTTGAGAAAATCCGGGATGCACTCGCAAACATTGGGGTCAACTTTTTCACCCTGCAGGAGGTGAAAGGATATGGTCTCCAAAAGCGGGAAAAACTGGTGTACCGCGGCAGTATTTACGATTCCGACTACATCGCCCGCTTGCAGATAGATATCCTTGCCGTACCGGAAATGGTAGAGCCGATTATCAACGCTATTATCTCATCGGGGAAAACCGGAGAGGTCGGCGATGGTAAAATTGTAGTTATGGATGTTGAACAGGTCGTCCGGATCAGGACATCTGAGACTGGGCCGGATGCAATTTAGCCGGATAAAACAAGGGTAAGCGGCCCCTAAAACGCGGGAAGAAAACAGGATTCAAAAAATGGAACGCTAAAGGGATCAGGGCAATCCTTATTTCAGATCTCTCCGTATCGTTCCGAAAAACCAAGCGAAAAATGAACGAAGCGATTTTTACAACAAATAATCTTTGGATTTTGATTTCTACGGTGCTGGTATTCATCATGCACCTGGGCTTCGCAACGCTCGAAGCAGGCTTTGTCCAAAAGAAAAACGTCGTGAATATTCTTTTCAAAAACACGATGATCGTTGCCATTGGCTTATTGACCTATGCTTTGGTCGGTTTCAACCTGATGTACCCTGGCGCGGATTATGCCGGAGGGTTCTTTGGGTTCAGCGGCTTTGGGCTTAACCTGCCCGAAGGCGATCCGATTGATTATGCGGGAGGGAATTATACGTACTGGACGGACTTTATTTTTCAGGGGATGTTTGCGGCTACTTGTGCGACGATTGTTTCCGGCGCTGTAGCAGAAAGGATCAAGTTGGTACCCTTCCTGATTTTTTCCTTGGTCTTCGTCGCCTTTTGCTATCCCCTGACCGGGTTTTGGAACTGGGGCGGCGGATGGTTGAAAGCCGCAGGGTTTTACGATTTTGCCGGTTCTACGATGGTGCATGCAGCAGGAGGGTTTGCCGCTTTGGCAGCGATCCTGGTACTCGGGCCGAGAAGCGGGAAATATACCGCGAACGGGATTAAGCCTATTCCGGGGCACAGTATGCCACTTGCTACGATTGGTGCTTTTTTGCTCTGGTTTGGCTGGTACGGCTTCAACGGCGGCTCGGTTCTGTCGGCCAATCCATCAGCGGTGTCTTTAGTATTTGTGACGACTTCGCTTGCAGCCGCTGCCGGTGCGGTGGGTGCTTTTATAACTGCTTACCTGCTTTTCAAGTCGCATGACTTATCTATGGTCATCAATGGGATACTTGGGGGATTGGTCGGGATTACCGCCGGTGCTGATCAGATGAACCCGAATGAAGCGATCCTCATTGGTTTGGTAGCAGGGGTGCTGATGCCATTTTCCGTAGTATTCTTTGACCGGCGAAAAATTGACGATCCGGTCGGTGCCACTTCTGTGCATCTGGCCTGCGGAATTTTGGGCACCCTCGCCGTCGGTATTCTCGGCGATAAAGCCGGATGGGACCAATTCCTTACACAGTTTAAAGGCCTGGCAGCCATTGGAGGCTTCTCTTTTATCGCCGCATTCGTCCTTATGTATCTCCTGAAAATCAGCATGGGTATCCGGGTCAATCTGGAAGAAGAGATGAAAGGCCTGGATATCGGTGAACACGAGATGTCCGCCTATTCTGAATCGGCTTCTGAAAAAATGAGCCTGTCAATGGAATAAATTCAGATTAAGTAAGAACAGACCCCCTGTCTGGCAGGACAGGGGGCTGTGCCAAGAAAACGGAGATCCATTTTCCTGTTCGCAATACAAAGGTACTTATTTGGGGCATTCCAGGCAATAGCTAAAGTGACCCGGTAAGAGGATTTCCGTTGCATCACATCGTTTTGACGCCCGGCACCGGAGCATCGGCTGTCGGCTGGCATTTTTCGCGACTCAACATCCTTTTCCGAACACTTTAAATCATGTTTTATGTCTAAAATGTACCCAATCAAGGCTTCAATGACATTTCTTTGCCTGTTCTTCCTGTACACGGGCCTTTTTGCACAAGAAAGCACCGCAGACCTACCCACCGGGGAGGAGAAAGTCGAAGAAAACGAAAGCCCTCAACCACCTGGATTGCTGATATCGGGTTTCGTTGACGCATACTATCAACACAGCACTACGAATGCGTTGTTCCCCACAAGTTTCACGCCCAACGATAAGTCCTTTTCTCTGGGCATGGCCAACCTCGTCCTGGCCAAAGAAGGCAAAGTTGGCTTTGTAGCAGATATTGCCTTTGGGCCCCGTGCGGAGGCGGCTAATGGATATGCCGGGACGGCCCTTAGTTTCATCAAGCAGCTCTATGTAAGCTATGCAGCAACAGATTTCCTGAAGTTTACGCTTGGCAATTTCAGTACCCATGTTGGATATGAAGTGATTGATTCTAAAACCAATTTCAACTACAGCACGTCCTACATGTTTTCCTATGGACCTTTCTTCCATACGGGCCTTAAAGCAAATCTTACCCTCAGCGATCGCTTTGGTGCTATGATCGGAGTATTCAACGATACCGACACTAAGATTGATGTCGTCAGTGGAAAGCATCTGGGGGCACAATTTTCGTACACCGATGACAAGTTGTCGGCATACCTGAACTATATCGGCGGCCGGGTGGCCGATGCTTCAGAAAACACCGCGGAGACTTTTGCGCACCAGTTCGACCTGACCGCGTCTTTTCAGGCTACTGATCACCTCGGTCTCGGCCTTAATGCAACGCTCAAGAACGTAAAGCCCGAAAATGAAAGTACCTCATCCTGGTCAGGACTCGCATTGTATGCCAAATATGCTCTGGGTAAGGTATTTTCCCTGGGGCTGCGCGGGGAGTTGATCCAGGATAAAGATGGCCTGATCCTGGGCTTAATGGAGGACAATATCGCTGCATTCACGATTTCCGGGAATATCTATCTTGGCAACCTTACGGTCATTCCTGAATTCAGGTTGGATTCGGCCTCAGTCCCCGGAGCCTACACAAGCTTTGACGGCAACCTCCTTAAAAACACTTCCGGGGCGATTCTGGCCGTTGTATATAGCTTTTAATCCTGTCGGGCAGGATTAGTGAAGAGGCAGGAAATTTTGCAGGGGTTGTGTGAAAAATATTATTTCTGAGGCTGTCTCATAATTATGCTGCCACCTTCACCGCCAGCGGACTTGTGAGACAGCCTCAAAAATTTTATTCTTTCGCTGAGGGTGAATAAATACTCATGACAAGCCCCCTGTAAATAATTTTATTTTGCCGCCCCCGGTGGCAAAAGTCTTTTACACAGCCCCACCCTGCATCAGTATCAACTCCGAAAGGTCATATACCATCACCTGATCCTGCTTATCCCTGGCTTTTACCCCATCCTGGAGCATGGTGATGCAGAAAGGGCAGTTGGCAGCAATCACAGTAGCACCGGTATCCAGTGCCTCTTCAACCCGTTCGATGTTGATGCGCTTATCGCCGGGCTCGTCCTCCTTCCACATTTGGGCACCTCCGGCCCCACAGCAAAGCCCATTGGTGCGACAGCGCTTCATTTCGGCCAGATCGGCATCCAGTAGCTCCAGTATCTTCCGGGGGGCTTCGTAAATGCCATTTACCCTTCCGATATAGCAAGAATCGTGGTAGGTGATTTTCTTTCCCTTAAATGTACCACCACCTTTCAAAGTTACCTTTCCTTCGTTGATGAGCTGTTGCAGGTACTGTGTATGGTGAACGACCTCGTAATGCCCCCCCAGCGCCGGATATTCGTTTTTCAGGGTATTGAAGCAATGCGGACAGGCAGTAACAATCTTTTTTACCCCGTACATGTTGAGTGTCTGAATATTTTGCAGGGCAAGCATCTGAAAGATAAATTCGTTGCCTGCACGACGCGCCGGGTCTCCCGTACACTGCTCCTCGTTGCCCAGAATAGCAAAAGAGATATTTGCCGATTGCAGTATTTTTGAAAATGCGATCGTTACCCGCTGTGCACGGGCATCGAAACTTCCCGCACATCCTACCCAGAATAAAATTTCGGGGCTTTCCCCTGCACCGGCCATTTCGGCCATTGTTGGTACTGTATTCATGACTTTCCTTTAATAGAATCAATCTTTTTCAAATGGCGCTTTGGTACTTACCTCCGTCAGATCATTCTCCTGAATTCAATTGATTGCGCCAGGCATCGCGATCCACCGACATCGCCCATGCCGCCCCGCTATTTTCCATACTGTTAAACATCGGCAGCCAATCGGAGGGGCCCTGAGAGAGGGTAAGGATTTCATACCGGCGCATCTTCAGGATGGGGTCAAGCGGGTTAATCAGTACCGGACAAGCTTCGACGCAGGCGTTGCAGGTGGTACAGGCATGGAGTTCTTCCGGGGAAATATAATCGAAGAGGCTTTTGCCGTCGCTGAAATTCTTCCCGGAGAGCGGAAGGGAAGGATCGGCCGCAAGGCTGGTATCCTCACTCCTGATTTTCCTGCCGACCTCATCGGCCCGGTCGCGGATATCCATCATGATTTTGCGCGGGGAGAGCTTTTTACCGGTAATGTTGGCCGGACAGGCAGCAGTGCACCGGCCACATTCGGTACAACTGTAGGCATCTAAAAGATTTTTCCAGCTAAGGGTGGTCACATCATTAGCCCCAAACTCCGGGATTTCTCCACTTTCTGCTGTTACCGCTTCTCCTATCCCAAGCATGGACTTGACTTCCTGCATGATTGCCGGCATATTTTCCATCTCACCCCGCGGATTTTGGTGGGCATAGTATGTATTGGGGAATGCCAGTATGATATGCAGGTGCTTGGAAAAGGGCAGATAATTGAGAAATCCAAACACCACCAGTACATGGCCCCACCATCCTGCCCGTTCCATCAGGTGTAGGGTACTTTCAGGGACCCCTTCCCATAGCGGCGATAACAGTCCGCTGATGACGAATCCATAAGCGTTGGATTGCAGCGCCATATCCGCACTATTCATCAGAAAAATGAAAAAAATCAGGAAAATTTCAAGGACGAGGATGATATTTGCATCTTTGAAAGGCCATCCCTTCAATTCAGGCCGGGTAAACCGCGGGATGCGCAGGAGGTTCCTGCGCGCAAGGAATATTAAGGTTCCGATAAGGGCCAGTAAAGATAGGATCTCAATAAAGTTGATCACGAAAGTGTAGAATGACCCCAGGAAAGGGTAAAAGAAGCGGTGACGACCGAGCAAACCATCTATGAAGATTTCGGCCAGTTCCAACTGGGTGACCAGGAATGCGGCGTAGATAAAAAAATGCAGGACCGCCGCGAGCCAGTTCTTAAACATTTTCTGCTGGCCAAAAGCTACGAGCAACACATTGCGCCATCGTATTCCGGTACTTCCCGGCATGTCCTCGTCTCTCCCGAGCAATATGTTTTGACGGATCCGGTGGAATTGCATGGCGGAGAAACCCACCGCAGCACCGGCAATTAATGCAAAGGCCACTTGTGAAAACATAATATTAAGGCGAATTTTCGCTAAATTACGATTTTGCGCTAATTTAATGTTGCAATGGGCAACCTTTTTTCTCTAGCTAAAACGACTTCGCCATGAAAATCCTCGATGAAAAGCAGGTCAGGCATAGGATTACCCGGCTGGCAATGGAGATCCTGGAAAACAACCTCGCCGAGGAAAGCCTGATCCTTGCAGGGATCAATAATAATGGTCTGGCATTTGCGCGTTTACTTCTTGCCGCCCTGAAGCAATTCAGCGATAAGCCTATCGTCCTTACGAATGTCCGGCTTAATCCTGCAGACCCCGCCAACCACCCGGTCGAAATTGGCTTACCTTTAGAGGATCTCCGGGCTGGAGCTATTATTATTACCGATGATGTGGCCAATACCGGCCGGACGATTTTCTATGCCTTCAAGCCTCTGCTTACCACCCTGCCCAAAAGGGTCGAGGTGGCCGTCCTGGTGGACCGGCAGCATAAACTTTTTCCGATCCGGGCAGATTATGTAGGGTTATCCCTGGCCACCACGCTCATGGAAAATATCGAAGTCCGGCTGAAAGAAGGGGAAATGGCAGTGTACCTGGGGACCAGGGAGGAAGGATCTTAAATCACTGCGCTGTATCAAAAGTCGGGGGTGGTGTAAAAAAGTATTTTTCAGCGCTGCGTTTTAAAAGATTTTGGGAAGCAAAATCGTTGAAAAAGCAGCGCTGAAAAAATATTCTTTGGCGGCGCAAGCCGCCAAAGAATACGCCGAAGGCTTAGCTTCGTTTATTTAATATCAAACTTCAGCCTTGCAAACCAGAAGGCGCCGTTAAAGCCAAACTGCTGGACACGGCGGCTATAGACGAAGCGTCCCAGGCTCATGTTACCGGAATGTGTGTGGCGGTCCTGGTAGGTATCGAAGATATTGTTCCCACCGATAGTAGCCGTGATTCCTTTCACGAGATTATAGCTGATGGAAGCGTCGAAGATTACTTTTGCATCGAACGTCTGATCAAGGGTCTCGCGGTTGCCGGTGAACGAATTGATCGGGAAAGCCCCTGGGTTGGCGGGGTTCATGGTTGGGTCGAGATAAATGACCTTGCCGAAATGAACGCCCCTGGCCATTGCCGAGAACTTGCCGACTTTGTAGTTGAGGGTGAAATTGACTTTTTCACGTGGGACGGCGACTTCCATACGGCTCTGGTCTTCGCGGTTAAAATAGTTGCCGATCTGACCGGTACGTACCAGCACATCGGAAGCCTTGACGAGCACTTTGCCATCATCGCCTTTCTTCACTTCGTTTTTGATAAAAGAACCTGCGAGGGTGGCTTTGAATTCGTGCTTGGACGCGATGCGGAAATCATAGGACAACACTGCCTCAATACCACGGGCACGGGTGTCCACGGCAT
The DNA here is from genome assembly GCA_040382095.1 of Lewinellaceae bacterium. GTDB lineage: Bacteria > Bacteroidota > Bacteroidia > Chitinophagales > Saprospiraceae > JADJPL01. The sequence continues at coordinate 20,604 of JBEIGB010000020.1, forward strand.
TGGAGAAGAAGTTGGCCGTTTGTGCACCAGCGGCGCGGAGCTGTGCCAGCAGGTTAGGGTCATTGCCACCGCTGAAGTTGTTGGTCAGAATCACGCGGTCGTCAATGTCAATCTGGTAAGCATCAATGGTCAGCTCGAGGCCATCGGCGGGGCGGGTGGTAATACCAAGCGTATAGCTCTGAGACGTTTCCTGCTTGAGCTGCGGGATACCCAGCAGCTTTGCCGGCTGGCTGTCGTTGGTAAACGTACCGCTTTCCACCGGCGTGAGTACACCGTTGATCGTGACGAACAGGGTATTGGTTTTGGCATAGAAGCGCTGCTGCATGGACGGCGCACGGAATCCCGTGCTCATGGAGCCACGAATAGAGAAGGCGTTGCTGACCTTGTAGCGGGAAGCCAGTTTGTAGTTCAGCGTGCTGCCAAAATCGGAGTAATTTTCAAAGCGGAGTGCACCGGCGATCATGAATTTATCGGAGAAATCCTGTTCCAGGTCAATATAGGTAGCGAAGCTGTTCCGGTTGTTGTCGCCTTCGTTTGCAGGCAGGAACCCTGGGAATACCTGGGCGCCACCTGCAGCGCCGGAAGCCTGGTCATAATTTCTCCAGGAAGATTCTTCTCCCGCGATGATGCTGAATTGTTCGAAGCGGTATTCTGCACCAAATGCGACGTTCAGGCCAGCCATGACATCGTACTTGCGGCTAAGGTCTGCATTTACGGTGTTCTGGGTAAAACTCAGGGAGCCGGCATCGAAGGAAGTCTGCAGGTTGCTGCCCCGCACTGCCGCCTGTGAGTAGTTGACGGAATTGTCCACATTGAAACCGAAGTTATTGCGTCCGTAAGTGTTGCTGAAATCCACTGCCCAATCGCCGAGTTTGCCCCTCAAACCAGCTGCAAGGCTGAAATCTGCAATGTCGGTCTTGATGAAAGGCAGGAATCCGTTGGGATAAAGTGCAAACGCATTGTTCCTGTAAATGGCGGCGCCTGTCTGGATAGAAGAAGGATAACGGAAAAAGCCTGCTGCTTCGCCATTTTTCCGGTTGTATCCACTGAAGACGTAGGCTTCCCAGCTACCGCCGAGGCTGAGCTCGGAGTTGAGGAACACCCCACCGCCACTGATTTTCGACTGGCCGATCCGCATATCGAAGAATTCGCGGTTGAGGCCACGGGCAAGCAGAAAAGAGTCGTCGCGTACCTGACCGTTAACGGAAGGGTAAACCTGTCCGGAATAAGTGCCGGAGCGGAACGTCGGTTCGCGGGTGATATATTCCCCGGTCAGGTTGACGAAACCCTTGGAACCGAGGTTGAAACCATAATTGAGCCCGGCCTGAACGCTCTGGCCATCGTTTACGGTGACACCGGGGTCATCGGTTTTCCCCTGGGCCTTGAAGATGGCGAAATTCTTATCGAAGGTAGTCCTGTTGAACCCATAAGATACGCTGCCGTCAACCACCCCGGTTTTTTGCTTCAGTACGATATTAATGACCCCTGCGATCGCATCGGACCCATATTGAGCGGCGGCGCCATCCCGCAGGATTTCGATACGCTCGATCGAGGTTGCGGGGATCGCGCTCAAGTCAGTGCCTACGGTACCCCTGTTGACCGTACCGTTCACGTTTACGAGGGCAGATTGATGCCTGCGCTTCCCGTTGACCAGGATGAGTACCTGGTCGGGGCCTAAACCGCGGAGCTGACCGGGGTCAACGTGGTCTGTACCGTCGGCGATTGTTTGCCGGGCCGACTGGAAGGAAGGTGCCACATAGGTCAATATCTGGTTGAGGTCCACCTGACCGATTTCGTTGACCAGGCTGGCAATCGGGATGACGTCCACCGGAACGGCAGTCTCCAGCTTTGTACGGGTGGCATTCCTGGAACCGATAACAGTAACCATGTCAATATCAAGGCCTTCGGTCAGACTGGCATCAATTGTCGTCCTGCCATTTATGGCAATTTCTTCGGAGCGGTAGCCAATGTAGGAGAATACCAGTGCTGTCCCGCCAGCGGGGACTTCGATAGAATACGAACCGTTCAGGTCGGTGACCGTGCCAACGGAAGTATTCTTTACTGTGACAGATGCGCCAACGAGGGGCTCGTTGGTATCTGCATCGAGAACCTTACCGCTTACAACTGTTTGCGCGTAAAGGTTGTTTACACTCATGGTGATTATAGCCACCATCAGAAAGAAGAGTAATCTAAACTTCATAAATACAGGTTTGAGTGAAAAAATATAGTTTGATGAGACTGCCTCAAAGGAATTCTGGCGGCTCGCGCTGTCAGATCATATTTTGATGAGGATATCTCAAAAGACCTTTGGTGGCGAGGCGGCCAAAAATGTTTTGAATAAGACAGTCCCGGATCTTTTGTCTTTGGGAATTTTCTTGCACAAGGGCATTTAGGAAATAATTTCATTGAAAGCATACTGTAACAACCTGATGAATGCTCCCTTTAGGGTTTGATTTGGAAACAAATATACCTAAAACAGTTAAACTTCAGAGATGTTTCCACAACTGCCGGGTCTTATTTAATAAATACATTCACGGCGATGAGCAGATATTGCATAAAAAAGTGTTATTTTTCGTTTATACAACGCCCTGGATGAAGGGATATCGCTCAAATGGCCTAAAAAAGGCATACCATTTTGGCACGCAGGAACCGTTTTAGATCAGGATCAGAAGATTGTTTGCTCCCGGCCGGAAGACCGTCCCCGGGTCATTGAAAACCAATGTTATGGTACAGACATTGCCTTCGACCGCCAGAGTCTGGGTCTATCAGAGCAGCAGGGCGCTGGCTGCTGAAGAAATAGCTTCTATTGAGCGTGCCCTCGGTGTGTTCGTCCGTCAATGGACAAGCCACAATGCACAGCTTCGGGCGGCAGGAGAAGTCCGTCACGGCAGGTTTATCATCCTTGCGGTTGACGAGCGGCAGGCAGGTGCAAGTGGTTGTTCGATTGATCAATCGGTGGCATTCATGAAAAGCCTCCAGGCATCACTTGGCATTGACCTTTTCGACCGTATGTGCTTCACCTATCTGGAAGGCGACGAGGTGCGCAGCGCGGGCAGGGAAACATTCTCCGCGCTTTTTGCCCGGGGGGAAATTAATGACTCCACCCTCGTTTTCGATACATTAGTGGATACCGCCGGAAGGTTGCAGGAAGAATTCATCAAACCGCTTGGACAAAGCTGGCATAAAAGATTAATATAGCACTATGATCGGCAGAGTAAAACAGTGGCTGGGTATCGAAGGTGTTAAGCTGGAATTGCTGATCCCGGAAGAGCTCGAAGGAGCGCAGGGATCTTTTGCCGGACGGCTGCGCTTTCAGTCTATGAACACGCAACAGGTGACTTTTATCAAAATCGCATTGATAGAACGGTATTCCAGGGGAAGGGGACAGGAAAAACTGGTTGATGAATACGAACTCGGCAAGCTGGAAATTGCAAAAGAAATCGAAATCCCCGCAGGAAGGATCGTGGAAATCCCTTTTTCCCTTAATTTTTCCCTGGTCCATTCTGCGTTCGACGAAATGGAACGGACCTTCCTCCTGGGGGGTATCGCAAAAGCAGCCAAATTGCTAAATGCAGTCAAATCGGAATTCCGTATCGAGGCGGAAGCTAAAGTCAGGGGTACGGCCCTCAACCCTTTTGATAAAAAACTGGTCTCGGTAAAATAGCGGCAGACTGGTTGGTTTGACCCGATAGACTTGTTGTGAGTGGCCGTTTTATGTCCAAAACGACGTTTTTACCCGCACTCCGATGTGATTTTTTTAGAATAATGTCATAAAATTTTAAATTACAAGCGAATAACGTACATTTTACGTTAATTTTGTGTTGTGCGGAATGGTATTCGATGCGTATTTTATCATAAAATTGCTGCAACAAGTCATTAGCAGGTTGGGAGAACAGGGGTTCTTTGCCGCGACGACGATTTTCGGGGGAGCAGTACACCGGGTATGGCAACCATGAAAAGGATATAGCGGGACACTCGCTGCCTTTTCCCGCCAGCTTGTCAGAGCAGCAAGATTAGTAACACCATCAGGAATTGAGGGGCTTTCCATTTTACCAGCAACTGGACGCCATGGACTGTGGCGCGGCCTGTCTTCGTATGATCGCGAAGTACTTCGGCCGTGTCTATTCCCTCGACTACCTCAGAGACCTGACGTTCATCGGCAAGCAGGGGGTCTCCCTTCTCGAAATCAGCGATGCGGCAGAACATATCGGGCTCCAGACGCTGGCCGTAGAAATAGATTACGACCATTTACAAACGGTCATCCCCTTCCCTTGCATCGCCCACTGGCGGAACGACCACTTCGTTGTCGTTTATAAAGCGGATAAACAATACGTATGGATAGCGGACCCCGCCAGGGCAAAATATAAGCTCAACAAGCAGGAATTTCTGCAGCGATGGGTGCAGTATAAAGACGACGGGGAAAAAGGGGTCGTGTTAATCCTCCAGACCACTCCGGAATTCTTCAAGCACCGGGGCGAACAAACCGACAAGGGGACGTTCGAATACGTATTGAACTATTTTGGGCGCTACAGCCCGTTCATCATCCAACTGCTGGTCGGTGTATTCATCGGGACGATCATCCAGGTGCTGTTCCCGTTTATGGTCAAAGGGGTGGTAGATGTCGGGATACAAACCTATGACCTGCACTTCATCACGCTGGTACTGATCGCGCAATTGGTGCTCTTTATGACCCAGGTCTCCATAGAATATATGCGGAGCTGGATCCTGCTCCACGTAGGTATCCGGGTGAATATCAGCCTGATCTCCGATTACCTCATCAAATTGACCCGTCTGCCCCTTCGTTTTTTTGAAAGTAAACTGGTAGGGGACCTCGTGCAGCGGGTCAATGATCACGAGCGGGTGCAACGGTTTTTGACTTCAACTTCACTGCTCTCGTTATTTTCCATTCTTAACCTGGTTGCCTTCGCCTGTGTTTTAGTGTTCTGGAACCTCACCGTATTTGTCATATTTGTCGCGGGTGCGGCATTGAATATTGCATGGGTACTGTTGTTTGCAGGATGGCGTCGCGACCTGGACTTCAAGCGCTTCGACCAGTCTGCCGAAAATCAGACTAACCTGATGGAGCTGATCTACGGGATGCAGGACATCAAACTGTTCAATGCGGAAAAACAAAAACGGTGGGCATGGGAACGTGTCCAGTCTCAACTTTTCAGGACCGGACTGAGCAACCTGCGTCTTACCCAGGTGCAGAAAGTGGGCGCAATCGCGATCAACGAGGTGAAGAACCTCATCATCATCTTTTTTGTTGCCAAAGCGGTCATCGCAACCGAGATGACCCTCGGGATGCTCGTGGCCATACAGTATATTATTGGCCAGCTCAACAGCCAGGTCAACCAGTTACTGGAATTTGCCTTTTCCCTGCAGGAGGTAAGAATCAGCCTTAGCCGGATGAATGAAATCCACCTCAAAACGAACGAAGAAAATCCGGAAGAAAAAATCACGATCTTGCCCGAATACGGCGATATGTCTCTCGACCAGGTCTCTTTTCAATATAGTGGCCCGAATTCGCCTTATGTCCTGCGCAATATCAACGTGCGTATCCCCAAAGGCAGGGTGACGGCCATCGTTGGCCGCAGCGGCAGCGGTAAAACGACACTTTTGAAACTCTTGCTCAACTTTTATCCACCTTCCGAGGGTATCGTACGGGTCGGCGATATCAACCTCGCCGGGATCAGCAATAAGCTTTGGCGGCGAAAATGCGGGGTAGTGCTGCAGGACGGGTTTATCTTCTCCGATACCATCGCCCGGAATATTGCTCTTGGTGATGAAATAATAGACAAGGAAAAGCTTCTGCGTGCCGTAAAAACGGCGAATATCCAAAGTTTTATAGAGTCCCTGGATATGGGATACAATACCCGTATCGGGCAGGATGGGGTAGGGCTGAGCCAGGGCCAGCGCCAGCGCCTCCTGATTGCCCGCGCTGTCTATAAATCGCCGGATTATTTGTTCTTCGACGAAGCGACCACTGCCCTGGATTCTTTTAACGAGATGGTCATTATGGAAAACCTGCTCGAATATTTCAACCGGAAAACGATTGTCCTGGTCGCCCATCGCCTGAGTACCATAAAACATGCCGATAATATCATCGTGATGGAAGATGGCGAAATTGTAGAGCAAGGTACGCACGATGAGCTGACGTATTCGCGCAAAGCTTACTATCAGTTGGTCCGCAATCAGATCGAACTTGGGGCCTGACCGCTTTTAGCCAAAATATCCTGTTATGTACGAAGATGAAAATTTTGAGAACCGGAGCGAGGAAGTACAGGAAATCCTGGGTACCCCACCGCCGTGGCTATTGCGCTATGGCACCGTCCTCATCCTGTTTGCCTTCGTTGTGTTCGCATGGCTGAGTTTCTGGGTCGAATATCCCGATATGGTCGTTGATCCGATCCGTATTACGTTCAAAGAGCCTCCGGTGCGTTTCCGCGCACAGGAAGGAAATTACATCGAATCGGTACTTGTACGGGACAACCAGGTAGTGAAGGCCAACCAGGTCCTGCTGGTCTTCAGGAATACTGCTAATTTCAACCATGTACTCTATCTCTCCGACCAGATGAAAAACCTGCCGAATGAGGCAGACACCACGCTCGCGCGTTTTTCCCTGGATACCACATTAATCATAGGTGAGTTGCAGGCAGACCTGTATAATTTTTACGAAAAACAATCGGAGTACCGTCTTGCCCGGATGGGGCAGTTCAAGAGCAGTGATATCCAGACCCTTGAACGGCAAATTTCTTCTCTGGAGACGGCCCTTGCCGGGAGGCGTGCGGCATGGAAGAATACTGCCGAGCGCATTGACCAGGCCAGTATCGAGCTCAAAAAGCGGGAGATGGAGTACAAAGTCGGGAAGATTGCCATCAGCGACCTGTCCCGCTTTCGCAGTGCCTTCGCCTTGCTGGAAGAAGAGCGCGAAGCCCTGGAGGCCGCTATTCGCGAGCGGCAGTTCGAGATCGGATCGCTGAGAGGGCAGATCATCTCGGTTCGGCAGGGAGGGGAAGAAAACCGCGTAGCGACCTCCAGCGCACTGGTAGATGCATTCCTGAAACTAAAGCTTCGCCTCAATGCCTTCATGAAGAAGTATTTCCTCACCGCCCCTTTCGCCGGTACAGCCCAAATTATCGGGCGTAATGTAGCAGCTGGGCAATTCGTTGATGAAGGGGACGAGCTGCTCGTCGTTATGCCGACCGGGGAACGCCAGCTAATCGGTGAAATGCAAATCCCTTTTGAGAAGTCAGGAACGGTAAAGACCGGACAGCGGGTAGTAATCCGGATCAATGGGTTTCCCTATCCGGAATACGGTTCGATTATCGGCGAAGTTTCCTGGAAATCAAAAGTGACCCGTACGGTGGACCGCAAGATAGTGGTACCTGTCGAGGTCAACTTGCCCCAACCTCTGGTCACCAACACCAACCGGCCGATATTGTCCGAGGAAGAGCTTTCCGGAGAAGCCCGCATCATCACGACGGAGCGGCGCTTCATCGAGCGCGTACTGGGCAATCCGGAAAGCTGGTCCATAAAACGTCTCGGGGCAGGCAATTAAATGTGGATCACCTCCCCGTATGCCGCCGCCGCTGCTTCCATGATGGCCTCGCTCATGGTAGGGTGGGGATGGATGGATTTGATGATTTCATGTCCTGTCGTCTCCAGGTTGCGTGCCGCAACTACCTCGGCGATCATCTCCGTCACGTTCTGCCCAATCAGGTGGGCACCCAGGAATTCCCCATAACGGGCATCGAAAATAACTTTCACAAACCCGCTTTTGTCGCCGGAAGCACTCGCTTTACCTGAAGCAGAGAATGGGAATTTTCCGACCTTTATTTCATAGCCCGCAGCCTTTGCCCCTTCCTCGGTATAACCTACAGAGGCGACTTCCGGCACGCAGTAAGTACAGGAAGGGATGTTGTTATAATCAATCGGCCGGACGTGCTGGCCGGCAATTTTTTCTACGCAAAGGATCCCTTCCGCACTCGCTACATGGGCGAGGGCAGGCCCTGGAACCACATCGCCAATAGCATATACGCCGGGTACATTCGTACGGTAGTATTCGTCCACGGCAATTAACCCGTTTTGCACCTTGACGCCTGTTTCTTCGAGCCCGAGATGCTCGGTGTTGGGTGCTACGCCTGCGGCCGATAACACCACGTCGCAGCTAATGGTCTCCGTTTTTCCACTGCCACGGTGCTTCGTTTGGACAATGCACCCTTTACCAGAGGTATCCACACTTTCCACTGCTGTATTGGCCAGCACTTTGATCCCTTTTTTTGCGTATATCCTACCCAGCTCTTTTGAAACGTCCGCATCTTCACGCGGCAGTAGCCCCTGTTCCAAAAATTCAACGACTGTGACCTCGGTACCGATGGAATGATAAAAGTAGGCGAACTCGACTCCAATGGCCCCGGCTCCTACCACGACAAGACTTTTGGGCTGCTTTTCCAGCGACATCGCTTTCCGGTATTCGATGACTTTTTTCCCGTCTATCGGCAGGTTGGGCAATGCTTTTGCCCGGCCTCCCGTCGCAATAATGATGTGCGGTGCACTGTACTCCGTCACCTTGCCATCCGCTTCTACCGCCACTTTTCCTCCTGGGACGAGGCGCCCGTGCCCATTGATTACCGTGACCTTATTCTTCCGCATCAAAAATTGAACCCCTTTGCTCATACCGTCTGCAACGCCACGGCTGCGGGCGACCATAGCCGTGAAATCAGCCTTCGCATTGCCCACGCTGATCCCATAATCGGCAGCGTGTTGGATATATTCGAATACCTGGGCGCTCTTCAACAGCGCTTTCGTCGGAATACAGCCCCAGTTCAGGCAAATCCCCCCGAGCGATTCCCGTTCGACCACTGCCACACGCATGCCCAGTTGTGCAGCCCGGATTGCAGCTACATAGCCTCCGGGGCCGGAACCAATGATAATGATATCGTAATTCATTTCCATTTCTTTTAGTGAACCTGGTGCGGTAGGATGGGTACGTGGTAAAAAGGTCTTCTATCGCCAGGGCTGCTCTTTTTTTAGGTCGCGTAGCTGGGCTATACCCCGCTCAAAAAGCTTTCCCGTGGATGTTGAATAACCTGTTTTTCCCCCTGTACCGGCCCCCTATTGCAACAAGTCCGGTGAACGTTCTTGTTTTATCGCGCGCAAAGATAGGCACTGTACCTTAGCGAACAAACAAGGAAGGCCTGGGAAAATAAAAAACCCCATTGGCATGGCCAATGGGGCATATCTAACTTACTGATACCTTTGCCGATTCTCACCCAGGGAAATAACGCTGATCTAAACAAAGACCCTCTTTTTCCCGCGCTGTGAGCAAACTTAGTTGTTTTATCCCTTTATGGCAAATTATAGCAGTGAAAATTTGTCAATTCACAGTTTGCGAATTCATGTAAGTTTTTTGATTAAATTTATGATTATCATTGATGAATAAAAAATAAATAAAATGTATTTGTAAAAATGTAGCGCTGAACGGAAATAAAAAAATGTCCCTTTTTCTTTACAATATTTTAAAAAAACCTTTGATTCAGCGGGACGGCGGCAACCGACAAATTGTCACTACATAGGGATGTAGAAAATACCCATTGCGCTTTGCCAGTATCTGATAACGAACCGGGTTTTTAAGTGGCGGGGGGAAATAGTTTTAAAATTTTTAAACCTTCGTATTTTATCAATGTTCTGTTTATGTTATTTATTCAACCACATTGCAGAGTCAGGCAAAATAAATTTTGGGAGTGTACGCAGATTCCCTTCCTTTTTGTTCGATTCTTTATCTCAACAATATGATTTATTTAAATGGGGAAGTAAACGGTAAGTACCATAGCGCTCCAGTTCAAAGTCAGGACGATCCGGTTGGCGAAGGGCATATTGCCACTTCCCTAGATACCCCCCTTCGCCCAGATGCTTTCAAGCTCTCTGAAGAAGAGAAAGTCAAAAAAATAGAGTCTCACTTCCGTTCGATTATGGAAATTATGGGACTGGACTTAAGGGACGATTCACTCCGCGACACTCCGAAGCGGGTGGCGAAAATGTTTGTGAAAGAAATTTTTACGGGCCTCAACCCCGCCAATAAGCCGGATATCTCGCTTTTCGAGAATAAATTTGGGTATCGGCAGATGCTGGTGGAGAAAAATATCCGGGTACAATCTTTTTGCGAACACCACTTTCTTCCAATCTATGGAAAGGCGCATGTAGCGTATATCGCAAAAGACAAAGTGATTGGGTTGTCCAAGCTGAACCGTATCGTAGAATACTTTTCCCAGCGCCCCCAGGTACAGGAAAGGCTTACCATGCAAATCGCAGACGAGCTTGCGCAAGCCCTTCAAACAGAAGATGTAGCGGTGTACATAGAAGCATTCCACATGTGTGTTCAGGCAAGGGGTGTACAGCATCAGGAAAGTATTACCGTCACTTCGGAATATCGGGGCGCTTTTTTACAGGATACTACCCGCCAGGAATTCCTTCAGGCTATCAAATAATGATCTGACCTTCCTGGGGGTCGCCAAAGGTCTCGTGTTCGCCGCGCATATACCGCCACCCGCTCATATAGGCAAGTATGGCGTCAAAAGCGTGCCAGGTATCTACGGAATCGAGGTGAACAGGAAAAGAAAGCACCCTCTGGAGGGTTGCAGCTAAAGCAGATGGGGCGATTTCCCTGGTTTTATATCCCAGGGTATCCAGCCCCATTTTTTTTGCAAGCTTGCCCGGATATACTTCTCTGGTGGCGATACCCTTCAGTTCAAGCGTCGCGGCGAGCCGCATTGCGCGGGCAGTCAGCCCTCCCAGGAACATCGGCGACATGGCGTTGGTAGCCCGGTCGGCTTCACGATGGAAAAAATCACCACCTTTAGAGGGATCGCGATACACTCCGGGCAAGGATAAAGGTGCGTCCAGGAAAGCCGCGTTCCAGGGATTCTGCTCAAAATGCGCAAGGATAAAGGCATCGGCATCCTGTCCCCTGGCCGTTTTATAAAATGTGATGTGGCCGGCCTGGACGGAATAAAAGGCAATAACTGTTGTCCCTGCGAGCTTACTCCCATAATCAATCCCTGCAAAACCGGCCACTTCGGCACACCAGGTTCCGATTGCCCGCATCACCAGTTCCGGGTCACTGCTTTGGCAACAAACCGCCGCCCTGGTATAGAAAGCCCTTCTTTCTGCAAGACGCCCCTGGATGAATGCTTCCAGCCCGCCCTGGCCGATCCCGCGGAGCAGTGGCCGCTCCTCCAGCCCGCTCTCCAGCCGCCGGACGAGTTCAGGGACAGGGATATCCAGGAATACCGCTACCCCATGGGCGTTCATCCAGTCGGCATTATCGAAAAAGCAGGGGGCACCCCCGCCACAGGCAATAATGCAGCGCCGAAGACCCGCGGTCCGGTGAAGTGCCTCGCGCTCCGTTTCCCTGAAGTATTGCTCCCCAAATTGACTGAAGATTTCCTTTACCGGCAGGCCTGCCGTCTCCTCGATTTGTTCGTCGAGGTCAATGAAGGTATAACCCAGCTTTTCGGAAAGCAACCGACCGGTGTATGACTTACCGGATCCCATGAAACCTGTCAGGTAAATGCGCGGGGGAAAATCCATCGAGGGTTTTTTTTGTAAAAATAAATATATCCGCTTAGAAAGGGTACACATTTTCCGATATAGCGATTGGAGGAAGTATTTTGAAATTCAGAAAAACGAAAAATGGAGGGGAGATAAAAGTTGCCCGCGAATACTTGAAAAAATGTGCCCCCTTAGAATATCCGGCATATAGTGCGCCAAATAGGGCTTAAAAAAGTCTTTATATGGATGAAAAATAATGCATTTTTCCCACTATGCGGATCCATCCCGACAAGACTGGTAAAAAAAGCCGTATATTTGACGCTGTCCCGGGGAGCCAGTCAAGGCTGCCGGTCAAAAACGAAATAATTGTCTGGTGAGAAAAGAAGTTTTCGTTTTAAGTTGTGTCATGTATTCCCTTGTTGCCTGCGGGCCTGGTGTTGCAGCCCCTGAGGGAAGGCGCGTAGAAGAAACCCCTATTTCCGGTGCTTTTTCCAATGCGGAGCTGATCCGCAACCCTGCGAGCCTCAGGGGAAATAAAGCGCCGGAGCTGGCACCGGCCATGGTGTTTCGGGATACCCTGTTCGATTTTGGCAAGGTACGGGAAGGAGAGATCGTTGAATGTGCCTTTGTCTTTACCAATACCGGAAAAGGGCCTTTACTGATTTCCCGTGCGCGCTCGACCTGCGGTTGTACCGTACCGGAGTGGCCGGAAGCACCTGTACCACCCTCCGGCACAGGCAAAATCAGTGCCCGTTTCGATACCGAGGGTAAGACAGGACCTCAGATCAAGCCCATTACCATCATGGCCAATACCCTGCAGGGCAGACATGTAGTATATCTCCAGGGGGAAGTACTCCCGGCGGAAACACAATAGGGGCTCCGATTGTCCGGCGGGTTTGTTGTATTTATCCGGATCATTTCGCAGGAAAGGAAGCCTATTTAGGATTTAAAATTCATAAACCAACACCTATATTATAATGACACCATTCAGTTTAATTTTCTTACAGGCAGGCAGTAGCGGAAGTCCAATTATGAGTTTCGTTTTTATTGGGGCGATGTTCCTGGTATTCTGGCTGTTTATCATTCGTCCTCAGGCAAAGCGCCAGCGCGAGCAGAAGCAATTCAACGATTCGCTGCAAAAGGGGGATGAGGTGGTAACTGCGAGCGGCATTCTTGGCCGTATCACCAAAATCGAGGAGAATATCATTACCATCGAGGTAGGCGCCAAAGTATATCTCCGGGTGACCCGAAGTGCCATTTCCAAAGAAATGACAGAATCCGTATATGGCGGTAATCAAAAACCTGCGCCGACGGGCACAGCTGAATAAGCGACTCGACCAGTTTAAAAAGGACAGGGTCATCCTCCTGATTTGTTTAGGTGTGGCCCTGTCTTTATGGATACCTACCAAAATGGCCCAGGTGTACAAGATAGAAAAGAAGGTACGCCTGGAATTCCGGTTGCCTGCGGGATATACCTTTCTGAAACCCCCGCCGGAAGATATCAGGGTATTGATTGAGGGCCGTGGATGGAGCCTGCTTTACGATGCACTTTTTTCCCGTGAAATCGTACTGCGTTATTCTACTGGATCCAACGCATCCTTTGATCTGAACCCCGGTCGTTTGCGCTCGGCGATTTTTGAGCGGCTACACTCCACCAACCTCAGCATCGCCGAGTTGAACTACGATGAAATACACCTTCGCGTGGAGCCGCTGGCATGGAAGCAGGTACCGGTGCGTTTTGCGGGGAACCTGGAATTTTTTCCGGAATATTATCTGAAGGAAGAAATCCGTCTGATCCCCGACCGCGTTTTGATTAAGGGGCCTAATTCTGTTGTCCGACGCCTGGAATCTGCCCCAACCGATTCTATAAATCTGAAAGGGCTGTCAAATGATTTCCAGGACGAAACCGCGCTACACCTGCCGCCAGGGGTGACTGCCTCGCCCGGGCGCATCCGGGTGTCCCTGCGGGTAGAACAATATACGGAGAAGCAGATATTCGTGCCTATCCGCCCTGCTTCAGGTTCGAATGCCGCCCGATTCTTCCCCGCGCAGGTACGTATCAGCTTTCGGGTTGGCCTGAGCCGCTTCGATAAGGTGCGCTCCACAGATTTTGAGGTACTGGCGGAATTACCGCAAAACCCCGCAGCCAGCGACGGAGAAAAGGCACAACTGATGATCTCAAAAATGCCGCCCCTGATCCGCAGTGTCCGTTTGACCCCGGAAAGTGTAGATTTTTTGATTATCGAGCAAAACAGGTAGCCCTTCTGCTGCCCTTTGGCGCGTATGCGCATAATCCTTATTGTATCAGACCCCAAATGCTGGCAAATTAACCGGAAATACAAACCTTCATGATCTCCCAGAAAAGTATTCAGGAAGTACAGGATGCGGCCAGGATCGAAGAGGTCGTAGGTGATTTTGTTGAACTTCGCCGCCGCGGGGTAAACCTGGCGGGGCTATGCCCTTTCCACCACGAAAAAACCCCCTCTTTCTACGTCTCCCCTTCCAAAAATATCTTCAAATGCTTTGGATGTGCACGTGGAGGCACGCCTGTTAACTTCGTCATGGAGCACGAAAACCTTTCCTTTCCGGATGCCATTCGGTACCTGGCAAGGAAATACCGGATAGAACTGGAAGAAACCGTTAATGACGACCTGGCCCTCCAGGAGCAGCAAGTACTGGAGAGCCTGTACCTGATCAATCAATTCGCACAGGATTTTTTTGCGGAGCAGATGAGAAGTACCGATCTTGGAAAAAGCGTTTGCCTGTCCTATTTCAAGCACAGGGGGTTCGACGATGCGACGATCGAAAAATTTGGTCTTGGCTTCGCCCCGGGCGACCGCGACCGATTCACCCAGGTAGCCGTAGCTAAAGGGTACAGCATCGAGCTCCTCAGAAAACTTGGGCTTACCACTTCGTTTGACAACGACTTCTTCCGCAACAGGGCGATGTTCCCGATACACAACCTGAGCGGAAAAGTTATTGCCTTCGCCGGTCGCATCATGCACAAAGACCCTAAAGCCCCTAAGTACATCAATTCGCCGGAAACAGATATCTATACCAAAAGCAAGGTGCTCTATGGTGCCTTTTTCGCCAAAAAAACCATCCGCCAGCAGGATGAATGCTTTCTTGTAGAAGGATATACAGATGTTATTTCCCTGCACCGGAGCGGGATCGAAAACGTGGTTGCGTCTTCCGGGACTTCACTTACCTCAGACCAGGTCAAGCTGATCAAGCGTTTCAGCAGTAAGCTCACCATCTTGTACGACGGCGATGCCGCAGGTATCCGCGCAGCCCTTCGCGGCCTGGATATGGCCCTCGAAGAAGACCTGAACGTGCGGGTAGTACTCCTGCCGGACGGTGAAGACCCCGACTCCTACATCCAGAAAGTGGGTAAAGACTGTTTTTTGAAGTATGTACAGGAAAATGCCCAGGATATCATTCAACTGGAAACCGCATTGCTCCTCGAACAGGCAGGGAACGACCCCACGCGCCGTGCAGCAGTAATTAGCCAGATCGCCTATTCGATCTCCCGTATCCACAACCCCCTGCGCCGGGACGAATACGTGCGCAACGTCCGGGAAACACTCAAAGTGGATGAAGGCAGGCTGCTCATGGAAATCAATAATATCCGGAAAAGGGATTACGAAAAATTTACGCGCAAACAAGAGGTGCCTGGCGAAAAACCTAAAGAAAGCCTTCCTTCAGAGCAGCCGGGGCAAAGCTTTCCCGTGCCTGTGCCCTCACCAGCAGCAATCGGGGACGTTTTTCAGGAGAAAGACCTGGTGCGGTTGCTGATTACCGCAGGAAACAAAATTTTCGATGAAAAAGCACGTGTCTCCGTGGCGGAATATGTGCTCATGAATATCGAAGATGTCCTCGGCGAATTTGACCACCCCCTCTACCACCGTGTCGTGATGGAAATCCGCACACTCGCCCTGGATAAACGCGAGGTGCGCCTAGATTTTTTTCTAAACCACCCCGACCCGGAAATTGTACAACTAGCGGTCAATTTCAGCTCTTCTCCGTACGAGTATAGCGAAAACTGGGCGCAGAAATGGGAAATTTTCCTGAGCCAGTCCCATCCGGACGAAAACCAGCGACTCGACGCGGAAAACCTCATTAAGCGCTTTAAACTACGCAAAATCAGACGATTCAAAGCGCGTAATGCCGAAAAACTCAATGCGATGATGACAGCCGGCGGCCCCGAATCAGAAATCGAGGTTTGCCTGCGGCTCCATCTCAGGTTAAAAGAAATCGAAAACCAACTGGCAAAAGAACTTGGGACTGTAGTGCTCTGACCGCATTAGCGTCCGCAGGCCTTTGCCGTATAACGCAGATGCTTATGATTGCAATTTTCTGGCTGCGCCGCGATTTGCGCTTGTTCGACAACCACGGCTTGTACCAGGCCTTACAGGGGCCACTGCCGGTATTACCCCTGTTCATTTTCGACTCAGAAATCCTCGGCCACCTGGCGGATAAAAAGGATGCCCGGGTCAACTTCATCCATCGCGAACTGGAGGGCCTGAAAAGACTGCTGGAAGACAATGGCAGTACCGTGTTCGTCGCCAATGGTAAACCTACAGCAGTGTGGGAGCATCTACTGGATTCGTATCCCGTCGGCGCAGTCTATTGCAACCACGATTACGAGCCGTATGCCATTGCCAGGGATGCCGCGGTAGAACAGCTGCTTGCAGCAAGAAATATCCCTTTCCACAGCTATAAGGACCATGTTATCTTTGAGCAGCTCGAGGTAGCAAAAGCCGACGGGACGCCCTACACGGTTTTTACGCCCTACAGCAAGGTGTGGCGGAGGAAACTGGCAGAAGCTTTTGTCCCGGTAGAAGGCATTCAGGCGCCCGCTGCTTTCCGCCACTTTCCCAGCGAACAGTGCATGGACCGGTTTTTGGTCACGCCGCCCTGCCCCATGCCAACGCTGCCTGAAATTGGATTTGAACCATCTGTTACTGTTTTTCCGGAAAAGTCGGTCAACCAGGGTTTGATCCGGAACTATGATCAGACCCGTAATATCCCTGCTGTCCAGGGCACTACGCGCCTGGGGGTCCATTTTCGTTTCGGTACCATCAGCATCCGGGAAAAAGCGCGTAAGGCGATGGGCTTAAACGATATCTTTCTCAATGAGTTGATCTGGAGGGATTTTTATGCCATGATCCTGGCTAACTTTCCGCATGTTGCCACACGCGCTTTTCGCCCGGAGTACGACGCAATTGCCTGGCGGTACGACGAGAAGGATTTTATGAAGTGGTGTACGGGCAGGACGGGGTATCCCATCGTAGATGCCGGGATGCGTGAGCTCAATGCGACCGGATACATGCACAACCGCGTGCGGATGATCGTTGCCAGCTTTCTGACCAAGCACCTGCTGATTGACTGGCGCTGGGGGGAAGCATATTTTGCCGAAAAGCTGCTCGATTTTGATCTCGCTTCAAATAACGGGGGCTGGCAATGGGCGGCAGGGAGCGGGACGGATGCCGCGCCATATTTCCGTATTTTCAACCCCACCGAGCAGCAGAAAAAATTCGACCCCGATTTTAAGTATATCCGGCGCTGGGTTCCGGAGTATGGCACGTCCGCTTATCCCCAGCCAATGGTAGATCATAAAATCGCCAGGGAGCGTTGTCTGGAGGTGTATAAAGAAGGGTTGGCATTTGGCAAAAAACAGTCTTGATCAAAAGCGCCGGAATATCCCGGGGTTGTATAAAAAGCCCCGGGATATATTTTTCAGGGGCTGCCCCATAAATATTCTGCCGCCTTCGGCGTCTCAAAAAAATATCCTTTGGCACCGCAAGCCGCCAAAGGACTTATGATAGCGCCTCAATATTCGTTCGGTCTCAAGGGGTTGCATGCAACCCCAAAGCGACCAGTGCCAGATGGACCTCCATGACCTGGGGTAGAAGCGGATGTTCCCCATCATTTTGGATCAGATAGTCTGCCCGTGCAGCTTTTTCTTCTTCAGGCATTTGTTTGGATATCCAGCCCATAACCGTCTCCCGGGATGCCTTGTCCCTTTCCATCACCCGGGCGATACGAACTTCCAGCGGTGCGGTCACGACAATAATTTTGTCCAACAGGCGGAAGCTGCCGCTTTCGTATAATAATGCCGCTTCCTTTAAAGTGTAGGGGACTTCGCGTTGTGCTTCCTGCCATCTCAGGCCATCCAGCGCAACGGCAGGGTGGACCAGTGCATTCAGTGCATGCAGGAGCGCGGGGTCGGACAATACTTTCGACGCAATCCAGCCGCGGTTGAGCTTTCCGGCATCTGAATAAGCCTCGCTACCAAAATGTTGAATAATGCCGGTGCGGAGTTCCCCGTCATTTTCCATCAGCCATTTGGCACGTGCATCGGCATAATATACCGGGATGCCCAGGGTTTCAAAGATTTTGCAGGCGGTCGTTTTGCCGCTGCCAATACCACCGGTTATTCCAACATGAAGCATTATGGAGCATTTGAGCGCAATTTACTATTTTTGTGGCCAAACAGATGTATGGCAAAATTTCGCACCAACCACCAGGCTACTGGAAAGGGCACATCGCTGAAAGCCGGCCTGCTCCTGATTATATTTTTGGGGATACTTTGGGCGATCTGGCGTACCTTTTCCCATTAATACCGAACGTTATTTTAATTCTTTACCTATGCAGCAGAAAGAAAAATTCGTTGAAGCGATTAGAGCCGGATACACTTTCAAAGACACCTCGATATTCCTTGGTGCGCCGGTACTCAACGGCGAGTGCATTCCCGAAGCACCTGTCCGTGCACCCCTCCGTATGTTCAACCGGCATGGTTTGATCAGTGGGGCTACGGGTACAGGAAAGACCAAAACGCTACAAGTTTTGGCAGAACAGCTCTCCGCGTCCGGTGTCCCGGTATTGATGATGGACGTAAAGGGGGACCTCAGCGGTATTGCCATGCCAGGTGCAGCGAATGCGCGCATAGCGGAGCGGCATGAAAAAATCGGATGCCCTTTTGTCTCTGTGGATAACCCGGTCGAATTCCTGAGTTTGTCCGATGAAAAAGGGGTAAGGCTGCGCGCCACGGTAACCGAGTTTGGGCCGGTACTGCTCTCGCGCCTGATGGAACTATCGGACGCCCAATCGGGTATCCTTGCGGCGATATTCCAGTATTGTGACGATAATGACATTCCGTTGGTGGACCTCGAGGATTTGAGGCGTTCGATCCAGTACATTACAGGGCCGGGCAAAGCAGAAGTAGAGGCCAGGTACGGTGCGATGTCCTCAGTCTCGGCGGGGACTATCCTGCGGAAAATCGTCGAGCTGGAACAACAGGGTGCTGATAAATTTTTTGGCGAGCCTTCTTTTGATGTGGACGATCTTTGCCGCTTCGATGATCGGGGCAGGGGGATGATCTCCATCGTGCGGCTCACTGATATTCAGAGCAGGCCAAAATTATTCAGCACTTTCATGCTTCAGCTCCTTGCAGAGATCTACAGTACCTTTCCGGAAGAGGGAGACCCCGAGCTACCCAGGCTGGTACTCTTTATTGATGAAGCCCACCTTATTTTTGAGGAAGCAACAGAGGCCTTGTTAGATCAGATCGAGGTGATTATGAAGCTCATCCGGTCTAAAGGGGTAGGGGTGTTTTTCATCACCCAAAACCCCGTGGATGTACCCGATGCCGTACTGGGGCAGTTGGGGATGAAAGTACAGCACGCCCTTCGCGCATTTACGGCCAAAGACCGCAAGGCCATTAAGCTCGCTGCCGAGAATTTTCCCGTCACGGAATATTATGTCGTGGACGAGTTACTGACCCAGCTTGGTACCGGGGAAGCCCTGGTCACTGTGCTTAATGAGAAAGGTATCCCTACGCCGCTTGCATATACCCTGCTGCGCGCACCCCAGTCGCGTATGGATATCCTCAGTGAGGATGAGCTGGATGCCATCGTGCGGAAATCGCAGATTGCCGGAAAATACAAAAACCCGGTTGACCGCGAAAGTGCGAAGGAAATCCTCCATCAAAAAATGGATACCCTGCGGGAGGAGGAAAATGCAGCGGTGCGCCGCAAGGCACTCGAGCAGGCGAGTAAGGCTTCTTCCCGCACCCAGAAAGGCGAACGTAGCTTCATCGAAGATATCATACGGCATCCGGCAACCCGGGAAGTAGGGCGCACAGTTGCACGTGAATTGACCCGTGGCCTGCTTTCGGTACTGGGCGTTCGGACTTCCCGGCGCCGGTAACCAGGCTACTCCTGCATTTTGAATTGCTTTTGAAAAAGGGCCCAGGGCTTAACCTTGTACTCGTTGGAGCCAAAATATACCAGGATTGGCATTAGCTCCTGCGGGGTTTTAAATCCGGGTATGACCTGAATGACTTCGAGGTCTTCGTCCAGGAATACTAATGCGGGGAAAGCCATTCTGCCATTGAGCAGGGTATATGCAAGTTCGTTATAGGTATGTTGGCCTACCTTCGTCTGTCCGTAGGTGCGGCCATTGAATTCAATTGCTGTAATCTGCTCCGCGTCGAATTGGATGAGGTTATAATGTTCATTCAGGTATTCGGCTACCCCGCGGTGGGAAAAGGTCTCTGTGTCCATTTTTTTGCACCAGCTACACCAGACGGTATAGATGTTGACAAGTGTTTTTGATTTGGACCCGGCTGCCTGCCAGTTATTTTCCCAGCCATTCCATTTCAGTTTACTCATTGCGGTTGCCGGGCTGCTTTGCTTGGGCAGGAACGTTTTCTGAGCAAACATGTTTGCCGAATGGAAAAAGAGCATGACGATTAGCAGAACTATTCGATGTGTACCGCACATAAACAAGAATTATTCAGAAGATATAGCCAGGGCTGTTTGAGATCGCTTTTCGGGTAAACAAAACCGATCTGCATTTTGTGGTTAATAGCGGCAATTTTAAAAGAAGTTTAACGGGGTGGCAGGGGATAATAATACCGTATCCTGTCGCTGCCCAGATAAAATTCCTGTGCGTGTCGAACCGGGAGCGATGGGGGGCGCCTGCCTTCCGGGAGCACCTGAACAGCCGAAGTAATCACTCTGGCTTCGTCCCAGAACCCTTCGCGGATAAAATGGCCAAGCGTAGCTGGTCCGCCCTCGACCAGGAGGATACCCACGGAACGCTTGTGAAGCGCTTCAAGCATTTCCGCTAAGGTGTCCGCAGTGATCGGAGAAACCGAGGGCTTCTGCAAGGCCTGGCGTTCCAGCCCTTTTTTATGGACCAGGAGGGTAGGGGCAGACCCATCGAAAAGATGCAGATGGGTCGGAAGCGTGCAGGTAGGGTCAATCACAATACGCAGTGGCGATTTTCCGTAGTAGTAGCGATTGTTCAGTTCGGGATTATCGGATATTGCCGTTCCGGCGCCGACCAGGATAGCGTCTGCTTCCATCCGCCAGCGATGTACAATCCTTCTGCTGTAAACATTGCTGATCCAGAAGGGGGTGTTCTTTAGCGGTGCCATAAACCCGTTTGAGGTTTCCGCCCATTTCAGGATGATATGTGGGCGTTTTTCGCAGGTAAAAGTCCTGCGCGGGGAAATCAATAATTTTCCCAATGCTTCCAAAACCCCGGTTTTTACATCAATACCCGCCTTGCGCAAAGCCGCTATACCGCGGCCATTGACCTCAGGGGAGGGATCAAGGCAGGATACCACCACTCGCCGGATACCATGTTCGAGGATAAGGTTGGTACAGGGAGGGGTCTTTCCGTAGATACAACATGGTTCCAGGGAAACATACAACGTACCCTGCCGGATCAGCGGACGGTCATTTACCGCAACACTTGCCAGGGCATTTACTTCCGCATGGGGTCCCCCAAACTTTTCATGGTAACCTTCCCCGATGATCCGCCCATCGTGGACGAGTACTGCGCCGACCAGTGGGTTCGGCGAGGCTTGTCCCATCCCCCTGCGGGCCAGATCAAAGCACCTTTGCATGATTTGTTCTTCTATAATCCACTGCATTTTGGCCGATTTGAAAAAAAAATATTGGCATCACATGATAAATAAAAAATCAAATTAAGCAAAATTCAAAGTTTTTGTACTTTTATGCCGATTGGTACAACCCATATTCCCCTTGTAAGCGACATTTGGAGTTAAAATAGGCGTTCTTTTCCCAGTATCCTGGGATCCCATGAATAGTTTTTCGGAAATGCCCCTGTGGTGCTGTCTTCTGAAATATGCTTGCCGCGTGCGGATTACAGGCGATATTTCAACAGGTAAGAACGAACGGGGCACGCAGCAGATTTGTTGCCAGGGGTCAGCACGGTGTCAGGTGACCATCCTTCGCTATTGGTTATTTCATTGCAACAATTCTGGTGTACAACATCAAAACCAAATTTTGCCTGAGTCGGCCATAGTTTGGGCTTCCCTGCTTTACCATATCTGGTAGCCTTATGTTGCGGACAGCCCCACGGCCATTGATTCAGGATAAAGACCCCAACTGCTACTTATTGTTCACCTAAAACTTCAATTTGTGCTTTACAAGGTCAAACTTAAGAACTCTGATGAAACGGTTTTGTTGGATGATCAATGCTATGAATTTCTCACCAGCGATCCTTATCTCGTAAAAGTTGATTTTATCAACAACCTGCGGAGGCATTCAAGTGGATGCGCGGTATTTCAGAAAACCTGGAGAAAAGCTGACGGCAGCTATAAAACGGAGACGATTTATCTCCACAAATTACTCGCTGAAAAATTTCTGGGTAACACCAGGTCTTCGGAGCGCAACCTGGTAGGGGCCAGGAATGGCAACAAACTCGACTGCAGGTTGGAGAACCTGGCGTATCGCTCGCGTTCCATTGCGAGCAGAAAGCGCAAAACCAGCAGTAAGGCGGGCTATACCGGGGTCTATAAAGAGAACAACCGATATCGCGCTGTGATTTCAATCAATCGAAAGTCGGTGCACATCGGGATGTTCCCTACTGCGGAGGAGGCTGCGCTCGCTTACAACAAGATGTCCAGAAAGCTGTATGGGGAGGAAGGGAAGCTGAATGTCATTAAGCCAAAGACGCCGGAAGAACTGCTCGCTCAAAAAGGAAAGCACAGTGCTAAACCAAGGGGCCGGAAAAAGAAAACGGACGACCCCGCCTAACGTTTGATTGCGCGGATCATTTCGCGTTTCCCGGGTGGGCCTGGCAATGTTTCTATCTCAAAGCCCAGTGCCCGGAGTGTCCTTTTGACTTCTCCTTTGGCACAATAAGTGACCAGGGCACCACCTTTTCGCAAGGCTTCGTAAAAGCGGGCGAGGACCTCGCTTTTCCAAACGCCGGGCTGGGCCCCGGGTGAAAATGCATCGTAATAAATCACATCAAACGCACGATCGGGACGATATTCCTCAAACTTACCTTCAATTTTCTTGAGCTGGAACTTTGGGCCCAGGTGCGTCCTATCCCCCCACTTGGTTTGATGGATGGCGTCGAACACTGCAGCGTCTTCTGCAGCGCCGAGGACGGCGGGATAGTTGAGCTGTGCCGCGAATTCCAGTTCCAAAGGAAACGCTTCCAGCGCTTCGTAATAAACTCCCGCCGGACTTAGTTTCGCTTCGAGATAGGTTAGGAACGCGTTGAGTCCTGTGCCCAGGCCCGCCTCCAGCACAGCGACTTCCTTTCCCGTATTCAGGAACGGACGCAGCCCCGCCTCGATGAAAACGTGCATGGACTCTCGGATGGCACCGTATTTGGAATGATAACTCACGCCGTACTGATGCGCCACAACGGTATGCGAGCCATCCTGGGTCAAAAATATTTCAGGGCCAGTGTCCACGCGGGATACTAAAATATAAGTGCGACTACCTGCAGGATTTCCCCCGGAATGTCCCAGACGGAAAACTTGGTAGGGCAGCCAACGCCACGATTACAGGACTGTGCCAGAAAGGTTGCGAACAAAACGGCGAATAAAAGCGTACGTTTCTTGATGAGTCGGCGGATCATAATCGTTTTTTCTGATGGTTGGGCCAATTGGCCTTAATTGAAATCCGGTTTAAAACGAATAGGTTGCAAATATAGTATAAATGGTTTATGAAATTATGTACCCAATGCCACAGGTCGCTCAAAAAGTGACCAAAAACGTTTTACATAAAACTTTTTAGCCGTTTACTTTCCACCACTTCCCTCAGACTTTCTATTTTTGCCGCGCAAATGGTCATAAGCCAGGCGCAACCAGAATACATCATACAAGAAAACCAACATTATGTCCAGAGAACTAACGCTTAGGGACGCCCTTCGCGAAGCGATGATCGAAGAGATGCGCAGGGACGAAACCGTCTTCCTCATGGGAGAGGAGGTCGCCGAATACGATGGTGCTTACAAAGTGAGTAAAGGGATGCTCGATGAGTTTGGTGCCAGGCGTGTGGTGGATACCCCGATTGCAGAGCTTGGCTTCGCAGGCATTGGGGTAGGGGCTGCAATGAACGGCCTGCGCCCGATCGTCGAATTTATGACCTGGAATTTCGCAATCCTCGCCTTCGACCAAATCGTGAACAACGCGGCAAAAACCTTGTCCCAATCGGCAGGTCAGTATAAATGCCCGATAGTTTTTCGCGGCCCCTCAGGTTCTGCAGGTCAACTAGCCCAACAGCACTCCCAGACATTCGAGAGCTGGATGGCCAATGTTCCAGGGCTCAAAGTCATTAGCTGCATTGACCCCGCAGATGCCAAGGGCTTGCTGAAATCTGCTATCCGCGACGACGATCCCATCTGTATGATGGAATCCGAGCTCATGTATGCGCACAAAGGCATTGTGCCGGAAGAGGAATACCTGATACCGATCGGCAAAGCAGCAGTCCGCCGGTCAGGTAAAGACGTGACGCTGATCTCCTTCAACAAAATGGTCCTCACCGCCCTCGATGCCGCGGAAGCCCTCGAAAAAGAAGGAATATCTGCCGAAGTTATAGACCTTCGAACCATCCGGCCACTCGATATCCGCACTATTGTCGAGTCGGTAAAGAAGACCAACCGACTGGTCGTTATTGATGAATCCTGGCCTTTCGCAGGAGTTTCGGCAGAGGTAGCTTATGTAATTCAGCGCAATGCCTTCGATTATCTGGATGCACCGGTAGTCCGCGTAAATGCCGCAGATACCTCCCTGCCCTTCGCGCCTACCCTGGTAGATGAGTATATGCCAAGCCCGGCCAAAATAATCAAGGCCGTGAAAGAAGTCATGTACGTCCGAAAATAATTACCGGCTGAACCAGCCGCCAAAAATTATTTTCGGTGGATGCTGCCCTATAAGTAAGGGGTTGTGTGAAAAGCCCGGGTATGTCGAGGATAATTTCTCAGCGTGCCGTTCTGATTGATTTTGCAAAGCAAAATCAATCAGAAC
>JBEIGB010000021.1:0-43684 GCA_040382095.1 Lewinellaceae bacterium
GCCGAAGGCGGCAGAATACTCATGAAACAACCTCAGTTACAGGCATACACATGGATATGACTTCTCGCGCAGCCGTTGTCCCGACCGTGCGGATCAGTACTGTTAAAACCCGATTGAAGATTTGGCTTTTTTCAACTCTTTTTTGAGTGCAGCCATTTGAATTGCGGTAGCTGCTGCTTCGACTCCTTTATTCCCATGCTTTCCACCGGCCCGGTCAGTGGCCTGTTGCATATTATCGGGCGTCAAAACCCCGAAGATACAGGGGACATTGGCCGTTAGGCCAAGCATAATCAGTGACTGGGCGACTGAATGGCTGATGTATTCATTATGCCGGGTTTCGCCTGTGATTACGCAACCCAGGCAAATGACTGCATCCAGCGAATGGTTTCCCAGGAGGAGTTTTGCACCATAGGGGAGTTCGTATGATCCCGGGACGTGCAGGACGTGCAGGTCATTCGATTTTGCGCCATGCTGGAGGAGCGTGCTTTGACATCCATCCAGCAGTGCAAGGGTAATTTCAGCGTTCCAATCTGCAACTACGATACCGAAGCGCATTCCATCCGCTGATGGGAGTCCGGTTGTATGATATTCGGAAAGGTTTTTATCCGCACTTGACATATCGCCTGTTTTGGGATAGTGAATAGATTTATTGCGAGGGGTTAGCAAGGAGGGCACAAAATCGGTGGTTTAAAGAATTTCATTTTGCCGTCTTCAGCGGCAAAATAAAATTTACACAACCTCATACTTATTACACGACTCCGGACTTTTTCTTTGAGCGGTATTTTCATTGGTTTTACTTCGCAAAACCAATGAAAATACCGCTCAAAGAGCTGTTAATTCAGCGGTACAAGCCGCCAAACATCTTTCGGGAAGTCCGGGTGCTTTTTACACAACCCCTTTTCAGGCGATTCCGGGTTTAAGCAATCAGAATCATTTATTCACCGCCTAAACGGATGATATACTTATCAACATCTGTTGCCTCAGAAGAGTTGGGGAATTCCGATTTGATTCTTTGATAAGCTTTGAGTGCTTTTTCGGGCTTTTGGCGGAACTCGTAGAAGAGTGCCAGTTTTTTGAGGTAAATGGGCGTGACAGATTCGTTGCCTTTGCCAGAAACAGCTTTCTGGTAATAATTTTCCGCTTTATCGTATTGTTTGAGCTCGGCGTACGCATCGGCAATCGCGCCATTGGTCGTGATAGGCAACACTTCACCTTTTGCTTTGAATTCTTTCAGATAGCTGATGGCTGCTTCATATTTGCCCAGATTGAGATAGCTGATTCCGGCGTAGTATTTAGCGAGGTTTCCGGCCCTGGTACCGCTGTATTTATCGGCGATTTCAATAAATCCGCTGTATCCGCCCCCTGGTTTGACCAGTGCGACAGCGAAAGAATCGCGCTCGAACTGGATTTGTGCCTGGGACATTTGCTCTGCGGCTTCTTTTTGCCGGGGCTCCAGATACAGGAATTTCAAAGCGACGAAACCGGCAATTAAAACCAGCAGGCCGCCCCCAATACGCACGATGAGCTTTTCATTTTTCGCATAAAAATCCTGGGCCTGATCCCTTACCTCGACGATATCCACCAATACTTCGTCCGCCTGTTGCTTCTTCTTATTTGTTTTTGCCATGATAAAAAGTTGTTAGTTAATCCCTTCCAGCAAGGGGCATTGAATTCGAAACGCGAAAATAACAGGATTTTTTTATTGAATTCCGTAATTGGGGGGAAAACTTGAAAAAAGGAGTGGCAGGGTTAAGTTGCGACGTGTTTTGGGGGAGTTTTTATCGGAACAGCCGGAATAAAAGTGGCTGCGCAATAAATTTGCCTATTGGCTTTGATGGCCCGATAAAATACTGGGGAAAAAGCTGTTATCTTGATTTAGCGAAGCAAAACGGCAACTTTTCCTGCTGCATATTACCTGGGGCACGGGCTATTCGCACCTTTGTTGTGATGGGTCATCGGGATAGTCAGCGACGGCGTTTTTACCGCTGGATGATCCCATCACAACAAGGCCGGCCACCAGTATCGGGGCTGGGAATCGCAGGAACTTAATCCATGATGAATGGGTAGTCTTCCTGGGCGTAATTATCGGTGTAGAGTTCGGAAGCAGGAGGGTAGGGCGAATTTTCGGCAAATTCGACCGCATCGTCAATTTCGGCTTTGACCTGATCTTTTATCGCCTGGATTTCTGCCTCGGTCGCCAGCCCCAGGGCGAGGATTTTCTCCTCGGTAGTTTTCACCGGGTCGCGTTCCTGGTAAGACTGCACTTCTTCCTTTGTGCGGTATTTGGCAGGGTCGGATACGGAGTGCCCTTTGTAGCGATAGGTGCGGATTTCCAGGAAGTAGGGGCCATTCCCTGCGCGGATATGTGCCACGGCTTTTGCCACAGCTTCGTGGACGGATTCCGGCGACATACCGTCAACAGCCTCGCTCGGCATATCGTAAGCATAGCCGAGCTTATAGAGATCGGTGATATTACTGGTGCGCTGAACGGAAGTACCCATTGCATAGCCGTTGTTTTCCACGATATAGAGGACGGGTAATTTCCATGTCATTGCCATGTTGAAAGATTCGTGCAGGGCCCCCTGGCGGGCGGCGCCATCCCCGAACATCGTCACGCAGAGGTTATCGGTGCCCTTGTATTTTTCTGCAAAGGCGATGCCCGTTCCGATTGGAATTTGAGCCCCGACGATGCCATTACCGCCAAAATACTTATTAGGGGCATAGAAAAAGTGCATAGACCCACCTTTTCCTTTTACAATACCGGTATATTTGCCGAATAACTCCGCCATGGCTTCGCGTGAGCTGACCCCACGTCCGAGGGCGATACCGTGCTGGCGGTAGGCTGTGACAATACCGTCTTCCTTGCGGATTGCGGATTCAATGCCTGCTGCGACGGCTTCCTGTCCGATATAAACGTGGCAGAACCCGCGGATCTTTTGTTGCCCGTACATTTGCAGGGCGCGTTCCTCAAAACGGCGGATGCGCAGCATGAGCTCATACCAGAAAAGGTACTGCGATTTGTCATACGCAGGCAGCCTGGAGTGCGAAGATGCTTTCTTCTTTTTTTCGATCACTGATTCCATTATAGTTCAATTTGGCGAAAATTCGCTGGATGAATAAGAAAACCGCGACAAAGATAAGTCAAAACCAAAATAAGCAAGGTATTTTTCAGCGGCAAAGCGTATTTTTTTGTGTGCTCTGCCGGGGTAATACCGAGGCTGTCTCACAAGCATTCTGCCGCATTCGGCGGCAGAATAAAATTAAAAAAATATCCCTTGGCGGCGAATGCCAAAGGACTTGTGAGACAGCCTCATCCTGTATATACCATCATCTGATATATAATATATTGTGCATCTTCAACGGATCGTTTTAACAAATTTTAAAAATTACGGGCATCTGGATACGGTATTTGCTCCGGGGTTCAATTGTTTTTTTGGCAACAACGGGATGGGCAAGACCAATCTACTCGATGCGGTGTATTTTCTTTGTATGGCCAAAAGTCATTTTAACGTCCCGGATCAGGCTATTGTCCGCACAGGTGCTGATTTTATGCGCCTTGAAGGTTTTTTCGATCGCATGGGGCAGGTGGAAAAGGTAGTAGCTAAGTACGTACCCCGCAAGATCAAAATTTTTGAGCGTGGTGCGGTAGCGTATGAACGTCTCAGCGACCATATCGGTCTTTTCCCGGTAGTTTTTATTGCACCTGACGACTCCGAATTGTTGATGGAAGGCAGTGAGGCGCGGCGCAGGTTCATGGACAATACTTTGTGTCAGACGGATCCGGTGTATCTTCAGGAATTAATTTCATACAACCGCGTACTACAGCAGCGCAATGCTTTGCTTAAGCAGATGGCGGGCAGTCAGGCGGTACCTGGTCTTCTGGAAATTTACGACCAGCAATTGCTTGCCCCGGCAGCCTATATTCACCGGCAGCGCCAGCGTTTTACCAGTTTATTCCGCGAAATCTTTCTGGACCGGTATGCGGCGATAAGCCAGCAATCTGAAATCGTCGAGATCGTTTATCGTTCCGGGATGAGCGGGCAAACCCTCGAGGCGCTCCTGCATGCCAATCTGCAGAAAGATATCGCTGTGCAGCGCACTACAGCGGGCCCACACCGCGATGACCTCGATTGTCTTATCGGAGGGCTTCCGGTAAAGCGCTTTGCCTCTCAAGGCCAGCGTAAGTCGTTTTTATTGGCCCTGAAGCTTGCACAGTACGCAGTTATCCACGCACATAAAGGATTTAAGCCTTTGCTGCTTCTGGATGATTTGTTCGATAAGCTTGACCCGCTCCGTACCGCGAGCTTGCTCGAGTTACTCTCCGGGGAGGATTTTGGTCAGGTACTCATTACGGATACCCAGGAGTCGAGGATCGCCCCACTCATGCCTTCGCTTGCCAAGCCCTACCTGAATTTCCGGGTGCAGGAAGGAAAGGTACAGCTACTCACCAATGCCTAATGACCATGAAAAAGACCAATGAACAGCCGTTAAAGACGCTGCTTACCGAGTTGATGAAGACTTATCGCCTGCAGAAAGGCAATAATGAATGGGTCATTAAAGAAGCATGGCCCAGGATTTTCGGGGAAATGATCAATCGCCACACCGTACAGCTACGTCTGAGCGGCCGCACCTTGTATGTCAAGGTAAATTCCTCCCCGCTCCGGCACGAACTGCTGATGGGAAGGGAAAAGATCAAAAAGCTGTTGAATGAAGAACTTGGGGAGGATTTCCTCCAGGAAATCGTTCTGATGTAGGGGTTGTGTAAAAAGTATTCCGCCGCTTTTGGCGGTGAAAGAGCGTTTTCAAAGAACACTGTTTTTACTGATTTTGCGAAGCAAAATCAGTAAAAACAGTGTTCTTTGAAAATATTATTTGGCGGCGTCAGCCGCCGAATGAAGGCCTCCGGCCTTTTACACAACCCCATGCTTTTCGGGCAGGCTCATAATATTTACAAAGCGCTGGATTAGGGCGTTACGCGGGTAGGGGGGGGTAATTCTCCGGCGTTAATTGTACGGGCCACACCTCCCTTTTTATTTTTTCCGGCGGTTTTCAGGGCGAGTTCGAAAGCTGATTCCAGGTTGAGGATGCCACCGCTAACGCTGAGCGAAGAGAACGGTACCGTTTCCCCGGTACCTGGCTCACTCACTCCGGTATTGATTTGCACTGCTGAGGCCATGAGAATTTCCTTGACCTGGCGGGCGGTCAGGTCGGGAAACCAGGAACGGATTACCGCTGCTGCGCCGCTCACCATTGGCGCGGCCATACTTGTTCCCTGGTTATTGCCGTAATCACTATCGGGGAGCGTGGAATAGATGTCCACCCCCGGAGCAAAAACGTCCACGTTTTTACTGCTGAAGTTGGAAAACGAAGCTGCGAGGCTTTCCCCGCCCATCCAGTTAGAGGCGCCGACTTCGATCCAGTTGGCAGCGGTTTTGGGGCTGAAGAGCCCTTTTTTCGCATACTGGTCGTTGGGGAAATTATTGTCTTTAAAGTTTTCTTTGCCATCATTTCCAGCAGCATGGACCAGGAGGACATCTTTTTTAAGGGCATATTTAACGGCGCGGTCCACCACCTTTTTTTCCGGAGAATAGCCTTTACCGAAGCTCATATTGATGACTTTAGCACCGTTATCCACTGCATACAGGATGGCATTTGCGACATCCTTATCGCGTTCATCGCCATCGGGAACGGTGCGTACGGACATGATGCGGACATTGGAGGCGACGCCATCTATTCCGACATCGTTGCCCCTTGCAGCGGCGATGATACCAGCCACGTGCGTACCGTGTGAGGCGTCGGGGCCGCGAACATCGTTATTGCCATAGCCGCGTTCGTAGAGGTCCTGATAGTTGTCGCCAATTACATTGCGGGGATTGAAGTCCGGATTATAGTTATAGTTCAACCGCCCGTCAAAATATTCATATTCCTCCAGGAATTGCTTTTCGAAGTCTTTGAAGGAAATGCCTTGCTCCAGTTGGTCAATAAGTATTTTGGTAATTTGCTGGAGCCGCATATCCGTAGTTTTGAAGTTTTGGAGATCTTCTTTGGTGAGGTCATCTTTCCCGATCTGTTTTTTGAGATCTTCCATTACACCTTTCACGACTTCATATAACGTGAAATTTTGTTCTGCACTTTCGCGGGCTTCCTCTACCTGAGATTTGAGCTCGCTATAAAATGCATATTCTTTCCGTGCTTTTCCTTTCAATTCCGATTCATTAGTACCTTTGAATTTTTCGTGATACTGGGCGTACAGGCGGGTTACTTCAAGGTTGTCATAGCGGATATTCTGGCCAGTTTTGTTGCCGAGGAAATTCCAGCCGTGGATATCGTCCACATAGCCGTTATTGTCGTCATCTTTGCCATTGCCGGGGATTTCCTGCGGATTGACCCACATGACGGGTTTGAGGTCTTCATGTTCGGAGTCCACGCCTGAATCGAGGACAGCGACGACTACAGGCTGGCCTTTTTTGCCGGTGGGCAGGCGCTGATAAAGGGATTCTGCATTGAGGCCGGGAAAGCCTTGCTTTTCCCCTTTCAGGAACCAATCCCTGGGCGGTTCGATTTGTGCGAGTGCGGGGTGCAGGGAGGACAACAGCAGGCAGAGGATAAATGGAAATTTCATTTTTAGAAGATTATTTGTAGAAAAAGTCAATAGCCTTTGGCTGGGTCAGGTGAAAATCGAGGTGGGCCAGGCCGAGGATGAGGGAAAAATTCAAACCAGGCAGGGCATTATGCGTTTGTTTAAATTTTACATCAGGTATTTATGGCGGTTTTTGAATTTTTATACAAAATCCTCCACAATATACGACATACATTCCCCATTTGTTGCATCTTTTGTGCGATTTGTATTCCTGGACGACCGGGTATATTACAGTTTCAGGGGGATCGAGATGTTGAGGGCACTTTTGCTGAAGAACAAGTACCGTATCCGGATCATGGATTTTGGGGCAGGTTCGAGAGCTAATCCTGCGCAATGGAGGGAAGTCCGCAATATCGTCCGGTATGGTGCCGTACCTGCGCGGGTGGGAAGGTTATTGTTCAGGGCGGTATTATTTGTCCGTCCCGGGAATGTATTGGAGATGGGCACTTCGCTGGGTATTTCGACGTTATATCTGCGCCTGGCCGGTGCCCGTAAGCCCTTCATCACCATGGAAGGATGCCCTGATACAGCCGCCGAGGCCAGGAACAATCTGGTAAGGATGGGATGTGGTGATGTGGAAGTAGTTGTTGGACCTTTTTCGAGGATGTTGCCGGAGGTACTGCGGCGATATGAGCAGTTGGATTTTCTGTATCTTGATGGGGACCACCGCGAGGGATCCAGCTACGCATATTTTTTGAGCTGTCTGGAAAAAGCAGGACCACAGAGCGTATTTGTGATTGCCGATATCCACTGGTCGGATGAGATGGAGGCTGCCTGGGCGCGTATGCAGGCCCATCCCCGGGTGTGTGCCTCGTTGGATAATTTCCATCTGGGTTTTTTGTTTTTTGACCGTTCGATCAGGTCACCGGTACACTTCCGGTATGTCCCCTGGTATTACAAGCCGTGGCATTCAGGCATCTTCCATTGATCCGCCGGCATTTTTTCTGAAGCCGATTGTTTTTTTGTGTTCGAAATTGAAGGAAGATTTATCGAGTTTAAAGCCCTGCACATCCTCCAGAGCGAGGAGGTTTGCGGGTGTATTGAACCGTTCCTCCGGGTTGAGTCCTGCCAGGCGTAGGTTTTGGTTTTTCACGGCATCGGTGATAATACCCCTGACGGTTCTTGCATTGCCGAAGTACTTATCGCGGAAATCATAGATATAGGCGAGATAGTCTTTGAGATGTTTTGCTGCTTCCGGCGTTGGGATCAGCCCGTGTTCTTCGAGCATGAGCATAGCAATTTGGAAGAGTTCGCCCGGCACATAATCATCGAAGCGCAGGATTTTGTCGAATCTGGAGGCGAGGCCGGGGTTGGCTTTGAGGAAAGACTCCATATTATCGGGATAGCCTGCGACGAATACGAAGAAGCTACCGCGGTGGTCTTCCATTCGCTTGAGGAGTGTTTGGATAGCCTCATCGCCGAAGTCGCCGTGTGCCCCGCCACCCCGGGTAGCGAGTGCATACGCTTCGTCAATAAACAGGATCCCGCCCATTGCCTCTTCGATTTTCTCATTGGTTTTAATTGCGGTTTGACCGACGAACCCTGCCACAAGTCCCTGGCGGTCCGTTTCGACCATGTGGCCCCGCTCCAGCATACCCAATGCTTTGTAAATCCTGGTGAGGATACGTGCGACGGTTGTTTTTCCGGTGCCGGGGTTTCCGAAGAAAACGGTATGGAGGTAAAAGCTATTGAGCACATCTTTACCGGTCTGTCGGTAATAGCGTACCAGGCTTACCAGTTCGTTGATTTGCGCCTTGATTTTATCCATGCCGATGAGGCGGTTGAGCTCGCTGAGCGATTGGTGCAGCAGTGCTTCATCCACCGGGATATCCGGCATTGCCGCCTTGGTTTTGACCTGGATATTTTCGACATCTTTGAGTTCTACCATTTCGAGGGTTTCCCTGCTCAGGCTACGGGGGTCTTCCTGGGCCATAATGCGCAGGCCGAGGTTGATTTTAGCTTTTTCGACAAGGTCATAGACGAAGCGGGCGTTCCCGAAAGTGCGGTCGCGTTTGCGGAATGCTTCGAGGATCAGCTCGTCCAGTTCTTTCCTTGCTTCCTGCGAAAGGAGGATGCCCATTTTTTTACAGGCGAAGGCGGCGATTTGGGATAACTCCTGCGGCAGGTAATCCTGGAACTCGAAATATAGTTTGAAACGGGACTTAAGGCCGGGGTTGGAATCCAGGAACTGGCGCATTTCTTTTGGGTATCCTGCGACGATGACCGCGAGGTCGCCCGGCCCGTTGGACATTTCCTTGACCAGGATTTCGATGACTTCCCGTCCGAAATCTTTAGTATCATCGGTAGAACGTGCAAGGGAATATGCCTCGTCAATGAAGAGTACGCCGCCCCGGGCTTTTTCGATTGCTTCCCGGACTTTGGGGGCTGTCTGGCCGATATATTCGCCCACCAGGTCCACGCGGTCCACTTCATGGACATGTCCTTTGCTGAGGAGGCCCATCTTTTTGTAGAGCTGGCCCATCATGCCTGCTACTGTAGTTTTGCCGGTGCCGGGGTTGCCGATAAAAACGGAATGGACGTTGATGCTGTCTTTTTCCTCAAACCCTTTTTCCTTCCTCAACTGGAGGAATTTGATGTAGTTTGCATGGTTGCGCACCTGTTGCTTGATGTGTCCGAGTCCAATCAGGGCATCCAGCTTGGACATGACCTCTTCGAAAGTCGCAGGGTCTTCGCTTAAAGGTGAGAGCATGACATGAGTACCGCGGTCGGGCAGCCAAACCGGGGCCATTCCTTCCTCGCCTTCTTCCCCTACTTCGAAAGGGACGACGGCAAGCAGTCTGTCCATAAATACCACTTCAGCGGTGTAGCGGTCGCGGCGCCATGAACCTTTTACATTGGATCCCCAGCCTGCGGTGATTCGGATTTGTTCATCGCGTTTTTCTATCCGCTGTAAGCGCACGACCTGGCCTTTGAGCTCACGGGCATCGTTGTAGAATTTGGTGAACAGCTCGCATTGCCAGATTTTCGAGGGGTTGAGGTTGCGCAGTAAAACTTCTGCATAAATATACCTGGTCTCTTCGCTGTTGAAGGATTTGAAATAGGTACGGTCATCTTCGGGAAGGTCGTCATAGGGGCCTTCATACAGGCGGATGGACTGAATATCCAGGTAGGGGTTTTCTCCCGGCAGGATATCTTTTCCGGCATCTTCGATATAGAAATATTTGGAGCCGACTTTCTCCCCTTCGATCCATGCTTCCCAGTAGAACGACCCTTTTTTCCAGAACGCCCCTTCATTTTTGTTGCCCCAGCCTTCGCGAATGTACACGACATTATCGTACTTACTGACTTTCTTGCGCAGGGT
The DNA here is from genome assembly GCA_040382095.1 of Lewinellaceae bacterium. Classification (GTDB taxonomy): domain Bacteria; phylum Bacteroidota; class Bacteroidia; order Chitinophagales; family Saprospiraceae; genus JADJPL01. Next base: position 9,963 of record JBEIGB010000021.1, read on the forward strand.
GAGATCGCAGATTTCTTTTCGGCCTTTTTTCAGGGAAAAACATTTGAGCTGTACATCCACCTCCCAGTCCTCGAGGTCGAAGAGCTTATTGTGAAACGACAACTCCGCGTATATGTAGGTAGTATCGTAGCGGTCAAATACCTGTCGGTACTTTTTCTTGTTGTCTGCCAGCCATTCGGTGGAGGCATACACTTTTAATTCCTTAAATTTATACCGTTTGAAACCAGGTTTATTGAATTCTTCCTCCATGCTTGATGATTTGAACCGTGCTTCCCTGGTCTGATTTATTGCCGTTCCGGGTTAGGAAGGTCTGGTCACAATGTTTATTGATGCCCAAAAAGGCAGGTCGAACAAGAAATAAACGGTTTTTGCCCTGGATAAATTTTGTTAGGCAGCCAGCTGTATGAGGATCGGATCATTTATGGGTTGCTTACAGGCCTACCAGGCGCATTAAACTACTAATCTAAGGACTTCCCCGACAATTACAAAGCAAAGGAAAAAAGTATTTTTAAAAAGCGACTATCGAAAACCAAAAAGGCGGTTTCTTGTTAAGATTGCGTCTAAACTTTACATTTGCAGCGAAAAATTAACCATGGCTACCGTCAAATTCATCTTTGAAGATAAATCTATTCAACAGCCCATCGTCGTCGGACAAGTCGAAGCAGGGACTTCTCTGCTGGAAGTCACCGAGGCGTATGATATCCATCTCAACCACAACTGCGGCGGCGTCTGTGCCTGCAGTACCTGCCATGTGTATATCCACGATGGAGAAAATGACCTGGAAGAAATATCCGATAAAGAAGAGGACTTTATAGACCGGGCAATCAATCCTAAAATCAATTCCCGCCTGGCCTGCCAGTGTGTCATCCTGGATGACCAGGCTGTTGTGGAAGTTGAGATCCCGGATCAATCGAGGATTATTGGGCACGAGCATTGATTGGGGCTGAATATACGCTTATTTTCGACTCCTGTTTCCTTGTCCTGCCGCTTTTAAAATTGAAAATAAACCGATATGCCATTCGAAGATTTTGAAAATCATCCGATTAGTTGGAGTGATCACGAGGATATCGCAATGAAGCTGTACGAGCGCTTCGGGGATAACTTCGACGAAGGAAGAATCTATCGTGTCCGTTTCACAGATTTACTTCAGTGGATTCTGGAAATCCCTAATTTTCAGGGGACAAAGGAAGAGTCCACGGAAGGCCACCTGGAGCAGATCCAGGCGAAATGGGTGTACGAATGGCGCGATAACCAATAGCCGATCTATATTATGGGCTATTTGGAACTGTTCCGGCAAGTCCACACATTTATTTTTGATGTGGACGGGGTGTTCACCAATAACCAGATGTTGGTGACGGACAATGGCGGATTCCTCCGACAGATGAATGTCCGCGATGGCTATGCGGTCAGGATTGCGGTCGAACAGGGCTACCGCGTGTGTATTATTACCGGGGGAAAATCGGAAGGGGTCAGGAACAGGTTCATAGATCTTGGGGTTACCGATATCTACCTCAACAGGCGGTACAAGATGGAAGCCTTCGAAGAGATCGTTGATTCGTACGATCTCGACCCCCAGGGTATCCTGTATATGGGCGATGACCTGCCGGATTATCCGGTGATGCGGAAAGTTGGTGTACCTACCTGCCCTTTCGATGCGGCCCGCGAACTGGTACCGATCGCGGCCTATGTTTCTCCTTTCAAAGGGGGAAGCGGTTGCGTGCGCGATGTTATCGAACAGGTACTCATGCTACACGGTAAATGGGGCGAAATTTAAATATGACCTGAGCCGCGGCTATCCCCGGCCAGTGGCAAGGGCTGCCCGACAAGCCAATGTCTATGCCACACCCATCCTCGAATCAAATCATGCGGGTACTTGCGCCCGCGTTGCGCCACTGGCTGCGTCTGGTCCGCTTCCCAAACCTTATTATTGTCGCCCTGACGCAGGCCCTGATCTACTATGCGGTGCTCCTCCCCGCCGTTGAAGGTGCTGGTATCGCGCCGGAGATGACCCCCCTTTTATTTTTCCTGTTTGTACTTGTAACAGTCGCCATCACAGCGGCCGGTTATATCATCAACGATATCCATGACCAGGAGAGCGACGCCGTGAACAAGCCTGTACGCAGGGTAATCGGGAGGCTGGTTCCGGAATATCTGGCCTACCGCGTGTATTTTTCCATTGGCATCTTTGGTTTTATCGTTTCGGCGGCACTGGCTTTCGAACTTGGTAAGCTGCCTTATCTGGTAGTTTACCCACTGGCATTGGGGTTACTCTATTTTTATACCGTCACCGCACAGCGCAAAGTGCTTTTGGGAAATCTCCTCATTGCCTTATTTTGTGCTGGTGTCGCAGGGGTACTTTGGCTGGCCGAGCTTCGGGCACTCTCGGCATTAAGCCTGGCGTCGCCTTCGGACTACGGCAGGGTAAGAGATACATTTTTGTGGTACGGGGTTTTTGCTTTTCTGATTAATGTTTACCGGGAAATTGTAAAAGATCTGGAAGATCTGCCAGGGGATAAAATTGCCGGTATCCGCAGCTTGCCGATTGTATATGGCAGCCGCATCGCGACTAAAGTTGCGCAGGGAGTTGCCGTTGGGCTTCTTCTTTTTTTGGCTGTCCAGGCCAGGATTTTATACGCTTCGTTTGGGCTTGCCCTTCCCGTATTTTTAGGCATTGGGGTTGTAGCGCCGCTATTCATCAGCATTATCCTGCTTGAGCGGGCGGCCTTACCGCTGCATTTCCGACACGTCAGCCATCTGATTAAATTGATTATTTTTTCCGGGGTTATTTCCCTGTTTTTCGCCCGTCCGATATAAATCATTCCAACTGTTGACTTTCGTCATTGCTGCTGCCTGTCGTTTTCCCAATCTTAGCGGAAATATCGGCCTTGTCGGGGTTGGTAAAAGACAGGGGTGTGCAAAGCGTAATTCCCCTGCTTTCGGGAGTAAAGTTTCTTGATTGGACCTATCCAAAAATAATTTTCGGATACGTCTGAGATAATATTTTCCGGGGTTGTTCAAAAAGGTGTTTTGCCATCCAGGGCAGCTTGTGAACTTTACTCTGCTGCCGAAAGTGGCGAAAGCCTTTTACCCTCCTTTATACGTATGAGACCGTGCCGTTTAAAATTTTAATTACGGGACACCGCCTCGTGTGAAAAATAAATTCCTGGCGCAGGCGTGGAATTTTGTTTTTCACATGAGCATGATCTCCAAAAGTTGAACGATCAAAAAAAGCTTGTATGTTTGGAGCGCCTTCAAATGGATATTATATTCCAGAAACGGATATTTCCGGATCTTCGGGTTCTGTCCGTTTAGACCAGGCACTGGCGCCGGATGTTTTCAACGGCTCCCCGGCCCTTTATTTTAATTATCCTCGTACGGTGCCTCAGGAGGAAGAGGGCAAAAGCGCTATTTTCTGGCAGCAGATGCGTATTTTTTTCCGGACGGGACGAGGGGGAGGGCTTCCCAGGCAGAGCGGTTTGAAACCGGCGTTGCTTGCACCGTATTACCGCAGCCGGTCTTTGGGCGGGACCTATCCCATCTGGATTCCGGATCAGGAGACCCTTTCGGGGGCCGTTTTTCAGGAAGGACAAAGCTGGACGGTGACGCAGCTGCTCGAAGCGGCGGTACAGCGTTTTGCGTCCGGGGATGACGAAGCCGTCCTTCTGAAAGCCAACCTTTCCCGTGCTGCCCGGATTGTAAGCATGAAGCTCGAAGAAAGCGGGGGAGCTTTGGCTGCGGGTTCTTTGTGGGATGAATCTTTTCAGGAATTACAAAAAGAACTTCAGGTCAAAGGTGTCGAAGGGCTTATACTTTCGTCCGATCTGAGCAAGCTAAGGCGCACCCTTCCTACCGGCGGGGTCTGTATCCCTTTTTCCCCGTATGCCCCTTTTTATCTGTTATCCGGTGTACTCGACCAGGTCTTTCAGCAACGGATTATGAAAGTAGAATCGCGGTGCAGGGAATTGGTACCCCGGCTAAGGGCATTGATCGCCCGCTTACAGGCGGGCAACTGGAAGATGGGCACTGCTGAAGAATCGGTAGTATGGCAGCAGCGCCTCGAGTCGGCCCTTGAAGTAATCGAACGGGCAGCACTGCAGATTGGCCAACGCAGTGCATTACTTCTAGTGGGGCGCGAGTTTCAGGAAATGACAAGCATCCATTGGGAAAAGCATTTTCCGCGCTGTGATGTTCAGGTAGTGGAAGGGGATAAAATTTTTGAGGTGGCACAGCGAGGGGTTGAAGAGGCGGTTGCCGGGTTGGCGGTACTGGTTTCCAGCCTGCGCACTGCCGTGGCAGCGCTTGAAAACCGCGATGGGCAGGCGGGGTACTGGGCATCTTCTGGGCAGCTTGAGTGGTCATTGTTTACAGAAGAAGAAAAAAGCCTTCTACCGCCTGTATGTTTGCTCCTCGATACAGGGACGCTGGCGGGGAGGGCGATGGGGGCATTTACAGCCTGTATCAGGGAGGACTATCCGATTAAGATCATATCCAGCCCGGTTTGGCCGGGACCTGGGCAGGCAGAAATTGCTGCTGCTGCTACCGTACAACAAAATGCCTTTGTGTGCCAGGCAACTGCCTTACAACCCAAGGCCCTGCTCGGTGAGCTGGCAGAAGGCATCGCTTTTCACGGTCCTGCTTTTTTCCAGGTGTATGGGCATGGATTTCCGTCAGGACCGGGAGGGGCCATAGCGTATCTGCATACCTGTGCTGCAGTAGAGGCGAGGGTTTTTCCCGTATTTTGCTATAATCCTTCCAAAGGCGAGTTTTGGGGAAGTCGTTTTGAACTCACCTTTAACCCTGATTCCGGTCGGGACTGGCCGATGCACGACCTGCCGGCGCGACAGGGAAAAGAACTACTGACCCTCTCAACAGAATGGACGTTCGTAGATTTTTTAAGCAGTAGCCCGGCTTTTGATAGTGGTTTTATGGTCGTGCCGCCGGAATATTGGGGCGATGATCTCGTTCCGCTGGAAGCTTTTCCTGCCAGCCTTGAAGGAGTGGACGGATCACGGGTACCATTTATCTGGATGGCAGATGATACCCTCAACCTGTACAAGGTGGCCGTCGCATGGCCGCTGATCCGGCAATATTATCGGTGTCGGGATATTTGGAGGTATTATCAGGAAAATGCCGGGGTCAATAATTTTCATGTGAACCGTGCTGCGGCAGATTTTACACGGCAATTACAGCAACAGGCATCCCAGGATACTCCGGAGGCCCGACAGGCCAGGGACTTATCACTTCAGGCCTTTGCAGAAACTGCGGTCAGGGAGGCGATGGGCCGTTTGGCAACTGCTTTACTGGGCAACGATATTACCGCTTTACCAGCAGTTGAAAAGATATTAACGGAAAATCCTGCTGCTGCAGTTCAGGAGCCATCGAAGGCGGAGGCCATTATTGATGAGCACGAGGTCCCGGCTTCCGTCGAGCAGGCGGAAGTAGCGGTGCAAACGGTGGATGTTCCGGAGGTCAGGCCAGCACCCCAGACGATGGAGGTAGAAGCATGGATAGAGACCCCGATGTGCACTTCCTGCAGCGAATGCGTGGATAATTATCCGCAGGTATTTTCCTATAACGGCGATAAACAGGCTTACGTCGCAGCTCCCCGGGGCGGTTCGTTCGCCGATATCGTCCTTGCTGCCGAGCGTTGTCCGGTGCACATTATCCATCCAGGTACGCCCTGGGACACCGGAGACCCGGGACTTGCCGAATGGATTGGGCGGGCCAGGCCATTTCAGTAGGTGCCAGCGATGGGACGTAGCGTTTTCTTCAGGCGCGGACTGGAATAAAGTTTTAAATGCGGTGGTGGAAAGGGCTTTTTACACAATCTCATTGACATACAAGACAGCCTCAACATAACAAACGCAAACAGGATGGTGCAGGAAATTGCGATCGGAATAGGGATACCGCTTAGTCTGGGGCTTTTATTTGCTTCAGTTATTGCGTTTGCCTATAAAAAATTCAGGGTAGTCGAGGATCCCCGGATTGATCAGGTGGAGGAGATGCTTCCGCATGCAAATTGTGGCGCATGTGGTAAGCCTGGCTGCCGGGCATTTGCCGAGGCGATAGTAAAAGGGGAGGAGCTACCTTCGGGATGTACGGTCAGCACCCTGGAAGGGATTAGCCGCATAGCAAATTTACTGGGTGTGGAGGCAGGTACGGTGGAAAAGCGCGTTGCCCGGCTGCTTTGTGCGGGGGGGAAGCAGGAAGCCCACAGTATGGCAGCATACCGGGGTGGCTTGCACACTTGCCGGGGCGAAACGGTTGTGGGCGGTGGGGGGAAAGCGTGTTCCTGGGGTTGCCTGGGGCTGGGCGATTGTGTACAGGCATGTAATTTCGGTGCGATGTTTATGAGCGACGATGGGCTGCCTGTAGTTTTGACAGATAAATGTACGGCCTGTGGGGATTGCGTACGTGCCTGTCCCAAAGGATTGTTTGAGATCATGCCGATAAGCCAAAAGCTGATTGTGCAATGTAAGTCGCTGTTGGAGGGCGACCTTGCGGAATCAAAGTGCAGCGTTGCCTGCACCGCATGCGGGCGTTGTGTCGCGGACGCACCCCCCGGGGTCATCGAAATCAAGGATCACCTCGCCGTGGTGAATTACGGTTTAAATGCCCTGACTTCCCCCGATGCTGTGCGTCGTTGTCCTACGGGCGCAATCGTCTGGGTGGATGGGCAGCAATTTGCCGATGCCGGAAAATCCAACCTGCCCCTGGGGCGGGTCGAAACCTATTGAGATAAAGCACATGAAAACAAATGACCAGGTTGCCCCTGCGATAGGAGGCTGGGCAGGAAATCTTGTAACATGGGAGGCCAGATTCGGAGAGGGAATCGGTATCGGGTCTTTTGGCGGGTTGGGCGAATCTGCCAATGTATCTGGCCGCAGGATCATCACCTGCAATACTTCGCCACTGGAATTTGCGGCCGGGCTTTCATTGACCGGTATTCGTTCGGCGGCGTTTATCAGCGGGGAGGAATGTCTGCAGGCTATGTCCATACTGGAAGGGATTACCCGCTATCCGTCGCCGATAGTGGTTTATGTTTGCCAGGCATCTATAGACAGGTTGCTGCCCCTTTTGCACCATCTGCCCTGCTTAGTCCTTTCTGCGGGCAGCCCGCAGGAGGCGCTCGATATGGCACTGATTGCAAGGCGGGTCACAGAGTTTGCTCTGCTGCCTGCTATCGTCCTTCTGGAAGGATCTGAACGGGAAGCCCCTGCACCTGTTTTCCCACCGGATACGGGGGTACTGTCCTATCTGGGCGACCCGGATGAGCGCATAGAAACCCCGACACCCTCCCAGGAGATAATCTTTGGCCGGCAGCGCCGCAGGATTCCGAGGTGGTTTGACCATGAACTGCCGGTTTTGCTCGGCCCGGTAAAAAATGCAGGGGATCAGGCCATAGAGACGCTTGCACACAGGAAATTCTTCGATGCCCACCTGGAGGAAATCCTTCAGGATGCCAAAAATACCTTTAGACAGGTATTCGGAAGACCCGTGTCAATGGTTAAGTGGCAGGGACCGGACCAGGCGGAGGCCTGTATCATTGCCAATGGCCACGACCCTGAAATACTCCGGGGAGCATTGGAAAGTTATCTGGAAAAAGGGAAGCAGAAAATGGGCTTGCTGCAGGTGATGCAGTGGCGCCCCTTCCCTGGTGATATTATCCGTCCGGGCTTAAAATCAATGAAAAAGGTATCGGTAGTTGCATCGCCAGGTACGGGTTTTCATCAATGGGTCAGCTCTTTGTTTTCTGCGCAAGCTGCATTTGAATGGCATTTTGGGGTATCTACGGGCAATATGACCGGTGATGATGCAGGTGCGGTATTTTTGAATATGGACAAAGGGAGTAGCCAACTGCGCGATTTTGTACTGGGTACCCCTTTTACCCGTGAAAATTCTTTCCTGCCACAACACGAAGTTCTGTTACAGGGGATCAAAAGGGCTTATCCGGGCTTATCCGCTTCGGTGCTGGCAAAATCCGGACCCGGGGCTACTGAATGGACTGCTCCGCAGCGGCCACCGCAGGCGGTACGCCGTTTGAAGGATGCAGGGCCGCCCTACGCGCGTTTGTCCCATTATGCCCAACATACCGCCTATTTATATCAGGCAGGTGAAGTTACGGAAAAGGTAGCAGACCCCTTCAAAGCCTTACCGCTCATGCCGGCCGCTTCCGCAGCGCTCCGGCAGTCGGGTAAAGCGCGCGAAATGATCCCTTGGTTATCAGCGGATAAATGCACTGCCTGCGGCATCTGTTCCGTTGCCTGTCCGCATGTTGCCCTTCCTGCGCTATTCATCAACTGGGAGGCGGCGTTGCGCGGCGGGATGGATATTTCGGCGAAGCAGGGACGGACCCTGGGTTTGCTGACCCCGTTGGTGAAGCACCTCGCTAAAAAGATGGGCCAGTTGACGTGTGCGACCGAGGGGAGTGTGGTGGCTTTACCGGAATTGCTCCAGGAGGCGTTTATCTGGCTCGCCGATCAGTCTGGTTGGGATGGGGAAAAGCGTATTCTGTTGCAGAACGATATTACTGGTTTGTCTGACGTCCTGCTCCATTGGCAGCCTATTGTACACGAAGGGTTCTTTCGCGAGCAGGAAGCCCGGGAGCAAGGCAGCGGAGGGCTGTTTGCTTTGTTTACCGACCCTGCCGCGTGTACGGGTTGCGGGATATGTGCGAGCGCGTGTCCGGAGGGTGCCCTTCAGATGACAGTGCCCTCGGAAGATATACTGGAACGGGAGTCCGCACGGTTTCGTCTATGGGAAGAAATGCCGGATACTACGTTATCTGCAATGGAATCGGTGAGGGAGCGAGGTGGATATTATGCCCTTTCGGCTTTATACTGGAACCGGGAGCGTTTCCGTTCCATGACGGGTGGGGCAGTGGATGAGAACGGTGCCGGGGCCAGGGCGATGCTGCACGCGCTCCAGACAGTAGTCCTGCATCATCGGCGTGATTGCCTCATGCTGCAGGAGCAGCGTTTACAGGCTTTGGTTGAGCAGCTCTCTGCCAAGATTCATGCGGTGATGAGCGATGCCCTACCCAAAAAATCGTTTCAGGAAATTTCCATCGCGCTTGACCGGGTTCATGGCGATAAACTACCCCTGGATATTTTGCTGTCCGGTTTGGGGGAAAATGCGCATCTCGGGAAGGTAGATACTGCTGCAATGCGTCGGCAGGTGGAACTACTGAGGCAGCTTCAGGATCTTCAGGGATTGCTTCGGGAAGGCCCTACCGGCTTAGGCAGAGCTGCCTTTGGGATGATTGTAGGTGGGGGATACCCGGGATGGCTGGGCGCTTATCCGTATAATCATTTTAATGTCCCGTTGCTGCTGTGCCCATCGGGCGCGTTGAGTGCCTGGGCTTACGGGCTCATGTATGGCGGGCTTCGCCATAGCCTCGACAATCTGCGCCTGTTGCGCCGTGCCGAGCTGGAAATAAAGGGGCACTATCAGGTGGGTGAACATGATTTACAGCTTGTGGGTCTGTCCTGGGAGGATCTTACTACGGTTGAAAAGCATCTGTTGCCGCCATTACTGGTATTGTCTTTTGAGGGGGAAGCTGCCTTAGCCCCTGAATTATCCCAGGGGCCATTACCTTTCATGCCCGTTGTGGTCTCTCGGGGGGGTACTGCCAGCTACGGGGAGGATATCGGGCGAGCAACGGATAAGGGTTATCCGGTGGCGCAGTCAAGTCTTGCCGCACCGGGGCATTTCGTTGCATCTGTAAAGGCGGCACTGAAGCGGCAGCAGCCCGGGTTGCTGTGTTTACTGGCTCCGGAAATCCCGGGCATGGATATCCTTTCCGCGAGTCATCTTGCTTTAAATACACGTGCTTTCCCGCTTTTTACCCTCGACCCGGAATTTGACGAAGACGACTGCCTGGCAGGTAATCCAATGCCAGGAGCAGATTGGGCGAAAGGGATAAGCACCTGGCCGGCCATATCGGGTATTGAAGGACACTATATCTATACGTTTGCTGACTGGCTGTGCCAACTGCCGGCAGGGGCATCTTTTTTCAAGATATGGGAACCCGCTGACGGGAGTCCGGTCCCACTGGGCGCATATCTGGAGCTGAATGGCGATTTACGGACCGGGAAAACGCCAGTGGTGGTTAGAGACGGGCCTTTTCCCGGGGGTGGGCAGTTGCTGAAACTTACGCCACATGCCGTCGCCATTTCCCGGTCTGTCCTTCGGCAGTGGAAGTCGCTGCAATGGATGGCAGGCAAAGCACAGGCACTTCAAGAAGAAGCATGGGTGCGCAGGGAGCAGGAGCTGATAGCGCAGCATGAGGCGGCGCTGCACCAACTCGAGGGAACATTTACACGCCGCCTACAAACAGCAGGGGAGCAATGGAATATTCAAGTGAGAGAAAAACTGAGGGATAACCTGCTCCGCTTGTCGAAAATGAAAAAATAAACCTTTCCGCCATGGTAGCAGAAAAATTGCACGAGCGCTTAATGAGCTTTAGACATGGGGTGCATCCGGAGGAATACAAGGCACTTTCAGATCATCGGCCCATCGAACGCATGCCTTTTGTTCAGGAATATACGCTTCCGTTATCCCAGCATCTCGGCACCCCTTCACGTCTGTTGGTGCGGAAAGGAGAGGAGGTGCGCAGGGGGCAGGTGATTGCAGCGCCAGATGGTTTTCTCTCTGTCGCCCTGCATAGCCCGGTAGATGGAAAAGTCGTGTACATTGGCCCGGTGGACCATCCCAATGGACAAATGCTGCCCGGTGTAAAAATAAAAACGGACCCATTTTCGCCTCAGCTGATAGAAAAGCCGACCATGCTGCCCTTCAGCCAACTTTCGATGGAGGATTTCCTGAAAGGGGTACAGCAGGCCGGTATGGTAGGGCTTGGCGGTGCCGCCTTCCCTGCGCATGTGAAATTTTCTATCCCAAAAGATAAGCCCTGCCGGGTACTGATGTTAAACGGTTCAGAATGTGAGCCTTTTTTGACCTGTGATCATCGGTTAATGCTCGAATATGCGGATGACCTGCTCGATGGCATCGCAATCCTGCAACATTTCCTCAAAGCAGAACGCGTTGTAATCGGTATAGAAGCCAACAAGCCAGATGCGATAGCTGTATTGCGCACGAGGGCATCGAAGCAGGATTTCCCTTTGGAAGTACTGCCTTTGGAAGTGAAATACCCTCAGGGCGCAGAAAAAATGATGATTTCCGCTCTACTCGGCGTCGAGGTACCTTCCGGTAAGCTGCCTATTGATATCGGCGCTTTAGTAGCCAATGTTGGGACAATTGCTGCGTTATCGCATTATTTCCGGGAGGGCAGGCCATTGATTGAGCGGGTTGTGACCGTCACTGGTACAGCGGTACGGCGGCCTTCCAATCTTTTGATACCGATTGGCACGCCGATGCGGGAGGCCGTGGATTTTTGCGGGGGGCTTACGCACGGTGCGGTGCGGATATTACTTGGCGGCCCGATGATGGGCATTTCCCAAAAAACCCTTGATGTACCGGTGGTGAAAGGGACATCCGGCATTTTGCTGCTCACGGCGGAGGAAGTACAGGATTTGCAGACCTTTAACTGCATCCGTTGTGGCCATTGTCTGGATGCCTGTCCGATTTTCCTCAATCCGGCCCGCATGGGGGCTTTGGTCAGGAAGGGACTTTGGGAGGAACTGGCGGCGATGCAGGTCATGGATTGTTTTGAATGCGGTTCCTGCGCTTTCGTCTGCCCTTCGGGAATTCCGCTGGTACAGAGTTTTAAAGTTGGAAAAAGTGTGCTTAGGGAGCAAAAGGCGAGGGATGCGGCTGCAGGACTTGCGGGTGGGGTCAAAAAAAACGTATAAAGGAAAAACACAAGCGAATGGGGCAAGAATTATCCATATCTACAGCACCTTTTTTACATTCCCGGGTAACGACGCCGAGGATAATGTGGGAAGTGGTATTTTCCCTGTTGCCAGTTGTAGGAGCGGCATATTATTATTTTGGGTTGAGTGCTTTGTTGCTGAGCTTTGCCTGTATTGCAGGTGCGTGGCTGGCCGAGCGGTTGTTTGATCCACGCAGATTTTTGGCGCTCAAAGACGGGAGCGCGTTGATCACCGGGCTTTTGCTTGCCCTCTGCCTTCCGCCCGGGTTTCCCCTGTGGATGGCTTTTTGGGGTGGGGTAGTTTCTATTGGGCTTGGGAAATCCATCTGGGGGGGCCTGGGGCAGAATATTTTCAATCCCGCCCTGGTCGGCAGGGCATTTTTACAGGCCGCATTTCCTACTGCGATAACGACGTGGGAAAATCCGGATGGCCGCTATCTGGCAGTCCGGGGTACGAACCTGGCACCGCCATTTCTGAGCGGCGATCCTGTGGATGCCGTTGCCACGGCGACACCGCTGGCCCGGCTGAAGTTTGATGGGTTGCAGACGGGGCTTTGGGATATGCTCATTGGCCGTACAGGCGGTTCGTTGGGCGAGACGTGTGCCCTTTTGCTGATTTTGGCGGGGGGGTATCTCGTTGTTCGGCGCATCATCAACTGGCGGATTCCCGTGTCTATCCTGATATTCGTGGCCGCTCCCACGGCAATCTTATATTATATTGATCCACAACGCTATCCGTCACCTGCTTTTATGATTTTGGGCGGAGGCTTGCTGCTCGGCGCGGTTTATATGGCTACCGATTACGTTTCCTCCCCGCTCACGAACAAAGGCTTATGGATATATGGTGCAGGGATTGGGATAATTATTGTTTTGATCCGGGTATGGGGTGGGCTTCCGGAGGGTGTGATGTATGCCATTCTGTTGATGAATGCCGCGACCCCGCTCATTAACCGATATACCCGCAACCGGGTGTACGGGCATTAAAAGAAAGTACTTTTATGCAACCCCGGTGGTAAGCGGGGAGAATAATCCTCCTGACCCGTTCCAACAAGTTTGTTATTCGATAAGGATATGGAAAAAGAAAACAACATCACTGCCGCAGTTCCGGAGCCGAGCCCGCTGCGCCTGATTTCCACGCTGGGCTTGGCAGGGCTGGTTTCCGGGGCATGCCTTGTAGGCAGTTATTTATACACACTTCCTTTGATCCAGGCTGCCAAGGCCAGGGCGATGGAAGCAGCGGTCTATGAGGTTTTACCTGGGTGTGAAAGCTTTGAAACGCTCGAGCTTCGGGCAGGGATGCTGGTACCGCAAAAAGAGGGGAGTGGGGGAGACCGGGTTTTTGCCGGATATGATGCCACGGGCAGACTTATCGGGTATGCTATCCAGTCCAGGATTAGTGGGTTTCAGGATATTATTGAAGGGCTCTTTGGTTATCGCCCGGAGAGTAAAACGATTATTGGCCTGAAAATTCTGGAGAGTAGGGAAACCCCGGGGCTGGGGGACAAAATTTTTAAAGACCCCGAATTTGCTGCCAATTTTCAGGAACTGCAGGTGGAGCCGACTATTCTTTTGGTCAAAAAGGGGGCAAAGCAAAGGCCGAACGAAGTGGATGCGATTACCGGGGCGACCATATCCTCGAAAGCGGTGGTCGGCCTGCTGAACTCGGGTATCGGGAAATGGAAGCCTGTACTGGGCGACGCACCAGCGCAGATCAACTCTAAACAATAAATAGCTATGCAGCAAAACGAAAATACACAATGGGGCACTTTTTTAAGAGGGCTCTGGGCAGAGAACCCCATCCTGGTGATGGTTTTAGGTATGTGCCCGACGATGGCCGTTACCAACACGGCGATCAATAGCCTGGCGATGGGGCTTGCTACCCTCGCGGTATTGATCGGGTCGAGCGTACTGGTGTCTTTGTTTCGCAAGGTTATTCCCGCACAGGTACGGATTACGACATATATCGTGATTATTGCCACTTTTGTCACGATCATTGATTTTTTTCTGGCAGCAATGGCCCCTGCGGTACACAAAGAACTTGGAGCGTTTATCGCCCTCATCGTAGTGAACTGTATCATTTTGGGTCGTGCGGAGGCATTTGCAGCACGCAACGGCGTCTGGTTTTCGTTTCTCGATGCTTTAGGGATGGGGTTGGGTTTTACCTTGTCATTAATGTGCATCGGGGTTATCCGGGAAGTTTTGGGGAGTGGTTCGCTTTTTTCCATTCCCTTGTTTGGAAAAGGGTTTGAGCCCTGGGTAATCATGGTGCTCCCACCGGGTGGTTTTCTCGTACTTGGCTTTCTGTTACTGGGGGTCAACCGGCTAAAATACAGGCCACAGGGGGCGGCGACAGGTAGGATCCATAAACACGATAAAATTTGAACTATGTCCGAGCTGTTTTGGATTTTCTTTTCGACCTTGCTGGTGAATAATTTCACGCTTGCTTATTTTTTGGGGCTTTGCCCTTTCCTCGGTGTCTCCGGTAAACTCGAGACAGCCCTCCGGCTGGGGCTGGCCAATATTTTTGTAATGCTGATTACTTCGCTTTCTGCCTGGTTGTTAAATACCTTCATATTGCCTTATGCCCCGTATCTGCGGTTAATCAGCTTTATCATTGTAATTGCAAGTACGGTACAGCTTGTTGAAATGGCCATCAAAAAGCTCAGCCCGGATTTATTTCGGGCCCTCGGCGTATTTTTGCCCCTGATCACCACGAATTGTGCAATTCTTGGTCTCGCTTTATTCCAAACGAACAAGGGCTACGGGCTGATCGAAGGGCTCGTTTATGCCCTGGGCGGAGGTGGAGGGGTGACACTGGCTTTGGTCTTGATGGCGGGTATCCGGGAAGAGACACGGCTCATGGATATCCCAAAATTGATCGAAGGCACTGCCCTCAACCTGATTATTGCCGGGTTGCTCTCTATGGCATTTATGGGTTTTGCCGGGCTTTTCAGCACCATTTGAGGACGCATTAAAATCAAAAGACCATGATCACATATTTAGCTGGAATCCTGGGATTATCCCTGTTGTGCGCCGGCTGGGTCGCATTGCAGTTCCTGGCCCGTCGCCAGGGTACCAAAAATCATTTTGAGCATTTGCAGAGTGGTTGTGGTGGTTGTACTTGTGGGGGAGGCGGGGAGTGTTCAAATCCTGCAAGGCAGGAATAAAGAGGGTGTTTTACATGAAAAGAATTATTTTTTGAACGGAGGTTGTGTAAAAATTTTGCCGCCTTCGCCACCAAACGACTTGTGAGACAGCCTCACTTATTACACAATCCCACCGCTAAATCAGAAGGCGATTTAGCGGTGGGATTGTGTAAATGGATTTTCCCTTTAAAAATAGGTATTCTTTCTAAAAAAAATTTAACAATCCTGTATATTTGAACGTGGAGGGTACATTTTTTGAAATACCTTTTGTTCAATAAAACAGGTTATGGGTAACATCGCACAGCAATTCGTTTTAGCCACAATATCAATGTGCCTGGCTTTTGGGGCATATTCACAAACTCAGGCGGGCTTCGGTCCGGCAGGCAGTGAAGCTCAGAAAAAGTTGGAGGCTTTATTTGTGGGCCTTCCGAAACCGGAAGCGTTTAAGGCTCATCTCCGCGAGCTGACCCGTGAGCCCCATCTTGCAGGCACACCCGCGAACCGCAGGGTAGCCGATTATATTGAAAATGCGATGGAAAAGGCGGGGCTCAGGGTCGAGCGTCCGCCCTATGATGTCTATATGCCCACTGCGCCTGGGGACATTACCCTGGAGATCGTCACCCCGTTCCGGGTGCCTTTAAACAATAAAGAATATATTCTTGAGGGCGATCCTTTCTCTGCGCAGGCAGGTACTTATCCTGGCTGGAATTCCTACTCGGGCTCCGGCGACGTCACTGCCGAGGTAGTATATGCCAATTATGGCACCAAAGAAGATTTCGAGCAGTTGGCCAAGCTGGGGGTTTCGGTACAGGGGAAAATCGTAATTGCCCGCTACGGGGGCAATTTCCGGGGGTATAAAGCGAAGTATGCCGAGGCAGCAGGAGCGGCGGGCTTGATTATTTATACCGACCCCGAAGATTCCGGATATATGAAGGGGCTGCCTTATCCCGAGGGGAAAATGTTCAGTGAAAGCACAATACAGCGGGGCTCGCTGCTCACCCTGGACTATACGGGTGATCCGCTCACCCCTTTCGAACCAGCACTTCCGGCAGATGGGGCGGCTGGGGTGAAGAGACTTAAGCCAGAGGAAGTAAAGGGCTTACATACTATTCCGGTAACGCCGATTGGCTATGGGGCAGCTAAGGAAATCCTCGGCAGGATGTCGGGGCAGCCGGTACCGGAGCCATGGCAGGGGGGGCTTCCGTTTACTTACCGCATGGAAGGAGGGGAAAAACTCACCGTCCGCCTCAAAGTAACCCAGACGATTAACCTTACCCGGGTGGAAAATGTGATCGGTACGCTGGAGGGAAGCGAGTTTCCCGATGAGTGGATTATCCTGGGCAGCCATTATGATGCCTGGGAATTTGGTGCCACAGACCCCAACAGCGGAACGGCTATGCTGCTCTCTCTTGCAGATGCCCTGGGCGAGCTGGTAAAAAAGGGTTATCGCCCGAGCCGGACGATTAAAATTGCCCACTGGGATGCAGAGGAACACGGTATCCTTGGCTCTACAGAGTGGGTAGAACAATTCCGGGATGAATTACATCAAAAGGCAATTGCATATTTCAATGCCGACGGGGCTTGTTCCGGACTGGTCTTTGGCGCTTCAGCAGCCCCCAGCCTGAAATCGCTGATGATTGAGGCGACGAAAGCGGCTCCTTATGCCCTTTCTGACCAGATGGTGTACGATCACTGGCTCGACCGTTCGCCCAATAAACTGGATGGCCCGGGGATCGGTAGCCTTGGGGGTGGGTCTGATCATTTAGGTTTTTACGCCCACCTGGGTATTCCAAGTCTTAGCGCAGGGATGGGCGGCCCTACTATGTATCATTCCCTGTACGATAATTTCCACTGGTACGCGACGGTAGGAGAGCCCGATTTCGTATCGGGGCCAACAGTGGCCAGGGTCATGGGAATTATGGCACTGCGTATGGCAAATGCACAGGTCATTCCTTTCGATTTGACCCGGTATGGGATTGATCTCAAGACCCATCTGTTGGCAGCAGAAAAGAAAATTAAAGCCTACGCACCGGAATATAGTGCACAAGGAATGGTTGCCGCTGCCGAGAGCATCCTCAAAAATGCCCAGACTTTTCACGGGCTGCTCGACGGGAAACTTTCAGGCAAAGGGTTGAGTACTACGCAGGCCGCTTTCATCAACAAAACCCTGCTGCAGGCCGAGCGGGCATTCCTCGATGAAAAGGGTATGGCTTACGGCACCTGGTACCGTTCCCTTTATGCTTCTTCGGACCCCTACAGCGGCTATGCGTCCTGGATGCTGCCAGCCTTACAGTACGAGGCCTCTCTTAGGTCCACAGCGCAGCTGCCGGACCTTGAGAAGCGCCACCTCGCAGCGTTTAAGCGGCTGAACGATCAAATACTGAAGATGATCCAGGTTTTGAAATAGCCGGAGCAGGGGTTTATCGTTCAAACTCCAGTCGTTCGCCGATACCTTCGATGATTTCGCCGTTATGATAAGCTAACCTTCCACTGACGATCGTGGACTCGATACGTCCTTTAAAGGTTTTTCCTTCAAAAGGCGACCAGCCGCACTTGTAGTACAGCCCTCCGGGTTCGACTTTTGTCTCTTGTTCAAGGTCAACCAGTACAGCATCGGCCCAGTATCCTTCTTTGAGATACCCCCTTTCCTTCATCTGGAAGCATTCTGCGGGGGCATGACACATTTTTTCTACAATTTTTTCCAGCCTGATTTCCCCGCGATGATAAAAGTCGAGCATCAGCAGCAGCGGGTGCTGTACGAGCGGAAGTCCTGAAGGCGCATAAAAATAGGTATTGTGCTTTTCTTCCAGGGTATGTGGCGCATGGTCGGTGGCGATGATATCGAGCCGGTCGTCGAGTAAAGCT
The DNA here is from genome assembly GCA_040382095.1 of Lewinellaceae bacterium. Taxonomy (GTDB): domain Bacteria; phylum Bacteroidota; class Bacteroidia; order Chitinophagales; family Saprospiraceae; genus JADJPL01. The sequence continues at coordinate 27,807 of JBEIGB010000021.1, forward strand.
TCCCAGAGGGTACGCCGGTGCCGTTCTTCTTTTATTGCCGGGTTACACTTGATCAGTGCACCCAGCCGGTCGTAATCGCTGCTGTTGAAATATAAATGGTGTACACAGACCTCCGAGGTGATGCGTTTTTGGCGCAGGGGGATATCGTTGCGGAACAGTGCGGTTTCTTCAGCGGTCGTGATGTGTAGGATATGCAGGCGGGTATCAAACCGCTTTGCCAGGTCAACAGCCATAGAAGAAGACAACAGGCACGCTTTGACCGAACGGATATCGGGGTGGAAATGTACGGGAATATCTTCGCCGTAAGCCGTCATAAATGCCGCCTCGTTGTTCCGGACAGTCGCTTCGTCCTCGCAATGGACGGCAATGAGGGTAGGGGATTGCGCAAAGAGACGCTCCAGCGTACTCGGGCTGTCCACAAGCATATTTCCCGTGCTTGAGCCCATAAATACTTTGATTCCGCAGACCCTGGCAGGATCTGTGCGCAGCACTTCGTCGAGGTTGTCGTTCGAAACGCCCATGAAAAAGGAATAATTTGCCTGTGAGCGCTGTGCGGCAACCTGGAATTTTGCCTCCAGCAGTTCCTGCGTAAGCGCAGGAGGGCGGGTGTTCGGCATTTCCATAAACGAGCAAACGCCGCCGGCTACTGCGGCCCGGGACTCGTGCCAGATGTCGGCTTTGTGGGTAAGGCCGGGCTCCCGAAAATGCACCTGGTCGTCAATAACACCGGGTAAAAGATGTTTTCCGCTGGCAGGAAGGATCGTCGCACCAGGAGCATCAATGATGCCCCCGATTTTTTCGAAACGCCCCCTACGGATCAGTACATCCCCTGAAATAATTTTTCCGCTGTTGACAATCTGCGCGTCTTTGATCAGTAAATCCTGTAAATCCATTATTGTCGTTTTATGTCTTAGTCATGAATTGATTTTTCAGGGCAGTATGGCCGGAAAATAGTCATTTTAGACCTGTGTTTATCCCGCTGCGATAAGTCTGTTAACCTGTTTCTTCGAATAAACGTTACTTTTGCAAAAAAGGTCTCGGTGAGTACCTTGATTTCCCTGGATAAAAATGAGCAAATGATCGGCAATAAAGAAATCACAGCAATAAAAACCGGAATACTTGGTGGGGGGCAACTCGGCAAAATGCTAACCCTCGCTGCCGGGAACTGGCATCTTCCTATTTATTTCCTGGATGAATCCCCCGATTATCCCGCCGGGTTGCACGCTCCGGAGTTTTTTACCGGGAATTTCAATGATTACGAGGACGTCTATGAGTTTGGCCGCAAGCTGGATGTGCTGAGCATCGAGATCGAGCATGTTAATTCTGAGGCCTTGCACCAATTGTGGAGGGAGGGCCTGATTATCCATCCCGCACCGGACAAACTGGACCTGATCAAAGATAAAGGGCTGCAAAAAAATTTCTACAGGGAACAGGGGATACCTACCGCCCCGTTCCAACTGTTCAACAGCGGCCAGGAACTTGCTGCGGCATTAGAGCGTGGGGAGCTGCAGTATCCGATTGTACAGAAAAGCCGGACGGCAGGTTATGACGGCAAGGGTGTCTCAGTAATCCGCGACGCGGGCGACCTGCACAAACTGCTTCCGGGGCCGTGCGTCGCCGAGGTGATGGCAGATATTGACAAGGAGCTTGCAGTTATCGTTGCACGCAACGCAAGCGGGCAGACAGTAGCCTTCCCGACGGTGGAAATGGTTTTTAATCCGGAGGCAAATCTGGTCGAATTCCTCCTTTGTCCGGCACGTGTGCCCCGGGAAACGGAAAATGCCGCTGAAGCACTCGCCACCCGTTTAATGGGGTGCTTTGATATTTGCGGGCTACTCGCGGTAGAACTTTTTCTGTTGAAAAACGGGGAGCTATGGGTGAACGAAGTGGCACCCCGCCCGCACAATAGCGGTCATCATACGATTGATAGCTGTCATACTTCACAATTCGAACAACATCTGCGGGCAATCCTCGACCTCCCGCTTGGCGACCCGCAACTGCATACTCCTGCGGTGATGGTAAATTTACTGGGCGAGCCGGGATACCATGGGCCAGTGCATTACCATGGGCTTGCGTCGGCAATGGCGATACCAGGTGCAAAAGTCCATCTCTATGGTAAAACCGAGACACGCCCCTTCCGGAAAATGGGCCACGTAACCGTCGTTGACCCGAGCCTAGACAATGCCATCGAAAAAGCCCGGGTGGTACAGCAGCTACTGAAAGTCGTTGCGCGTTAAATCCAGTGCCCGGGATGCTCAGGGCACAACGAATTTTTGTGCCTGAACGCTCCCTTCTGTGCGCAGCACGGCCTGATAAACACCCGCAGCCAGGTGGGAAGTATCCCATGGAAGGATATGTTCACCCGCAAGGAACCGATTCTTTCCCAGGACCCGCTCGACAACCCTTCCCTGAATATCGTGGATCTCGAGGCTGACGTCGAGGGCGTCCGACAGCGTGAATCCGATATTCACAGGTCCCCGGACCGGGTTTGGGGCGATAGGGTAGAGCCGGTTTTGGTTGAAATGGAAAACGGTTTTTTCACTGGTCGCTACGCTTTCCATATTGAGATTTTCGTCTCCGGGCTGGTAAGGCACCCAAATCAGGGGGAGGTAGTACATTTCGTCGCTCGTGCCTTCTCCCCATGTAACCGTTCTGGGTGGGTTATTGGGGTTGAAAGGGTTATTGAGCGTATTGTCGTAGGTAGCATAAGCGTGGATTTCGGAATTTTTAGGCAGGAATTTCATTTTTTTGAAATGATAGGCTCCCTGCCAGTTGAAATCCCAGTCTTTTATCTGAATAAGCGGGATGGTATCCCGGGTAGGCGTAATGGCGAAGATTCTCCAGTCTTTGCCGAGGAGATGGCAATGGGGTGCAATCCCGACCAGGCTTACATCAATAGGAGTACGATAAACCCCATGAAATTGACGTACGGAATTGGCGTTGATTACAAAAGGGCCGTTGCGCAAATTAAATGGGAGCATGATGTAAGAGCGCACATAGCGGCTCGCCGGTTTTTCGGCAAAGAAGAGGTTGAACGATGAGGAGTCGGGCTCGTCGGTAGTGGTAGGCGCGTAGTGTACCTGAACGACGAGATCGCTGTTAGGTCCCAGGCGCTGCGCCATCTGGTTAGTGAATATCGTCGGTTGAAGACCGGGCACATAACTGGGTAGTTGCTGACCGAGAAAACTCAGTTGAGCCAGGTTGATTGCCCCTCCCGAAGGCGTATAGCCATACTCCGGGGTTTGTGCATCTAAGGTGGCTGCGGCACCTGTCGTGTCTGCCCAGACGAGCGCATGATGGACGATCCGGCGGTTGCCGGGGCGCATTTCCAGTGCGATGAGGTCCCTGGCTTCTTTCAGGCCGGTTGGCAGTACAAAATAGCGGTATTCGTCCTGGTTATTTCCTTTATGGAGGTGTTTTTGGGTAAAAGAGACCACCATATCGGGCTTGCCCACTTGTGATCCGGAGGGGAAAACCGGGGCGGGCGGTTCTTTTGAGATATCGCCCCTTGGCATACCACCATCCACCCAGGCTTTTATCGTCGCGACCTGGTCGTCGGTCAGATAATTTTCCCCGATAAAATCGCCTCCGAATTTTTGGTCGGGCTTCCAGGGGGGCATATAGCGTATGCCGGTCACGTAGCGGATCATCTGCCCCCAGTTGACGGCTTGCTGGTAGCTCGTCAAAGGAAAAGGGCCAATTTCACCTGGCCGATGGCAGGAGGTGCAGTGTTGGTAAATAATCGGCGCGACATGTTCTGACCAGGTGACCGTCTGTGCATTGGCCTGGAAACCTGGGATCAGACAGAGCGCGGTGAAGTAAATGGAAAATTTGCGCATAACCTTTATATTTTAAGGGTTGCCGATAATTACCTTGTAAGCGATGGTCTGGTCGTCCAGCCGGAATTGGATGGAATAAAAGCCATTTGGTTGGTTGAGCAGTTCCGGGACGGGAAAGGTTTGCTTTCCATGGAGGCGTAATTGTTGGGACTGGGCGATTTGCCGCCCTGCCGCATCAAAGACCTGATAACTCAGGTTGGCCGGGGCTTGCAGGGAGATTTCTGCCATGCAGGCCGTTCCCGGGGATAGGGGGTTCGGGGAAATCCGGAGGTATTCGAGGCCGGGGATTTGTGCGACTGATGTAGATAAGTTGCACGCGTTGATTTTATCGCGTACGGCGAGGCGGATATCGGGCAGGGTGCGGTACAATTGTTCGCCCGGGCATTCGGTCGAGCAGCCATCGCGGTGCCCGGAGATCCTGTTCAGGTTCAGACCGGAACTGGTGTGCAGTAAAGATTCGAGGGGGTTGATATTGTCGCGGCAGGCTTTCCATGCCAGAACGTCCACGAGGGTTTTACGGGCTGCTTCGCTGGCCTGGGTATTGGTATAGGTGCCGATCATACAAATGCCCATGGTGCCCCCGTTCTTTCCGCAGAAATGTGCCCCGGTGACATTTTCTCCGCCGCCGCGTCCTTCGTAAAGGGTTCCATTGGGGTCAATGAGCAGGTTATAGCCGATATCTGCCCAGCCGTTGGTATTGACATGAAAATTCCAGAACGACAAGACCACGGCCCTCCAGTCGTTGGCTACATTCGCACTTGCCGAATGGTGGACGATTAAATGGGTAACTTTAGTGATGGAAGGGAATGTGGCGCCCTGCGGGCAATTCCAGCCTTGCCGGTTTACAAACTGCGGCAGGGGGCAGGGACATACAAGGGACGATCCGGCCAATTCAGACGATACTGGTTGCGCAGGGGCGCTTTCCGGGAGGCGTTCGCCCGGGCTAAAGCAGTTCACGAGGATTTTCTCTACAAAATCCCCTTTTTTCAGCAGGTTGGAGACAACTTTTAGCCGATAAAATCGGGTGGATTTATCGAAGAAGAGCAGCTCGGAGGAGAAGCTGTACCGTACTTCCACCGCGTGTGGATCGGGGTTCAGTTCCTGCCATGGCGACCAGCTGGTATGATCTGGGGAGGTAGCGACAAACAGGCGGGTATTATCGGGTGCATCGTCCTGTTCCTGCCATGCTGCGGAGAAGGAAACGAAAGGGGTAGGGTGGTCAAAGTCCAGCCTGCCCGCCTGTAGGATCAGCTCTGTGGGTTTTTCGCTGTTCAACGGTTGCCGGGTCTGGAGGTCGAAATTATTGGATTTTTCCAGTGCCCAGCCTGCAAGGCTGGAAAAATCAATTTCCCGGAGCTCGGTACGGCTGTCGCGGCCTGGTATTTTCTGGGCCTGGGCGAAGAGCGGGAACAAGCACAGAAGCATCAGGAGTTTTTGTTTCATAAAAAACATTTAAATACGTTTTGTCAATCCCGGTCTCCAGGAACGAACGGCTAAATATTATATAACGTACAAATAGCCACAACGTTGCAGGATGCCATTAGAACTACAGGGTTTCTGTAAAATTTTTTAAAGGCCTGGCTCATCAATACTGGGATTGTGTAATAAGTATTCGGGGTTGTATAAAAAGCCTCCGGCTGTCCTTTGGCGGCAGAACAAAATTGCCTTAGAGTGCCGTTTTCATCGATTTTGCGAAGAAAAATCAATGAAAACGGCACTCTAAGGAATATCCTTTGGCGGCTTGCACCGCCAAAGGACTTATGAGACAGCCTCATACGGATGAGAGCCCTCTCTAAAAAATAACCGTCCCAAGGCTTTTACCGCCGTACGCAGCTTACGCGGCTAAATACCATTTTGAACGAACCCCGGGGGTCAGCTTTTCCTGGCATGATAGGCGGCCAGCCCTGCGATATCTACGATTTGCCTTACGGTAGCGCCGAGCTGCAATACATGAACAGGTTTTTTAAGTCCCAGCAGGATTGGGCCGATGATATCCATTTTAGACGCGTGGTTGAGGAGGTTATAAGCGATATTGGCAGCCGACAGGTTCGGGAAGATCAGCACATTTGCACGTTGGTCGCCCAGTTTGGAAAAGGGGAAGAACTGCTGGCGGATTTCCGGGTTGAGGGCCATGTGGGCCTGCATTTCCCCGTCCACGATCCAGTCGGGATGCCGGCGATGGAGGATAGCGGTGGCTTCCCGCATCATGATTGCGGACTCGCCCTTTGGCACCGAGCCAAAGTTGGAATAGGTGAGTAAGGCGATGCGGGGCTGGATATTGAGTGCTTCAACCTCTTCGGCGACCAGCTCGGTGATATCGGCGATATCTTCTGCATTCAGGAAATGGTTGATGGTTGTATCTGCCAGGAAGAGGGGTCCCTGGCGGGTAATTACGATGTGCATACCGGCGACTTTCTTCACCCCTTCCCGTGCGCCGATAATTTGCAGGGCTGGTTTAACGGTATAGGTATATTTTTTGGACAAGCCCCCGACCATAGCGTCGGCATCGCCCATTTCGACCATCATAGCGCCATAGTAGCTCCGGCTTTTGATGATATCTTCCGATTCGGGCAGGGTAGAGCCTTTGCGCTTGCGTTTTTCGTAGAACCGTTGGGCATATTCCCTGCATTTTTCCGCTTCGCCCGGGTTATCCGGGATATGGGGGTCTATAATCGGGACACCCGGCAGGGCGATATTGTATTCCCGAATGAGGGATTCGATATGTTTGCGGTTGCCGAGGAGGATGGGGCTTGCGATATTTTCTTCCAGGGCCACTTGAGCGGCTTTGAGGACGGTGAGGTGTTCGCCGTCCACAAATACGACGCGTCGGCGTTTACCACCCTGTTTTGCTTTGGTTTCAATGACCCTGGAGATTGCATTATCATTGCCCAGGCGCATAGCGAGGTCGGCGATGTAGTTCTCCCAGTTGGAAATGGGGTTTTGGGCGATACCGGAATCCATGGCGGCTCTGGCGACGGCAGGCGCTACCGTAGTAATCAGGCGGGGGTCCACTGGTTTGGGGATGATATAATCCCTGCCGAACTTGAGGTTGGCATTGCCGTAGGCCATATTGACCATATCGGGGACGGGTTTTTTGGCCAGTTCTGCCAGTGCCTTTACCGCTGCAAGCTTCATAAACTCATTGATTTCCGTTGCCCTTACATCGAGGGCGCCGCGGAAGATATAAGGGAACCCGAGGACATTGTTGACCTGATTAGGGTAGTCCGAGCGCCCGGTCGCCATGATGCAATCGGGCCTTGCCTCGATGGCATCTTCGTAGCTGATTTCCGGGGTGGGGTTGGCCATGGCGAAGATGATGGGGTCGTGGTTCATTTTTTTGATCATATCTTTCGTCAGCAGGTTGCCTTTGGACAGGCCGATGAATACATCTGCTCCTTCGAGGACGGTAGCCAGGGAGGTATCGGCGGGGACTGCACCATTGATAAACTCTGATTTTTTCCCGTCGAGGTCATTGCGGTCGGGGTGGATAAGTGCCTTGCTGTCGAACATGAAGATATTTTCTTTTCTTGCGCCCAGAGCGACGTAAATCCGTGTACAGGAAATCGCCGAAGCTCCTGCACCACTGATCACCAATTTGACTTTGGAGATATCTTTTTCCACCAGTTCCAGTGCATTCAGCAAAGCTGCCCCGCTGATAATAGCGGTACCGTGCTGGTCGTCGTGCATCACCGGGATATTGAGTTCTTTTTTCAGGCGCTCTTCGATTTCGAAGCAGGCGGGCGCGGAAATATCTTCGAGGTTTACCCCGCCGAAGGTAGGTTCGAGGATTTTGACCGTCCGCACGAACTCATCAATATCCTTGGTATTGAGTTCCAGGTCGAAACAATCAATATCGGCATAGATTTTGAACAGGAGGCCTTTGCCTTCCATCACTGGTTTGCCGGCTTCCGGGCCGATATCCCCCAATCCCAGTACTGCTGTTCCGTTGCTGATCACAGCTACGAGGTTTCCCTTTGCCGTATAGCGATAGACGTCGCTGACGTTGGCGGCGATTGCCAGGCAGGGTTCTGCCACCCCTGGGGAATAAGCCAGGGAAAGGTCTCGTTGGTTGGCTGTTTCTTTAGAGGGGATGACTTCGATTTTGCCTGGTCTTCCTTTGGCATGGTAAAACAGGGCTTCTTCTTTAAGCAAATTTTTGTCCATATTTTAGTCTTATTTGGTTCGGAAAAATAGTTACAGGCCAAGTCCGCCGGGATTTCGCAGCATGCGTTTCCATTGCCATACTTCCCCTTCGTCGGGGTCGAAAATATCCTGGAGATAGGTGAGGCCACATTTTTTGAGTACCGCGGTGGAAGGGCTTTCAAAAGGGAGGGTATGTGCTTTTATACTGGTGATTTCCGGAAACCCGGAGGCGAAGCCAATCAAGGCATGGGCAGTTTCGGTGCCATACCCGGCGTTTCTGAAGCCGGGAGCGATTTCGTATCCGATTTCCACTTCGCCGTAGCGGTCGGGCCGGCCTTTGAAGCCGCAGGAGCCAATAAGGGTCCTGGGCGATTTGAGGAGGATGAGGTACGACCACCAGACGGCGCTGGCAGGGTCGCGCTCAACTTGTTCGAGGGTGAATTCAAAGATGGCTGGCCCAAATTCGGTCCAGCCGTGGGCGGTTGCGGTGTCCAGCACCTTATTCAACACACTGTCCCCCTGCAGGATGGCGCGGCAAAGCGGTGCATCGCAGAGCACGAGTTGCAGGCGTTCCGTTTCGAGGTACTCCGGCATGGGAAAGGTTATGGCTTTATCCGGTTATTTTTCCAAAAACATTGATGCCCCGATGTACGACCTTGCGCACTTTCCCCTCTTTAATCAGTTCGTCCAGGGCTTTTTGCAAGTCTTCCTGGCTCAGCCCGGTTTTGCCGTACAGGGTCTCCAGGGTCTCCAGGGTACTCCCCATTGCAGCTAATATCCGGGGTTTAGGTCCTTTGGGTATTTCGGAGGTTTCGGGTATCAGGAACCCCCGGCTTACTTCTGCTTCTTCTGCCTCCGCTGCCGCCGGAACGACGGGCAGCTGTATGTCCATCATCATATCCGCTTTTTCTGCCGTTTCGGTAACTTTTTGATCGGTTTGCTCCACTTTGGCAGCCGTTTCAGTAAGTTTTTGAGCATTTTCTTCGACCTTTTGCTGTAAATTCTGCAATATCCTACCAGAGAGTCCTTCCAGAAATTTGGCTGAATAGAAAGCGGCGAGGACACAGAAACCCGCAAAGACCAGGATACTGTAAGGATCAATGGATGTTCCGGAGATAAGGTTGCTGTCCACGATTTTGAGGAAAAGGGGGATGGTAATCGTAGCGATGGCACCCATGACCATACTTTTCCAGAAATGGCGTTCTTCCGGTTTTGAATTGAGGTAATTGGCGATCCCCCCGAGTACTCCGGTCAGGAGCATGACAACGGCCATGAGGGCGATATAACTGGTGCCAGGGTTCATTTTTCCGGCAATACGATCGGAGGCCCCGACAATTTGCACCAGGCTGTCCAGGAGGTTACTGTCCCGGAGGATGGCATCCCGGAGATTAAGGACAATCGTCTGGCTGTCGCCAATAGAGGCACTGCCAGTGGGGGCATCAATAGAAACGGTAAGGCTGTCCTGCATAATCTTATTTTGAACAAGGGTTAAATATGGCTGCAATTTAGTTTGTTTTCCGGTAAATTGTGCTTTTGAAATGTTCAGGGTTTACATTTTCCGATGAAGGAATCGGATTTTAAGCCCTGTCGTGGATGATACTGTGCCCGGAGTTCAGGAGCTTGGAGCGGTAAGAATTTCCAAAACCGCTGGCAGCCTCTGGCCAGGTTACTGCGGGCGGATTAAAAGTAGAAATTATAATCTTAAACGTAACCTTCACAGATGAAAATAACGTTCAATGCTCTTGGTGTTTTTTTGTCCCTGTTGTACACCGGACTAATGCCTGTTGGGCTGAGCGCCCAGCGGCTGATCGTTTTAGGAACGGTACAGGATGCTGGTGCCCCGCATATCGGTTGTACAAAGCCATGCTGCAGGGCATTGTTCAAAAAGCCGGATCCTGGCCGGAAGGTCGTTTCCCTTGGCCTGATTGACGAAAGATATGGGAAAGCCTTTCTCATGGAAGCGACGCCGGATATTGCGGCCCAGCTCGAGGCATTAAAAGCACGGGCGCCCTTTCTCGCCGGCGGAATACCCGACGGCATACTGCTTACCCATGCGCATATTGGGCACTATGCCGGGTTGATGTATCTTGGCAGGGAGGCACTGGGCGCGCGCCAGGCCCCTGTTTTTGCGATGCCACGGATGCGCGCATACCTCGAAAACAACGGACCCTGGAGCCAGCTCGTAGGCCTGGGGAATATCGCGCTCCGGAGTTTGCAGGGCAGCCAGGAAATTGTCCTCACACCAGATTTAAAAGTGACCCCTTTCCTGGTGCCGCACCGCGACGAATTCTCCGAGACGGTGGGATTCCGGATCTGCGGAAAGGACAAGGCGGCGATATTTCTGCCCGATATCGATAAATGGGAGAAGTGGGATACTGATATCACCGCGCTCCTGGCCACAGTGGATTACGCCTTTCTGGATGCTACTTTTTTCGATGCGGCCGAGATCGGCTACCGCGATATCCGGGAGATTCCCCATCCTTTTGTTGTTGAAAGTATGGCTAAATTTAAAGGGTTATCCCCCCGGGAAAAGGCAAAAATCCATTTCATTCATTTTAACCACACCAATCCACTGCTTGATCCAAATAGTCGGGCCACGCGACAAGTGCGCAAAATGGGATTTAAGGTGTCCAGAATTTATGACGAGGTAAGGCTTTAGTGCTTTGAGCAAGCCCTTGGGCGCTTTCCCAGAACACATGGGCTCGTGTAACGGGGCTTATGAGACATGCCCAGACTTCTGAGAATAGCCGCTGTAAGCTCCGGCAATAAGACGGTGGAAATGGTGGGTCCCTTGCTCGCGTTCGGGGGCATAGCGCCCATATTGATAGAAGCGCGAACGGATACCCAACTGAACAGCTTCTACGACCTCCTCATCTTCGATTTCGACTTGCCCAAGGCCCGAACCTGCACCCTGTTCTAATTTACTGCTGTCATAGACGAAAGGCAAAAAGGTGACCCGGGTGCGGTCTATCGCCAGAGGTTCTATGAGGTTAAACGATAATCCCCAGGGGTAGAAATTGAACATCATATTAGGGAAAACCCAGAAATAATAGGCTGCTACCTTTTTGCCAAAATCAGGGGAGTCTGGTGGAAGCTCGAAGTACAGCTCACCTTCTTTGGCAATACCCAGCTGGAGATTGGATTTCGCAAATATTTCAGTGGTGTAGCTGGCGTAATCGAGTACCGCGCTCAGACCGCCGTGGACGAAGGGGATATGAAAACCTTCCAGGTAGTTTTCGCAATACAGGGCCCAGTGAGCCTTTACCTCAAAGACCTGCGCCATTTCGGGTGCGAGCTGCATGCGGTCTATCGGAAGCCACCCGACCCTTTTCATCATATCGTCAAAAAAAGCTTCGGGCCCCTCTCCCGGGGCAACCTGGGCGAATAGCATCGGCCCCCATTTGAAGAGCGGCAGGCGATGGAGATGGTCGCAGGGGGAGGGGAAGTCTTCAACAGATTTGAATTCAGGCATAAAGGTGAAGGTTCCGTCGAGTTGAAAGACACGCCCGTGGTACCTGCACCGCAGCTGGCTGCTTTTACCGGGTTCCCAGGCCAGAAGGTTACCGCGGTGGGTACATACATTGGAAAGGCAGTGCAGGGTATCGCTTTTGTCGCGCGTAAGGAGCAGTGGTTCGTTCAGGTAGCCGGAAAGCAGCGGGACGGGGTGGAAGCTACCGGCATCCGGTACCAAAGCAGTATGCCCGACATACTGCCAGCTCGGACTGAATATGCGTTCCCGGTCGGCTTCGAAGAACTGGTTTTCCTTATAATATCGCGTTTCAAGGGTTTTGGCGCGGGTGATGTCTGCTTCGATTTCCAAAGGTTTCATACAGGTTGGATTAAATAGCGTTTCCGCTCAGGTGAACAGAGGGGCTGCCGGGAAACCCCCTTTTCATTCCCGGGAATCCTGCAGGTTTTGGTAAAAAACTTATTTTCTATATTCTGCGGCAAAATAACATTTTCTCATTATATTGGACTTATTGCGATGATTGCCGCAGTGGAAAACGGCGTTCCAAAAAATATTTTAAAGGTTGTGTGAAAAGCCCCCGGCCTTAATCTGGTGGTATTCGCCGCCAAATGTCTTTTGGGAAAGCCCTGGGGCTTTTTCGCCCCCCCCCCTCCGGCCTGATAAAAGCAGAAAGTGCCGTTATCAGGCCTCAGTGGCCCTGCTGTATATATCTTTCACTTCACAATCAGGATACGGAATGGAGGAGGCACAAACATCTGTGCGCAAGGCTGGACTGGGTACGGCGATATCCCTTGTGGTAGGCAATACCATAGGTTCCGGCGTTTTTTTATTGCCTGCCTCACTGGCAGTTTACGGAGGGGTCAGTCTGCTTGGCTGGTTATGTGCCTTTGCAGGAGCACTGAGTCTGGCGGTCGTATTTGCCCGTTTGAGCAGGGACCGGCCCGGAGCAGGTGGGCCATATGCTTTTTCCAGGGACGCCTTTGGCGAATTTATTGGATTTCAGATTGCTTGGGGGTATTGGGTATCGGTGTGGGTGGGTAATGCGGCGATTGTCACTTCGGCAGTCAGCTATTTAGGGGTATTTTTTCCTGTTTTAAAATACGAACCGCTTGCCGGCGGCATAACCGGCCTGGCGATTATCTGGATGTTGACATGGGTGAACACCCGGGGTATCCGGGAAGCTGGTTGGGTTCAGCGCGCAACGACCATGCTGAAGTTACTTCCATTGGTCCTGGTTCCATTGTTTGGCTTGTTTTTTATGGATTTGTCCCATTTTCGCCCCTTCAACCTGAGCGATCAGTCGTTTTTTGGTGCCGTCACGGCCACCGCGTCCCTGACGCTCTGGGCTTTTTTGGGGATAGAATCGGCTACGGTACCGGCAAGCCAGATCCGGAATCCGGAGACGACAATCCCGAGGGCTACTTTATGGGGTACCGGTATTGTCGCCCTGGTGTATATCGGTGGCTCCGTTGCCATCATGGGGTTGATTCCGCCGGAGTCCCTGAAGTTGTCCCAGGCACCTTATGCAGATGCTGCAAGGATCCTGTGGGGGCCTACCGGTGGTTATCTGGTTGCAGCAGGTGCCGTGATTGCATCGGTAGGGGCTTTGAACGGCTGGATATTGGTGCAGGGCCAGGTCCCGATGGCAGCAGCGGCCGACCTTATTTTCCCTGCTTTTTTTAAGAAAACAAATCCCCGGGGCGCACCTGTCGCAGGGATTGTCCTGTCCAGCTTCCTGGTTTCAGGTCTGATGGCGATGAACTACCACAAAAGCCTGGTGGATACCTTTCAGTTTATGCTTTTGTTGGCTACCGCATCTGTGCTGGTCCCCTATTTGTTTTGTGCCCTGGCATATCTTGCAAAAGCCTTGTCCGATACCGGTAGCCGGGTATTTTTAAGGCCAGGGGTATATGTGGGCTTTATCGCTTTTTTGTTCTCCCTGTGGGCCATCGCCGGCTCGGGGGAGGAGGCCGTATATTGGGGCTTCCTGCTGCTCAGCGCCGGGTCGCCGGTATATATCTGGATGAAGCGGGGAGCGGGAAAATAGGTGTATTTCGATGAGGTTGTCGAAAGGGCCAGGCAAAGTGGCGAGCCTGGCCTGGAAGCCATCGCGCGGCTGTCGCAGGGCCGGGAAATCATTCCCAGGGATGTATCCACAGGAAAAAGGGGGCTTTTTAGGGTCTTCTATGGGGGAATAGCAGGGGTTCGGCTGCGAAATAGTAGAAAAAAAGTAGTTTGATTTTGCTTTGTCTGTAATGAAGCAACTGTGGGTTATGGGCTATAATCCCTATCTTTGAAAGCCTTGGGTTTGCCAGGCTGGATTGTGCGTAAATAATGAAGGAGAAACTCTAAGCGATGTTCAAAAAAATTATTGGATCAACCATTTTGGCAACACTGACCATATTTCTTTTTCAGTGTGACGGGGGAGAGGCTACAAAATATAAAAGGCGGGATAATATCCGTGTACCTTTCGATTCGACGAAGGTCAATGCAGAATATAGTGATCTGAACCCTGCTGCCCAATGGGATTATCTGGAGAAAATAGTCAGACAATCTTACAAGAACCCGGAGGAAGCCGGGGATTGGTTGTCTAAAAAAATATCCATTTTAATTTCAGAAAGCAAAGACGATAGTGGCATTTCGAAGGCGAAATCCCTGGCGGATTCCGCCCGCAGCGATTTATTGCGTTGCAAAATATGCTATCAGTTGGGCAAAATCTACATGGACGTGGTGAAAACGCGGAATCGGCCGCCTTCTACCGCAAATCGCTGGCGCTGGCAGAACATCTGAAGGAAGCGGATATACAGGTATTGGCACTGATCGGTATCGCCGCTACCAACTACAATTTGATGCAATACGACTCCGCCATCATCCACCTGGAAAAAGGCAGGCGTATTGCCGAAGCGAACAAACTCGAGAATCGAATACCCGATTTGTATAGCAACATCGCCAACAATAAAAACCTGAAGGGGGAAAACCTGGAGGCGATCAAATTGTTCGTGAAAGCCGCTAATTTCTACAAGGCCAGTGGGAATTTAGACAACCTCTCCATCATTTACAACAATATCGGGATCGTTTTTTTGGATATGAAACGCTACAAGAAAGCGATCGAGTATTTTAATCTTGCCAGTGCGATCAATAAGAAGAACAACAATACCGGGCAACTGATCACTACCTACGGCAATATGGGCCTTGCCTATAAAAACCAGGATTCGATCGCGCAGGCAAAAGCGTATTACCTGAAAAGCAAGGAACTTTCCGAAAAAGCCAACGACGAATTTGAGCTTTCCAGAAATTTCTACAACCTGGGCAACCTGGTCATCATGGAAGAAAAGTACGACCTTGCGGAGATGTACTTCGATAGCGCAGAGTTCTATTGCATAAAAAACAATATTGACTATGGCCTGATGCTCCTGGAAATGGCCCGGAGCGAATTGTACCAGCGGTCAGGGAAGCCGCAAATCGCCATCACCACAGGTTTGAATGCCCTGGCAAAACTGGAACCCTATGATATGCCTTATGAAAAAGCATCGCTGTATAAAGTACTCTATGGCGCATACAAAGCAATAGGAGATGCAGACAAGGCACTGAATTATTTTGAAAAAAACGTGGAAATAAGCGAAAAACTGGCCAGTTCCGAATCCCTGAAGATCGTTTGGGATTTTGAAAATCAGTACGAAAAAGAAAAGAGCGCAAGGCAGATCTCCGAACTGGAAAATGATGTGATCCGGCAACAGTCGCAAAAAAAATTGATAGCTACCGTTTTAGCTGCCGTTTTGCTCCTGTTGCTCGCGGCTGTCGGTCTGTTTATTCAGACAAAGCGCAATACGGCCATTCAGGCCGAGCTGGAGCGGCAGCGTTATGACAACCTCAAGGAAAATATCATGGCCAAAGGCCGGGAGGTGACAGGGAAAGCCCTGCTCATCGCGAATATGAACGAGCAATTAGATGGAATCCGCAAAAAAATAACCGAACTGGTCCCCCACTTTAACCATCCGGCACAAGAAGTGCTGCAGGATTTGATCCGGATGATTGAAAGAAACAGATCCACAAAAGCCTGGGATGAGTTTGAGGAAAACCTCGCACAAATCAACAGCGAACTCTACAAAAAATTGCTGGCCTTAGACCCCCGCCTGACCCCAACTGAACTCCAAATCTGCGGACTGATTGCACAAAACCAAAATACCAAGGACATTGCTACTCTTACCAACCGCTCCAAGCAAACGGTTGACAATATTCGCCATACCCTGCTTAAAAAACTAAATCTGAGCCCGGACGAAAACCTGGCGGCCTTCATCCGTTCGTTGTAGGACGGGGGACGGTGGACGGGAGACGGGAGACGGTGGACGGGGGACGGTGGACGGGGGACGGTGGACGGGGGACGGTGGACGGGAGACGGGAGACGGGAGACGAGGGAGACGGGGGAC
>JBEIGB010000022.1:0-39894 GCA_040382095.1 Lewinellaceae bacterium
CCCTACCTCCCCCTTTTTTTTTTCCCTGCTTGCTTTTTTCTTTTTTTTTCCAAAAAAAATAAAATTAAAACGGCGCGCTCTAAGAAATATTCTTTGGTGGCGCAAGCCGCCAAAGAACCTGCCGGGGGCTTTTCACACAACCCCATTATTGGGCGGCAGTACAGTGGTCAGACGGTCATAATTTCCTTTTCTTTTCCATCCAGCAGGTGGTCCACTTTTTGGGAAAACTTATTGGTCATTTCCTGGACTTCCTCTTCTTTGCGTTTCCCGAGATCTTCTGAAAGGCCATCTTTGACGGCTTTTTTAAAGTGTTCTATGGCATCGCGGCGGGAATTTCGGATACTGACTTTAGCCTCTTCGCCGAGGTGTTTGGTCTTTTTGACCAGGTCGCGCCTGCGTTCTTCCGTCAGTGGGGGGAAGGAAAGGCGTACGACTTCACCATCATTCATCGGGGTGACACCGAGATTGGCTTCGAAAATAGATTTTTCGATTGGGCTGAGCATGGATTTTTCCCAGGGCTGGATGACCAGGGTGCGGGCATCGGAAGCAGAGATATTCGCTACCTGGCCCATCGGGGTCAGGTTACCGTAATAAGGTACCAGTAGCCCGCTGACGATAAGCGGGGAGGCCTTTCCGGTGGAAATTTTCATCAGCTCGTGTTCAAGGTGGGCGATCGCGCGTTCCATGTGCTCACGTGCATCGTCCATGTAAATGTTAACTTCTTCCTGCAGCATAAAATTCGGGTTTTTTCCTTATCGATCGTTTGCACCAATATAACGTAAGATGAGAAACAGCAGCATGACCAGGGAGGATAGCGCTGCGGAGACATAAGTCAGCGCCGCCCAGTAGAGTGCATCTTTGGCACCTTCGTGTTCTGCGCCCCGGGTGATGCCGCTGCTGTCGAGCCATGCCAGGGCCCGGCGGCTTGCATCGAATTCCACGGGCAGGGTAATTAAGCTGAACACCGTGGTGATCGCGAATGCGATAATCGTGATCAGCATAATTTGAGGCATCGTATTGAGGGTAACGAATGCGATAATGAGCAGCCATTGCTGAGCCATTGCCGAGAAATTTACGACGGGTACGAGCTGGGAGCGGAGCTGCAGCATCTTGTAAGCCTGGGCGTGCTGTACTGCGTGTCCGCACTCATGTGCTGCAACAGCAGCCGCGGCTACGCTGCGGTTGTGGAAAACAGCTTCGCTCAAAGCTACGGTACGGGTGAGGGGGTTGTAGTGGTCTGAAAGGACTCCATGTGTTTCGACTACCTGAACATTGTACAGCCCATAATGGCGGAGCATTTCACGGGCAACTTCGCTGCCGCTCAGCCCGGAGCTTGTGGGCATTGCGCTGTACCGGCTGAATTTTGCCTTTAACTTTTGGCTGATGACCAGGCCGACGAGGGACAGAACGCCCGCAAGGGCCATATAACCATAGTAAGAAATCATAATCGTTTGATATTATTATGTTTGTTGCAAAATTTTTTTCACGGCTTTACAACAGTACTTTTTTGCCCGGGCTGGATTTTATTTTGATAAAGCAGCCCGGAGCCACACGCTCCCGAAAACACTGAGGTTGGAAAATTTAGCATATTTTGCCCGCATACTAACCCTGTTAAAACACATCTGTTCGGATTCAACATAATTATTATACAAGGATTTTAGGCAGCAGGCCTTCTCCTTTTTCAAAAAATGATGGTCAGGCGATGCGGTCAAAGCCCGTATAGGGCCTTAATGCTTCAGGAATAACAATTCCGTCGGGTGTTTGGTTGTTTTCCAGCAGGGCTGCGACGATCCGTGCCAGGGCCAGGGCGCTGCCATTGAGGGTATGCGCCAGTTGGGTCTCCTTACCTTCCCGGAAACGCAGTTTCATGCGGTTACTTTGGAAGGTTTCGAAATTGGATACCGAGCTCACTTCCAGCCAGCGCTGCTGGGCAACGGAATATACTTCGAAATCGTATGTCATTGCAGAATTAAAGCCCATATCGCCGCCGCATAACAATAAGATCTGATAGGGCAGTTCGAGCCGGTCGAGCAGGCTGCCGACGTGGGCCAGCATTTGCTGTAGTACCTCGTAGGATTGGGCAGGGTGTACGGCCTGTACGATTTCCACTTTGTCGAACTGGTGTACGCGGTTGAGGCCCCGCACATCTGCCCCATAAGAGCCAGCTTCCCGGCGAAAACACGGCGTGTATGCGGCCATTTTGACCGGAAGTTCATCTGCGTTGAGGATCGTATCGCGCAGGATATTCGTCACGGGGACTTCCGCAGTGGGGATGAGGTAGAGGTTATCCCGCTCCACATAGTACATCTGTGCCTCCTTATCGGGGAGTTGCCCCGTTCCCCGGGCGGAATCTTCATTTACCATTAAGGGGGGGATAATTTCTTCGTAGCCGGCTTTTACGGCTTCATCCAGAAAAAAGCTGATGAGCGCACGCTCCAGACGGGCGCCTTTCCCGCGAAAGACCGGGAAGCCGCTACCGGTGAGCTTGACCCCGAGCTCCAGGTCAAAGATTTTATATTTAGCGGCCAGCTCCCAGTGTGGGAGGGCCCCATCGTGTAGTACAGGGAAGGGCTTTGTCCAGTCCTGATAGACCATATTGTCCTGTGCACCCTTGCCAGGCGGGACAGATGGATGAGGGATATTAGGGATGATGAACAGCAGGTCCTGGATTTCGAGGACG
Organism: Lewinellaceae bacterium; assembly: GCA_040382095.1. Classification (GTDB taxonomy): domain Bacteria; phylum Bacteroidota; class Bacteroidia; order Chitinophagales; family Saprospiraceae; genus JADJPL01. The sequence continues at coordinate 2,681 of JBEIGB010000022.1, forward strand.
ACCTGGTCGTGCTCTGCTTTTTGTACGGCGACAGCCTCTTTCAAGCCAGTTACCTGGGCGCGCAGATTTTCAGCCGCTTCTTTTTTTCCCTGCTTGAACAGGGCACCGATCTCGGCGGAGAATCGGTTTTGCTCGGCAAGCGACTTATCCATATCGGTCTGTAATGCCCGGCGGCGGGCATCCAGATCAATGACTTTATCCAGGATTGCCGTTTGGTTTGCGTCCCAGTTCCGCTTGCTCAAGCCTTCCAGGACCCGATCTTTTTCGTTGCGTATCGTTTGTAATTGCAGCATAATATGATTACCTTTATTTAAACTTGATGCGCGGGGAGGATCACGCGTTTTGAAAGCTTTTTCCTTTACGCTGCCCCGTCACGACAAGCCTGTTGATGGAAGGGACGCTCCTTGCAGCCAGATTATCGCTTGCGATACGCCCTTCTGTTTAAGCGCTGATAATTTTTGCAAAGATAGTAGCCGCGATTTTAAAAAATAGTGTAAATTTGCACGCGATACAACTATTCCTTTCCAAGGACGTTATATCTTGAACAAATTCAGACTATACCGTTTTTTCCTAATCCAGCTTTCTTCCAATTGAATAAATCGGAAAAGCTTCTGGGGCGAAATCCCTGCGGAGTAATTTTGTGCGCCTCATTGCGTGCCCCGGTCGCAGGAAGCCCCGTTTAATCCCTTTGTCGTTGTTGTCCTCACATTTTAACTATCACACAACCAACCCGCTTTTTTTAAAAGAAACCACTTATGCTGGATATTCTTCAACTAAATGACATGCTTATGCCAGAGCTGCGCGAGCTGGCAGAACAAATCGGTTTAAAAAATTACAAACGCCTGAATAAGAAAGAACTCGTATATAAAATCCTGGATTACCAGGCTACTGGTGCAAAGGGCGAGGAACAGGAAGAAGAAGAGGAAGAGGGACCTGACCAGGATATCCCGTCTAATGATGCTGACCAGGAGCCCTTGAGAAGTAGTCCACGGGAAGTTTTCGAAGTGGCAGAAGAGGAAGAAGAAGAAGAAGAATTGCCCATGGATTATTCTCCCGCCCCTCCTGTCGAAACAGAAGACGAGGACAGAATGTCGCCGGCTATCGGTAGCGAGGAATCGGAGGAAGATGATGACGATAAAGGTTTCTCGAGCCGCCGACCACGCCTACGCAAGCGTATGCCCTTCAATGAGCGCGAGCAACAGCAGTCAAAGCCCTCGCCACAACAGGAACCTAAAGATGAGATGCCAAAAGTGCCACGCCAGGAATTCCGCCCGGAAAAACGTACCTTCGGAGGGGAGCAACGGGAGCGCCAGCCTTTTAACCGGAACGAACCTCCGATGCGCGACCGCGACAGAGACCGCGATAAGGAAAAAGAAAGAAACCGCCCAGAGCCCGGCACTTACCCTGCAGAGCCGGAAGCGCTCCAATCCGTGGAACCCGAAATATTGGATCCCGAAAAATTCGATATTGAACTCGATGGCATCATTGAAGGGGACGGCGTCCTCGAAATGATGACCGATGGCTACGGCTTTCTGCGCTCGGCAGATTATAATTATCTGACTTCCCCTGACGATATCTACGTCTCCCCCTCTCAGATCAAGCTCTTCGGTATCCGTACCGGCGATACGGTCAAAGGGGCTATCCGCCCGCCTAAAGAAGGCGAAAAATATTTCGCCCTGTTGAAAGTTTCGAAAATCAATGGCCGGGATCCACAAGACCTCCGCGACCGCGTGCCTTTCGATTATCTGACCCCACTTTTCCCGACAGAAAAATTCAGACTGACGATCTCCCCTACAGGCCGGGATATGGGTACGCGAATGATTGATCTCTTTACGCCGATCGGCAAAGGCCAGCGCGGATTGATTGTGGCACAGCCCAAAACAGGTAAAACATTTTTACTTAAAGACTTGTGCAACGCTATCTCCAAAAACCACCCGGAGTGTTATATCATCGTACTGCTGGTGGACGAGCGCCCGGAGGAGGTCACCGACTTCAAGCGCAGCGTTAATGCCGAAGTGGTGGCTTCGACTTTCGACGAACCCGCCGACAACCACGTCCGCGTGGCAGGGATCGTTTTGGAAAAAGCCAAGCGACTGGTGGAAAGTGGCCATGACGTGATTATCATGCTCGATTCCATTACCCGCCTGGCAAGAGCGTATAATACAGTCGCTCCAGCCAGCGGAAAGGTCCTCTCCGGAGGTGTGGAGGCAAATGCCCTCCACAAACCGAAAAAATTCTTCGGTGCTGCACGTAATATCGAAGGCGGAGGCTCCCTCACGATACTCGCCACCGCATTGATAGATACCGGATCCAAAATGGATGGCGTTATCTTCGAAGAGTTCAAGGGCACAGGTAACATGGAACTTCAACTCGACCGCAACCTGGCCAATAAACGGCTCTTCCCGGCAATTGACCTCACTAAGTCAAGTACCCGTCGCGATGACCTCCTGCTCGACAAAGATACCCTGCAGCGCATGTTTATCCTTCGCAACCACCTCGCCGATATGAAGCCCGATGAAGCGATGGAGTTCCTGCGCCGCCACATGACTTCGACTTCGAGTAATGATGAATTCCTTGCATCTATGAACGGTTAAAAGGGATGGCTATGCGTTTGCTATGCGTCTTGTGCTTCGCGCTCATCGCGGCAAGCCCCGCACTGGCACAGCAACTGACACATGTGCAAGGGGAAATCCTGGTGCAGTTCAAGCCTGGTGTAACGCCCGCGTCTAATATGGAGAAGATAGGGCGGCTGCGCGGGTATCCCCCAAGCTTCCGGCCCGTTCAGTGCCTTGCGGAAGAAATGAACTTATGGAAAGTTTATTTCGACTGGACAAAAGTGGACGAAAAGCCGCTCCTCGAAGCAATCCGCCGGGATCCCCTGGTGGAAATGGCGCAGTTCAACCACATCGCCTATCTCCGTTCTGCGTTGCCGAATGATCCGCGTTTCCAGGATCAGTGGTACTTCCAGAATATAGGCCAGTCTGGCGGGACACCCGGCATAGACCTGCAAATGCCGCTCGCCTGGGATATCTCAACGGGGGGTATCTCGCCGGGTAACGATACGATTGTCCTCTGTATTATTGATAATGGATTGGACACCGCCCATCTGGACCTCCGCCCAAATCTCTGGACCAACCACGGCGAAATCCCCAACAACCAGGTGGATGACGACAATAACGGCTATGTGGACGATTATTATGGCTGGAATACGATCCGGAACAATGCCCAGATCAGCGATGCCAATTACCACGGAACGCCGGTCTCGGGGATCGCAGGTGCCCGGGGCAATAATGGGATCGGGATTACCGGGGTCAACTGGAACGTCAAGATTATGCACGTGGTCGGTGGGTTTGGGGCGGTTTCGGAAGACCGTATCATCCAGGCATATCTCTATGCCTACAGGCAGCGCAAGCGTTATAACGATTCCCGGGGTAAGGAAGGTGCTTTTGTCGTGGCAACCAATGCCTCCTGGGGGATCAGCCGGGCAAAACCCGCAGATTATCCTATTTGGTGTGCTTTCTATGATAGCCTTGGCCGACAAGGTATCATCAATATCGCTGCTACCGAGACTTCCCAGGATATTGACGTGGATGCTGTCGGGGATATGCCTACCGGGTGTGGGAGTAATTATCTTATCACTGTAAACAGCGTTGACCATAAGGGCATGAAGGCCCCGGGCGGTTTCGGGCTTTTTTCTATTGATCTGGGCGCTTTCGGGGAAAATGTGCTTTCTACTACGCCTAATAATGGCTATGGTATAGAAAAGGGGACTTCGTTTGCAGCACCACAGGTGACCGGGGCGGTAGGCTTGCTTTATGCGGCCAAGTGTCCTTCCCTGGCTGTCTTAGCCGAAACGGACCCTCCCGGAGCAGCTCTTTTTATCAAATCACTTCTTCTGGCAGGTGTCGAGCCGACCCCTGCGTTACAGGGAAAAACAGTTACCGGAGGAAGGCTGAATATTTTCAACAGCCTCCGGCTGTTGTTGGGTACCTGTAGCGACTGCCCACCACCCTCCAGGTTATCTGCGGAAAATATACGGGAAACCACTGCCGATATCTCCTGGATCACCAACGACAGTATTGCCCGGCTTGACCTCCGTTGGCGCCGGACGGGCACTACGGCCTGGACTACCGTGGCTAATGTTCGCGCTCCAGTTGTATTGGCTGGGTTGAGTGCTTGTACTCCGTATGAGGTGCAGGTCAAAACGGTCTGCCGTTCCGATAGCACCGGTTTTGGAGCATCGCTCCTGTTTACGACCGATGGATGCTGTGTCCCGCCGCAAGGAGTGCAAATCCCCTTCATCAGTGAGCGGGATGCCCTGGTCAACTGGGATGCGGTCACGGCTGCGAAGGGCTATAGCGTGCGTTATCGCATCAAGGGAAGCCCGGATTGGCTGACGGCAACAACGGCATTTAATAATATCGGTCTGCGCAATCTTACTGCGTGCAAAGATTATGAATTCCAGATCCGTACGGAATGTGAGGCCGGTCAGGGATCGGCTTTCGGGCCGCTGGTTTCGTTCCGCTCGCGCGGCTGCGGTGCCTGCCTCGAACTGAACTATTGCAAGCCCAATAATGTCACCCTCGAAAATGCCGCCCAGGAATGGATCGCCCGGGTCAAAATTCACGATTTTGAGCACCGAAGCGGAAAAAATGGCTATGGCGATTTCACTGGTTTAAAAACGACTACCCTGCAGCCTGGAAATTTGTATTCCCTGTCTCTGGCACCGGGCTTTCCAAGTTTTAGCTCCCAGGAACACTGGACGGTATGGATTGATTATAACCAGGATGGGTTTCTTACCAGCCAGGAAACCGCATTCGATTCCGGCCAGGCATTCCGGGACTCGGTAAGCGGTATCGTCAATGTGCCCGCCACTGCAAAAACCGGGGTCACCCGAATGCGCGTAGTAATGCGTTTCAGGATTCCCGGTGCCGCATGTAGCTTTTCCAACGATTTTTTTGGTGAGGTAGAAGATTACTGTATCTCGATTGGGGCGGTGAGCGCTTCCCGGCAAATCATGCTGCCGTACACTGCACGTGTCTTTCCCAACCCCTTTTCCGGGCAGGCCCGCCTTCAGGTCGAGTTTCCCAGGGCCCAGGAATGGTTGCAGGTCGAGGTATTTACTCTTCAGGGGCAGTTGGTCCATAGCGCACACCAGAAGAAAGTGGCCGCAGGACTGCTGGAACTCGATATGGGCGACAAGGGATGGCCTTCGGGTACCTATATCGCGCGCTTATCCACTCCGGATGGGGTCTTGACGCGTAAAATAATTAAAATTACCGAGTGAACTGCCAGTGCGATCTGAGAAGAAGATGTCCCATAAAAACAGTGTTCATTCAAGCCCTAACGCCACTGCCGTTGCGTAACAAGTGTTCCGATTCCATTTGTTAGCTTCGTGCTCAACTTAATAGTTTCTGTACCAAACGATCACCTGTTTATTTTGGTCTTTTTGCCAGAGAACGGCTCCCGATGGCCAAACCGACGGAGTATTTCCTTAACATTAACTAAAATGAGCGGAGTTGGCGTTGAAATATTGCCTGGGGGTGCCAGCCGTCAGCGCATACTTTTGAACCGTGACAGGTTGAACAATTTATCGGAAGGGGAAGAGTAGCGCGGGGGAGGCTTGAACTCCCGACCTTGCGATTATGAATCGCACGCTCTGACCAGCTGAGCTACCGCGCCGATTAGGATGTACGCTTGTTGTTAAAGCGGATGCAAATATATGCCTAATTTGTTTTTGAAGCAAGTTTTTTAGCTGCTAAAATAGGTTTGCTGCGATGGGTCACTCGGTTTCGATACGTCCAAAAGTCATGTTGAGGCCGAGACGGAGATTGGACTGTCGCGCTTTCTCTGGCTGTAGAAAGGCCCCTATATGATCTGTAGCGGCGATAATCTGTATTGGGCCGGCGTTGAGGACGGCATTCAGTCCCAGGTGGTTTGCCCTGCCATGCCGAATGGAGTAAAGTAAGCCGATGTTGGCCCATTTTCCGGCACGTAACCTTCCGCCGAGGGCAAAGGCGGAATAAATATTGCCTGCATCCATTTCGAAGAGTAAAGTACCTGTACCCTGAGCGAAGTCGTTGAGCGCGTAAGCTGCCCCCAGGAAGAGGCGGGCAGGCAGTGTGGTGCGATAAGGGGATTGGTTTTGGCGCACATCGTAAAGAGCGTCCAGCGAATCCAGGATACTGACGGGTCCTGTGGCGCTACCTTCGATCAGCCGCTGAAAAAGATCCATCCCTTTAAATTCGAAGGTTCCGTTCAGGGATAAATTACTGGCATCTTTCTTCCAGTTTATGCTGCCGAGGTCGAGGATACTGGCATGGATGGTGAGTGGCCCTGTTTGGTATTGTATTCCGAAATCCATTGCGAGGCCGGGGTTGTCGCCGAATAAGCCAGCGACGCCGAGCCGTACGTCGTCCAATGCAAGGGAGTCCAGTCCGGAATACGTGAACCCGGCAGTGGTATTAAGCTGATAGTCCGCGTCGAGGAGGAGCTCGTAGGCATCTTTTCCAGTAGTCAGTATGAGACGGCTATTGAGTGCCGATACATTGAACACCCCGTTGAGTAGCTTGATGCGGGCGCCGATGCTTAGTTTTGAAGAAGGGCGCAGCGCGAGGCCCAAAAAGGACTCATTGAATACGGAGGCATTCACTTCTGGTCCGAAAGGGATAGTTTGTCCGATGAACTGGGCGTTGCCATTCCACAAGAGCTGCGCCAGCTCCCGGGGGAACGCCAGCCTTGCGGAAGAGCGCAATTGCAAGCCTGCACTGACAAACCAGGAATTGCCGCAAATCCCAAGGCCGAAAACGGGCATTTCAGATTGTTGCCGGAGCAGGTTGCGGTCTTTCAGACTGGCGATGAGGCGGTCTGGGTCGAGGCGCTTCTGACCGTTAGCCCCCTGAACGACGAGGTCGCCCCAGGCAAAGCCACTGCCGGAGATATCGTAGTGTATGCCCGGCAGGGACATGACGAATCGGTGCTCCTGGAAAACAGCAGGGTTGGCATAGCCTGCCTGCCAAATACCCGGCATGGCGGCAATGCCGAGGTCTGCCTGGGCCGAGGCGGCAGTACAGGAGAAGATGAAGGCAAGTGTCGCGATTAGACGGATCATAGGTCAAAAAATTGAGGTGTACAATTCAGCATACGCGCATAGGCGGCGGCGGTGCAGGCCATCGGTATCACAAAACTGCACGCGCAGATAATCTGAGCTGGAGGCGCTGTCCGGAAAGGATTTTGACATCCTTACCCCGGTTGCTGTCGGTGGAAAGGACAACTTTTATGCGCAGTTGAGCTGCATTGAGGATCCTTTTCAGGCGTTCGCCCTCAAAAAGGGCTTCTGTGATTTTGGAGCTTTTAGACAATGGCAGGCTATTTGCTCCGACAAGGGCACCTTTAACGAGGCGGTCGGGAGCAGGTAGGAGGGAATCCGCTACCTGTCCGTTGCGGTTGATGAAGTAGCCCTGTACATCGAGGTCCAGGGGGATATCGTTATCGGCGATCAGCTTGAGTGCAACCTTTTTTGCTGAGGCAAAGTCCGATAATTCAAGGGAAAAATCCTGGTCCACTTCAAAGCCGGAGGCCTGGCCGACAAATGGCAGGTCAACGGTGCTACTGACGCGGTAGAAGCTCTTGTCGGTCACAAAGCCACGTTCTGCATTATTGCCACTGGGATGGGTAAGTGCATCAACATCATAGACTACCGCCACCGGTCCGGAGGCCATGAGTTCCCGGATATTGGAGTTTTCTTTTGTGAAGTCAAACGTTTTTTGTTTTACCTGGCCTACTTCATTAAGGCCGGGGAAAGGGAAAGGGATTCCGGACTGTACCGCAGGGCCTTGTACGGCCAAACGTTGCCCTTTGACGTTGATGATATCGAAAGTATTGACGATGGCGAGGGTGGGCACACCGATCGAATTTTCAAAGGAAAAGCTGACTTTAGGTTCTGCAAACTGGATATTGCCCTGGATGTAGCGGGTATCGAAAAAGTCAATTTTTACGGAATCTTTTTCTCCTTCATAGAGCAGGCGGCCGAGATAGCCTTCAAAATAGGAAAAGGCAAGGCCGGTAAGCTGAATGACGAAAGGACTGAGTTGCAGGCGCTCTCCTTTGGGGGATAGTGCCTGGTACTGGAGGCGTATAGCCTGGTTGACGGGCAGGACGCGGTAGCCTGCAAGCGATGCAGGGGCGGCGGAATTGGTAGTGCTTGGGCGGGGCCCGGTACCGCTATAGCCCGGAAGCGAAAACTCGATTACAAAAGCTTTATCCTGGCGGCGCAGGTCGGGGAGGGTAAGGCGTACCTGGACGGGGTCGCGGTTGGGGTTTTCCACGTAAAAGCTGAAATTGCCTGCTTTGAGATCCACTTTTTCCAGAATGGCGCCGGCAGGAAGAATGAGCGGTAGCGTCAGGTTGTCGGAAAGCAAAGGAATGATAGGGGGAAGCGAAGTACCGATCCTGTTGAAAATTTCTTCACCGGAGCGGGTAATCAAATCCCCTTGATATTTGAAGTGCAGGATGCCGGAGCTGTCCATAGCGATTGCATCGGCCACACTTTCAAACCCCTCCAGCAATTCGCCGATGGCAACCGTTGAATTGACGATGGGAAGGGCTACTTCCACCTCGTATGGGGGTATTTCGGTATTTTCGAACCCGGACAGGAGTTCACAGGATACGGCCAGGGCAGTTAGGGCCAGCAGGAGGAAAGTACGCATGGCATGATGGTTGAAATGCACAAGTTACGCGCTTTAGCTATGCGGCGAAAGTCTTTTATTAAAAATGTATGGGTAAAGTACGTCCCTGCACCCGGTATGCGCCCAATCATTTCTAAATCCGTACAATCCCGTCCGGCAATCGTCGGATTCCTGCAAATCGTTTAGTATATTCGCCAAAATTTTTTAGTTATGCTCGATATTTTTGCCACTGACCGGCTACGTGCGGTTTATCCCAGGGTAAAAACTTTCATGGAAGAAGAGATTTTTCCCAACGAGGCGGAGTGGGCGAAAATCCCTTTCAAACAACTCGAGCCTATTTTGAGGGCGAAAAAAAATAAGGTCAGGGCGATAGGTGCCTGGAACCCCTATCATTCCGAGGCACACGGGGGCGCAGGCTTCAACCTGATGGAAGTTGCCCAGCTCGGCGAGCTTCTGGGCAGGTCGCCATTTGGACATTTCACGTTCAATTGTCAGGCGCCGGATGCGGGAAATATCGAGTTGCTCCTTCAATATGCGGATGCCTCTATGAAAGCGCGTTTTCTGAATCCTTTGCTCGAAGGCAGCATCCGCTCCTGTTTTTCTATGACAGAACCCGGGCTTGCCGGCTCCAATCCCGTAATGATGGGTACTACGGCGGTGAAAGATGGCGACCATTACGTCATTAATGGGCATAAATGGTTTACTACCGCTGCAGATGGCGCGGCATTTGCGATTGTAATGGCGGTGACAAACCCCGAAGCGGAGAACCCCTATCTTCGCGCGAGCATGATTATCGTACCGACGGATACTCCGGGATTTGAGCTATTGCGCAATATCCCGGTGATGGGGCATGCGGGCGAAGGGTGGCATAGCCATGCAGAGATACGTTATACCGATGTCCGCGTACCGGTTGCCAATCGGCTGGGCCCGGAGGGCGGAGGGTTCATGCTTGCCCAGGAGCGTCTCGGGCCGGGCCGCATCCACCATTGTATGCGCTGGATCGGGATATGCGAACGTTCCTTTGACCTGATGTGCCGGCGTGCTGCTGACCGGGAGATTGCACAGGGCCGCGCTTTAGGACAAATGCAGATGGTGCAGTCATTGATTGCGGAAAGCCGGGCAGAAATTGATGCGGCACGGCTCATGGTACTGCATACGGCATTGAAGATACAGGAGCAGGGGCAGCACGCTGCCGCTATGGAAATTTCCACCATCAAATTTTTTGCCGCCAACGTCCTTCAAAAGGTTGTTGACCGCGCCATTCAGGTACACGGTGCCCTCGGCGTCACAGATGATACGTTGCTGTCGTATTACTACAGGGAAGAGCGTGGGGCAAGGATATACGACGGCCCGGATGAAGCACACAAAGCATCGCTTGCCCGGAAAATCCTGAAGAGCTATGGGTTGAAATCCCGGAACAACTGAACAGAAGATGCTGGACGAAGCAAAACAAATACGGCCCGGCGAGGGACTCGACCAAAACGCACTGAGTGCATACCTTGCGATTCAGTTGGGCAATACCTTTACAATCCGCGAAATCCGCCAATTCCCCGGCGGGTATTCCAACCTTACGTATTTGCTGGTAACGAGCCACGGCGATTTTGTGCTTCGCAGGCCGCCTTTTGGGGCCGATATCAAAAGCGCCCATGATATGGGGCGCGAGTACCGGGTGTTGAGTTTGTTGCACCCGGTTTTTGGCCGTGTACCCCGGCCAGTGTGCTATTGTGAGGACCCGGCAGTGCTGGGCGCTCCTTTTTATCTGATGGAGCGGGTACAAGGGGTAATCCTGCGCAACCGCATTCCCGAAGATATTGTACTTTCCCCTGCGCTGATGCGGGAACTCTCTACATCGGCTATTGACAACCTCGCGGCACTGCACCGCCTGGATATTTATGCTACGGGCCTGGCGGCACTCGGCAAGCCCGAGGGATATGTCGGCCGCCAGGTAAGCGGTTGGATCGGGCGGTACTATAAAGCAGAGACGGATACCATACCCGGCATGGACGAACTAGCACGCTGGATGCCCGAAAACCAGCCGGATGATGGTGCGCCCGCCCTGATTCACAACGACTACAAGTATGATAACCTCGTACTGGATCCCGACGACCTCGCCCAAATCCGGGCGGTGCTGGACTGGGAAATGTGTACTGTCGGTGATCCCCTAATGGACCTGGGCGTGACGCTGGCCTACTGGCTGGAAGGCTATGAAGCCAAGCTGCTCTCGGCATCCGTCGGCAATCTCACCTGGCTGCCCGGTAACTTGTCGAGGCAGGAACTTGCCCTGCGCTATGCGGCCACAACAGGCCGGCAAATGGATCATCTCCTTTTTTATTATATCTTCGGGATATTTAAAATCGGGGCAATCGTCCAGCAAATTTATGCCCGGTATAAAAAAGGGTTCACGCAGGACCCCCGCTTCGCTCCGCTGATCGAAGTCGTCCGGATATTTGGGCAGCGGGGCTGCCATGCACTGGAGAAAGGACAAATTTGAACACTTGAACAGACATGATAAGGACATTGTGGATTGCCCTGGGTATCTTTCTGGGGTGGACTTCTGCGCTTCGCGCTCAAACACCTGACACCCTCTTTGCGCCCCGTACTACAGCTGAAATTCGGGTTGACGGTTTATTGGACGAGCCTGACTGGGGTCGGGCGAGGGGGGCTTCGGCTTTCTTCCAGCAATTCCCCATCGATACCTGTCTGGCGGTAGGTCAGACATCCGTCAGGATTTTATTCGACCAGGATTATATCTACATCGGGGCATTGATGTACAATCTCCCCGATGAACGCAATTATGTCACGCCCTCCCTGCGCAGGGATTTCCGTGGCGAGGCCAATGATGCCGTCGTGATCGTATTCGATCCTTTCCAGGATAACACCAATGCTTTCCAGTTTGGGGTCAATCCATTCGGTGTGCAGCGGGAAGGTTTGGTCGTAAACGGGGGAAACGAGAGCTTTGATCTCGACCTGAGCTGGGACAACCGCTGGTATGCTACCGGGAAGCAATATGAGGGTTACTGGATTGGTGAATTTGCGATTCCATTAAAGAGCCTGCGGTATAAAGAAGGCAGTAAAACCTGGAATATTAAGATTTACCGCATAGACAGCGAGTATGGGGAGCGTTCGGTATGGCCGCAAACACCCCGGCAGTTTCCGATCATGAACCTCGCTTTTGCCAATAAGCTCATCTGGGAGCAACCTCTGCCAAAACCAGGGGGCAATGTCGTCGCTATCCCTTTTGCAACGGCCAGTTACAGCGAAAATCGTTTGGAAGGGGGACAAGCCAAGCGCGGCAGCTCTTTTGGCGGCGATGCAAAAATCGGTCTGGGCCCCGCACTTAACCTCGACCTGACGGTCAACCCCGATTTTTCTCAGGTGGAGGTGGATCAACAGGTCACCAACCTCGACCGTTTTGAAATTTTTTTCCCGGAACGCCGTCAGTTTTTTCTCGAAAACGCCGATTTGTTCAGCAATTTCGGTATCGAACGGCTGAGGCCCTTCTTCTCCCGGCGTATCGGAGTGGCCCGGGACGAGGCCACAGGGCAGAATGTGCAGAATCCCATCTATCTGGGCGCGCGCGTCAGTGGTAAGCTCGATGATAACTGGCGCCTCGGGTTACTGAGTATGCAGGCCGCACGCGATCTGTCCATTGGCCAGCCCTCCGTCAACTATTCTGTCGCGGCCCTTCAGCGGAAAGTGTTCAGCCGTTCCAATATCGGACTAATCGCAGTGAGCAAACAGCCTATCCTCGACCAGGATATCAATGCGGGCCTGGACGATGAACGATATGATTTCAACCGCGTACTTGGACTGGATTACAACCTTGCTTCTAAAGACAGTAAATGGACGGGCAAGGCGTTTTATCACCACTCTTTCCAGCCCGATCAGGCCCAAAAGTCATTCGCTTCCGGCGCACAGATGAGCTACAGTACCCAGCTTTGGGAAGTTTTCCTCACGGTACAGTCGGTAGGTGAAAACTATAACCCTGAGACCGGCTTTGCGCGAAGGGTAGGCTATCAACGCATCGCACACACGACGTTCAGGAGTATTTTCCCGAAAAAAGGCCCCGTCAATAGCCACAGCTTTGGTATTGATTTTGATGCTTTGGGCAATCAGCGCTATGGTGTCACCGACTGGGATGCGAACCTCATTTACCGCATTATGTTCAAGAATACTGCGATGTTCAATATCCGGACGCGCAGGGAATATGTCTATCTTTTTTCCCCTTTTGATCCTACCAATACGGGGGGGGTAAAGCTCCCGGAAGGGACGGATTACAATCAGAACCTCATCATTGCCTCATTTACTTCTGATTTCAGGAAAAAGGTCAATTTCAGGCTCGAAACCCGAAGTGGGGATTATTTTAATGGTTCCCGCCTCAACCTGTCAGGCGCGCTTAACTTCCGTTTTCAGCCTTATGCGGTCGTTTCGCTCGATTTCAGCGCCAACCGTATCCGCCTGCCCGCCCCTTATTCCGATGCGGATCTGCTCCTGATCGGGCCACGTTTTGATTTTACTTTTTCTAAAAGTGTTTTCTGGACAACTTTTGTCCAGTACAACAATCAGATAGATAATATCAATATCAACTCCCGGTTCCAGTGGCGGTTTGCCCCTGTATCAGATCTTTTTGTCGTCTATACCGACAATTATTTTCCCGATGGCTTTGTCAATAAGACCAGGGCACTGGTCTTAAAGCTGACGTATTGGTTGAACTTGTAGGCGTTATCTCATAAGCCGAGGCTGTGAGATTGTGTGAAAAGCCCAGGATGTTTCCTCAAAAAGCCTTCGCAGCGGGCAACGATAACGCATTTTCCCATTACGAGACCCGTTGCAACAAGTCTTAAAAAGAAGGGCTGCCCCTGCATTGCAGAAGCAGCCTCTTTATGAATAAAGCATTGCATTTTCAGATCAGGCAGTAGCTCAGGCGATTTTTCGTTCGGGTACTGTAGCTACCGCTTTGTGTTCGTTGAGCGCCTCAAAGCGGTATCCGAGCGCTGAGAAGTGTTCGAGCACCCCTGGCAGGGCAAATTCGAGGCGTTCCCTGGCTTTAAGGCTGTCGTGGAAGACGATGACAGAGCCGGGTTCTGCATGGTGTACTACGTTGGCGAGGCACTGTTGCGGGGAAATCCCCGGGTCGAAATCGCCACTTAGCACATCCCACATGACGACCCGGTAGTGTCTTTGCAGGAATTGTGCCTGCTTGGGCTTAAGGCGGCCATAGGGCGGCCTGAACAGGTCGGACTTTACCAGGGACGCACAATGGCGTACATTATGGAAGTACGGGATGTTTTCCGTAGCCCAACCGTTGAGATGGTTGAACGTGTGGTTGCCCACGGAATGTCCCTGCTCCCTGATTTGGTCGAAAATCTTTGGGTGCTTCCGCACATTGTCCCCTACGCAGAAGAAAGTTGCTTTAGCATCATATTCCGCGAGGCAACCGAGCACCCAGGGTGTGACCTCCTCGACAGGGCCGTCGTCGAAGGTCAGGAATAAACGCTTTTCGGTAGTAGGAATCTGCCAGGTGAAGTTCGGAAAAAGATTCCTGACGAATTGGGGTGACTTGATGAAGTACATAATGTAATTTTTAAATGTTCATGGATTATAATTAGTAACGTATATACGTTTCAAAATGCTGCCAGCCAGGGTTTTTTTATCAAACCTTTTTTCAAATCGTCCATAAAGCGAAAAAAGGGGATTTTATTTTCCGATTAGGGCATTAAACAGCGATTTATTTTTTTAGTTCCATAAAAGCCACAATTTTGATAGAAATTGCTGCAAAAAATCCTACTTGTTTGCTTTTGATTAATAATTCTGAAATGCGTATGCCCGGGGTAAGCGGAATGGGGTTGGTTCGATAAATCGGTGGGAAAGGCGTCCATTAGGACAGCCCCTGGATTTTTTACACAACTTCAGCTTTTTCCAACAACCTCAAACACGGATCTGAACAAAATCATTGTGGTCTGTTACGCTATAATGCGATAACATGGCTCCGGCCCCCAAAAGGCCTGGATAAAAAACCATAGCACTGTGGTAAAAATTCCGCAAATTTGCGGCGCGATTTTGAAGAATTAAACCGTTCACCATGTCTGGTACCCGTGTTCGATTTGCCCCGAGCCCGACCGGTGCGCTCCATATCGGAGGCATTCGGACGGCTCTTTACAATTACCTTTTTGCCCGCAAAACAGGGGGCACTTTTATTTTGCGTATCGAGGATACCGATCAGAACCGATATGTTCCCGGTGCCGAGGCATATATCCTGGAGTCCCTGGAATGGCTGGGCCTGCTCCCTGACGAAGGGCCCGGGATGGGGGACAGCCCTTTCGGTCCCTACCGGCAATCGGAGCGCAAGGATATTTACCTGAAATATGCCCTGGAACTGGTGGCAGAGGGGAAGGCGTACTATGCTTTTGATACCCCCGGAGCACTGGAAGAAATGCGGGTACAGGCACAGGAAGAAGGTGGGACGGTGTTTAAATACGATAGTGCGACCCGTATGCGTTTATCCAATAGCCTGACCCTTTCGCAAGAGGAGGTCCGGCGCCGTATTGCTGCAGGAGATGCGTGGGTAATCCGCCTAAAAGTGCCTGAAAATGAGACCGTTGTAGTCGAAGACCTGGTGCGCGGCACCGTTCAGTTCCAGAGCAATGAGCTGGATGACAAGGTGATGCTTAAGTCGGATGGTATGCCGACGTATCATCTCGCGAATATTGTGGACGACCATCTCATGGAGATTACCCATGTGATCCGTGGCGAAGAGTGGCTGCCCAGTACGGCGCACCATGTACTGCTTTACCAGGCATTTGGATGGGGAATGCCCAAATTTGCGCATTTGCCGCTTATCCTCAAGCCGACCGGGCAGGGTAAGCTTAGCAAGCGGGACGGGGTCAAGCTGGGCATACCGGTATTCCCCATCTCGTGGAAAGGAGAGCGGGAGGAAGATTCGTTTACCGGATTTCGCGAAGCGGGTTTCCTTCCTGGGGCAGTAATCAATTTTCTGGCTTTCCTGGGATGGAATCCCGGCACCGATCAGGAAATGTTCCATATCGGGGAGCTGATTGCCGCATTCGATATCGAAAAAATTGGACGTTCGGGTGCCCGTTTTGATTACGATAAAGCCAGATGGTTCAATCAGCAGTATATCCTGCAAAGCGGGAATGCAGCGCTGGCCTGGCATGTGCGTCCCTTGATCGAAGGGAAAGGCTACTTCCCGGAGCAGGGTTTCCTGGAGCAATTCTGCGGGCTGATGAAAGAACGGGCCGTATTGCTCGACGATTTTTGGGTCAATGGTGCCTGCTTGCTGGAAGATTTCACGGTTTTTGATGAAAAAACCGTAGCAAAAAAGTGGAACACAGCGCTAAGAGATCAGATACTGGCCCTGGCAGGTGTCATAGACGCACTGCCGGTGCCAGATACAGCGACGGTACAAGGGGCACTCGACCAGTATATGCAGGCTCATGGCCTGAAAGCAGGCGATCTACTGCCCCTGCTCCGTATTGCCCTGATTGGTACGACGAAGGGGCCGGGCGTAGCAGATATGATTGCGTTACTTGGCCCGGTGGAAGTTCGCCGGCGGATAACTCGTGCAACCGGCCTGTTTGATACCTTCCTGGGCTTATCCTGACTTTTCAGCCGGGCAGTATTCAGTAATTATAAAAGACCTCAAAATATGGCGGGAAAGAAAAAAAATAAACAGAAAGATTCCATACATCAGGAATTGGAAGGCCTCGAGATTCATATTAACGAGCTCGGTGAGGTCACCTCTAATTTTGATATTGCAACGATTAATCGTTTTCTGGATAGACATACCACCGATAAAAAGCGCCCCGATCAACCTAAACCGAAAGAAAGCGACAAGGGTAAAATATAAGTGTTCCCCTTTCACCGGGCCGACCCCCCGAGTGTAGGCCATCTATCCTAAAAGGAATAATTCGCGTGTATCCGTTTTGTCCGAAAGGCAAATCTGTGGCTCATATACTGATTTTTTTGAACTTTATAAGGTTTAATCGGAACTTTAACCTAACTTTGACGACCGGTTTTCCCAAAAACAGCGTATCCCATGATAATAAAAAATTTCCCAAAAATCCGGCCTGAGTATATTTCCGGCAAAGCCCTTTTTTGTTCTCAGAGCCCGTTTCATACGGATACCTACATGCTCCCGCATCGTAGCCGTAAATTTTGAGAATACTATGAAAAAACTATACAGCCAAACGAGCTGGTGGCTGTTTTTCGCCTCCATCAGTATATTTACGTTGTGTGCGTTGCGACCGGCTTATTCGGCATCGCCGGGTGCTGCCTTTGCGCACGGCCTCAGTATTGCCGATACGACCCGCGTGGTATGTGATTCTGCCGCCAGGGATTATTCGACGTGGATCAACTCCACAACATTGTTCCTGCAGGCGACGGCTTTCCCGGGGAGCTCGGTCAACGTCGCGCCTTTGCCACCGCCTGTCTATACTTTTCCAGGCACCTGTGCGGATACCCTGCGGTTTACCTTTCATGTTACAGGTGCGGGCTCGTTGGACACCACCCTTCGCTATGTCTTCATCGTTACGGATACCCAGGCCCCGCGCATTCGTTCCACCGTGGCCGATAGTCTTAGCCTGGGGTGCAAGGATCCCGTGCCCGACCGTTCTTCTGTCGTAGTCACCGATAATTGTGCGCTCGATACGGTAATTTTCAACGAAACGGTCGAAGGCAGCGGTAATTGCCCTTTTGCCTATAAGATTACGAGGACGTGGCTGGCGAGGGATGGTTGTGGGAATACGGCTTCATACCGACAGGTCGTCGTCGTCAGCGACGACGATGCGCCAGTTTTCCAGCAGTTCCCCCGGGATACCACGATGGACTGCTCCCGGCCTACAGATCCCGGGAATACCGGACGTCCGGTGGCTATGGATGCTTGTGACCCCCATATCAGGGTGTATTATTTCGATCAGCTTTTCCCTTCCGGTCCGGGTTGTACGAAGGATTATACGATTCAAAGGACCTGGGTAGCCGAGGATACCTGTGGGAATGCCAATTTCCGCCCCCAGAAGATTATTGTCCGGGATACCCGAGCTCCTGTATTTACAGCGCCACGGGATACTACTGTGGGCTGTGAACTTGGCGATGACCCTTCTGTTACGGGGCGTCCGACCAATTTGCGGGACAATTGCGATATCCTGGGCCCGCAGAATGTTCGGTATAAAGATGTAATCATCAATTCTTCCTGTACAAATACGTATGTAGTACGGAGGACCTGGTATGTATTTGATAACTGCGGGAATACAGATTCTACGTTGCAGGAAATCCGTGTCCGCGACAATCAGCCGCCGGTATTTGGCCGTCAGGCGGTGGATTTGGTCCTTCAATGTACGGAGACACTGGCCGTGGACTCCCTTTTCCGTGCCTGGATTGCACGGAACGGGGATGCGATGGCCAGTGATAATTGCGGCGGTGCGATCAAATGGATCGTGCGTAACGCGGGTACGCAGGATACGGCAAGCCTTCCCCCTGTGAGTTGTAATACCAACGGACAGGTTGTCCTTCAACGGCGCGTGGATTTCATTGCTGAAGATATTTGTGGGCAGCGGAGCGTGAGTACGGCCACTTTCCGGGTGATGGATCTTGAGGCGCCGCGGATTTCGGTTTGTGCCCGGGATACGGTACTGGCTACGGCCAGTGGTAAGTGTACCGCCCCTTTTCTGCTGCCGGTGCCGCAGATTCGGGAAGAATGTATTCTGGGCAAAACGGCCTTTCCACAGCAGAACGGTGTCCAGATATTTTATAGCATTGGCCAGGGGCAGCGGGTTGCGGCTACCAACCCTGCCCAGGTGACGGTTGATTTACCGGCGGGCAATCACCAGATTACTTATTTTGTGCGGGATTGCGGCGGGAATGAAGATAGCTGTAAGTTTGTCGTTCAGGTCAGGGACCGGGAAGCCCCGCAAATTACCTGCCCATCCGATACGACGGTCGTCCTGCCTTCCGGCACCTGTTCGGTAAACCTGGCGCTCCCGCTGCCGTTAGCTGCAAGTGACAACTGTACGGCCCTGAATTTCCCGGCGATTAGTTCAACGTACTATGCGACGGGTGCCAGCCCTTTGCCGCCGACCCGGATAAATACCCTGCAGACTGCGCCTGTACACCGGTTCAATACAGGGATCACCGAAATTTTTTTTATAATCGGCGATGCAGCAGGGAATATGGACACCTGTAGCTATAAGGTTAAAGTTGAAGACCGGGAAAAGCCGGTTGCCCGCTGCCAGCCTTCGACCCTGTTCATCAACCCTTCCGGCCTGCAGAATCCGGTTGTGGGCGTACAGGAAATTGATGCGGGCAGTACGGACAACTGCGGGATTGCTTCGCGCACATTGACCCCCAATACCTTTAATTGCTTTCAGGCTGGTACGGTACAGCAGATCGTGCTGAATATCACAGATTTGTCCGGGAATATTGCCACTTGTTCGACGATTGTGCGTATAGAGAACCTGGAGCCTCAGCCCTCGGCAAGTCCTGGGCTGTGTGGTTCTGATACCCTTTTTCTTTCGGCGAACCCTCCGCAGGCACCTGGAGGGGTGGTTTATACGTATCGCTGGACTGGCCCGAACGGGTTTATGTCTAACCGGGAAAACCCGGTTATTCCGAATGTGAGCTCGCGCAACGCGGGCTCCTACAGTGTTGAAGTTACCGGGATTACGGGGTGTAAAGCAACGGGGGTTGTCGAAGTGCCTATCGAAGATCTGCCCCTCACGCCGGAGCTACTCGGCCAGGCCAATTATTGTGAGCAGGATGCGCTGATGTTTATCTCTTCGGTGGCACCTACGGGTGCTTCGGTTATATACCGTTGGTACCGTGGCGTCCCACCCTCGGGTGTTTTGGTGGGTACGACGATTGTTCCTTCTTTTACATTGCCCGGCCCACATGTGGAGGGTAGCTATTCTTTTTATCTTACAGTGGAGTCCAACGGGTGTTTGTCGCGGCCTTCTTCACCTAAGGCGATATTGGTGAATAAAAAGCCGGTAGCTATTCCCAGGGACAATGCCATTACCATTTGTGAGGGTGGACAGATCGCTTTGGGTACGGAGGTTTCGGGGTCTGGAATCACTTACGAATGGAAAGGTCCGGGAGGGTATCAGTCCTCTAATCAGTTTCCGGTGATTGCGAACGCCACCCTTTCCAGTGCCGGAGTGTATTCGCTGACGGTCTTTCGGAACGGATGTCCTTCGGCACCAGCGTTTGTTACGGTGACGATCCTACCCAGGCCGGGGATACCGGAATTGTCCAATACCGGGGCGGTATGTGCCGGGGAATCAGTGACTTTGCGTACGAATGCGCAGGCGAGTGTCTATACCTGGGTGAGTCCGGACCTTCAGGAGTTTTCGACTACTGTGAATTTTTTCACGATTACGGCGGCTTCGGCTGCGGCACGTGGCGAATGGAGGGTTTTTGTCACTTCTCAGGGGTGTAAATCCTCTTTTTCTTTGCCAAGCAACGTCGTCGTAAATGATATACCACGTCCTGTAATTGCCGTTTCGCCAACGGTCGTATGCGAGAACGGACGGTTACAGCTCAATGCGACTCCCTTGATTACCAATGCAACCTACCGCTGGACGGGCCCGAATAGCTTTTTCGCAGTTGGTACGACTGCGGGCGTCGAAAACGTGCAGGCGCAAAACAGTGGCAGGTACACTGTGACGATTACCACGGCGCAGGGATGTACCGGCAGCGCCAATGTAGATGTTTCGGTGAAATCAAGCGTGCGCATCCAGTCGGTAAATAACGATGGGGCCACTTGTTTGAGTGGCCCAACAGACATACGTCTCACGGCATCGCTGTTTCCTGCCGATGACGGGTCATATAACTATCGGTGGACAGGCCCCAATGGCTTTTTATCTACTTCCCGTATCGGGGTAATCCCCAATGCCACGCAGGCGAACAATGGAAATTACCAACTTGTAGTCACTACATCACAGGGATGCGTGTCCCTGCCTTCCGGTACGGTAGTCAGTGTTTCAGATCCGCCTGCGACGCCGGGAATTCCAAAGGTTTCAGGCGATTCTGCCTCGATAATCTGTACGGGGCAGGAAGTCTCCCTTTGTGTGAACGGATATACGGGCAGTAACGTAACCTATCATTGGACTACACCGAGTGACGGGGTTGTAATAACGACGACTCCCTGCCTCAATATCCCTGGTGCCGAAGTCGAAGATAATGGGGCCTACGCTGTTTTTGTAACAGTAAATGGCTGCCGTTCAAGGCTTTCCCCCAGCCTGTCGTTAAGGGTAAACCCTAAACCCGAGGTAATGGCGTTCAGTAACGGGCCGGTATGCAGCGGGACCCCTCTTGAGCTGCGTGCAACATTTATCCAGGGGGCGAGCTATCGCTGGAGTGGCCCCAATCTGACTTCTACACTGCTTGGCCCGGTCATACCGCAGGCCCAGACGACGCTGCACAGTGGGACCTATTCTGTTTATGCAGAGCTTGACGGGTGTAGGTCAGAAGTTGCCTCAACGCAGGTGAGCGTGCTGCCAGTACCGGTTTCCCCTGAACTGGAGCCGGTCTCTCCGGTTTGTATCGGCCGTCCCGGTGCATCATTGACCCTGCGCATCCGTCCGTCCACAGCGACGAACGGTGCGATATATACCTGGAAAGGGCCAAATGGTATCCTGACGGTCAATCTTTCCACGGAGTTGAAAATCTCAAGTTTTTCCGGGTTTTCAAATGGCATGGCGGGATTTTCGGTCGAGGCAATGTTTGGAAAATGTATTTCCAACAATCCCCCTGTATTGCAGGTACAATTGAACACGATTCCGGAGGATAAACCATTTGCAGGGGCGGATTTCAGTGCCTGCGATGCTACATCCACTACATTACAAGCAATAGAACCGCGTTTGGGTACAGGCCGCTGGAGCCTGGTACAGGGCCCCAATCCTACACAGGTGGCATTTACATCGCCGGGTAAGGGGAATACGGTCGTCACAGGCCTGAAAGGCCCTGCACTATATACGTTCCGCTGGACGGTATCGAATGGCGTATGTACGGACTATGCTTTCGACGAAGTTGACGTGATCGTCAGCCGGAAGGATATGGCTTATGCAGGAATGGATACCCTTGTCTGTCTTTTTCCCCAGATTAATCTGTCGGCACGCCCGGCCATAAATGGTGTGGGGACCTGGTCGCAGGACATCGTTCAAAGTCAGCTTGGGGTCAGGATATTAGAGCCAAACAATCCCAGAGCACCTATCGCGGGGATGCAACCGGGTAACCTCTACAGATTTACCTGGACAGTGCGCGATGTTTGTGGGGATACCAATGACGAGATGCTGGTATTAATTTCCGATCCGAGCCCTTATGCGGGCCAGGACAAGCTAATCTGCACTTCGGCAGCTACGGTACAGCTCAATGCAGATGAGCCGACGAGTGGGAGCCGCGGCCGATGGTTTGGGCTGAACACATCGGCCTCCATTGCCAATCCCAACCAGCGGCAGACGGTGGTGACCAATCTGCAGGCGGGCAGCAACCGTTTCGTATGGGAAATAGACGAAGGGATATGCGGTGCCGATTCCCGGGATACGGTAGTAATCACCTATCGGCCCAGTCCGAAAGCGTCCGCCGATCGTTTTGAGGTACCCTTTGGGCAGCCGATTTCCCTGCCTTTACTTCGGAACGATATTTACACTGGTGCTGTGCAGATCCGCATAGTGAAGATGCCCGACCGTGGTGCCGTCCAGGTTCAGGGGGATTCTATCGTGACGTATAAACCCAATATCAATTTTGTTGGGCCCGACCGCCTCATCTACGAGCTTTGCAGTGGTACCTGCGAATGCAGTACTGCAGAGGTACTGCTCGAAATTGGAAAGGACGTAGGCTGTGCAGTACCCAGTGTGATCACGCCCAATAACGACGGGATCAATGATGCGCTGGTCATACCGTGCCTGCTGGAGGCAAATGCTTTTCAGAAGGCGCAGTTGCTCATCATTAACCGTTGGGGGGATGAAGTGTACCGTTCTCCACGCCCATACCTCAATAATTGGGCGGGTACGTATAATGGTGAGGACTTGCCCGTCGGTACGTATTTCTATATTCTCGATTTGGGAGAAGGAAGCACGCCTATGCGCGGTTTTTTTCTCATCCAACGCTAATTATCTGCTCAAATAATCAATGCCTATGCGTTTTTTGACTATTCTGCTGTTTTGGTGTTGTGTGCTTCCTTCGCTTTTTGCACAGCAAGAAGAACAGTTTACCCAGTTTATGCACTATAAACTTGGCTTGAACCCTGCCTATGCCGGCGCCGCCGGTGGGATATCCTTTGCAGCCCTTACGCGCAATCAATGGCTTGGCCTGAACGGCGCCCCGCAGACGCAGCTCGTTTCCTTCTCTATGCCTGCCTGGGGGGAGAATGTCGGCCTGGGGGCCAATATCCTTCGCCAGACGATAGGGGTTAGTTCAAACTATTCCTTGGAAACAGCATATTCATATCGTATCCCGGCCCCCAGGGGATATCTCAACCTCGGCCTGCAGGCTTCTGCGCGGATGATCCGCACAGATTTTTCAAAGCTCAACGGGACCCAACCTATCGAGCAGGACCCTGTATTGCCGACTACCCTCCAATCGCGGCTGGTGCCTAATTTCGGTGCCGGGTTATATTATTATACCGATAATTTTTACATGGGGGTTTCAGTGCCCCGTTTGATCCAGAATAATATTGATCTCAACGACGACGGTGGGATTATTTCACGTGAGGTAAGGCACACTTATTTGATGACGGGCTTCATCGTGACTTTGTCCGATGTCATAAAGCTCCAGCCACAAGCTTTATTCAAATACGTACAGGGCACGCCTTTTGATGCAGATATCAATGCAAGCCTGATTTTCATGGACAAGTTTATTACCGGTATAAGTTATCGGACAGGCGGGTCCAAGGAAAAAGGGCTGGGCGAGTCGGTATCGCTGATGTTCAGCGCACAGGTGGCCGGAAGGATGTTGGCGGGTTTTTCTTACGATGCCTCTTTATCGGAACTCAGGCGATATAGCAATGGATCCCTGGAAGTTGTCCTGCGCTTCTTTTTGGAAGGAAAAGCGGCTTCACCGGGTACTAGCGTTGACGATCCAAGATTTTTTTTCTAATTTTCGGCAAAAAACATGGGCAAGCAGTTTAAATACGGGGGTTCGCTCATAGTTGCAGCAGTACTGCCAGCCATTGCGTCATTCGCACAGGATAAAGCTGAAGCGGCGGTCAGTATTCAGAATGTTCGTGAAATTAATTCACCGGCAGTAGATTATTCTCCCACCTATTACGGGAACGGACTCGTGTTTGTCAGTTCGAGGAATAGAGGTGGATTCATCAACTCTGCGACTGGCGAAACATATTACGAGCTCTTTCATGCTCCTTTTGGTGCAAATGGCCAGCCAGTCAGGCCCCGCCTTTTTTCAATAGAAATCAACTCTGCGCTGCACGAAGGACCGGTCACATTCGACAGGCAGGAGAATACGATGTATTTTACCCGGAGTAATCAGGAATCCGGGGAGGGTAAAGCGGATGAGACCGGGACGGTCAGGCTGAAGATTTATCGCGCTACCCGCGGTATCTACGACTGGGAAGGAGTGGAAGAACTACCTTTCAACAATGACACCTACACCTGTATGCACCCGTCGCTCAGCGCTGACGGGAGCAAGTTGTTCTTCGCGTCCAATATGCCAGTGGAGGGCTACGGGGGTATGGATATCTATATGGTCATCAGGATAAACAATCAGTGGTCGGCCCCGATCAATCTCGGGCCGGAGATTAATACCCCCGGCCAGGAGGGATTCCCCTTTTTTCACGAAAACGGAACCTTGTTTTTTTCATCCAACGGCCATAACGGCCTCGGGGGGATGGATGTTTTTTCAATAGACCTCAGTAACTCCCGGTGGGGGGCGCTCACCAACCTCGGTGCGCCGATCAACTCCAGCTCCCATGATTTCGGCTTCATAATGGACGATAGTGGGAGGAAGGGGTATTTCTCCTCGAACCGAAAGGGAGGTATGGGGAAAGACGATATCTATTCTTTTGAGGCACCGCGGGGGCTTCCCGGTATGAAAGGGCCCGAAGTCCTGACGGCACGGATTAATGTACGCGATGGAGCGCTGGGGCAGCCGCTTGCCGGCGCTGCCGTTTTTCTTTTCGAACGTTCCCCCGATGGACTGATTATGAACGATTCGGCCTATACGGTCGAGCTTGCACCCAATGGGGCAGGTATGACGATGCGTATGAATCTGAGGACCAGCAACAGCCTGGGCAAGCCCGATGCGGTTACCGATAAATTGGGGGATGCAATCCTGCAAATGCCTCCTGATAGGGACTTCACTGTTCTCGTTGCACGGGAGGGGTTCGCTACGGTCGAAATCCCCTTCGTCCCCGAGGCCATGAGCCCAGGCGTACCGCTCGAAGTGCCCATGACCCGGAGTACTTGCATCCCCATTTCCGGGCAGGTGTTATCAGTAGATAAAAAACAGCCCATCGGTAACGCCACGGTAAGGATTGTAAGTACTGACAACGAAAAGGAGCATATCCTGGTGGCTGATTACGATGGCAGATACACATATTGTCTTCAAGTAGGCACTGATTTTATACTGGTGGCTGAAAAAGAAGGGTATCAGCCCCAAAAAACATCACTCTCCCTGAAGGAGGGAAATCTGCCGCGTGTCTTTGATGTCAACTTCTTCCTGCCAGGCCCTGCAGTTTTACCTGCTGCACCAGGTAATGTTTCTTCCAAAATGCCATTCGCCGAAGGGGTGGTCATTGTACTCGATAATATATATTATGATTTCAATCAGGCAGTGATCCGAAGAGGGCAGGCCAAAGATCTGGAAGCACTCGCCGCACTGATGAAGCAGTACCCGGAAATGGAGATTGAACTCGGTGCCCATACGGATAGCAGGGGCTCCGCTGATTATAACCTGGAGCTTTCCAGACAACGCGCCGAAGCGGCCAAGCTCTTCCTGGTGAGCAAAGGAATTGGCGCTGATCGCGTGACGACTAAAGGCTATGGGGAAAGCGTACCCAGAAATGGCTGTGTGGACGGGGTGAATTGTACGGAAAGCGAACACCAGTTCAACCGTCGCACGGAAGTGAAGGTCCTGAAAATGGATGGGAACCCAGATACAAAAAATTAACCCGTACCGGGTATGCCCAAACTGTACCGCCATGATTTCCTCAGGCTGCTCCAAAAGCTAAGCTTGCGTAAAATCGCCAATATCATCGCAGTAACCGCTGCGTACTTCCTGACACGGGCGTTCAAACGCCCCGTCGTATGGGGAAAACCCTTCACGATCTCGTTCGAGCCCACCACGGCCTGTAACCTGCGCTGCCCCGAGTGCCCCAGCGGCCTTCGGTCATTCTCACGCCCTACCGGTAACCTCCGGAGTGATTTTTTCCGCCAAACCCTCGATGAACTGCATCGCGATCTCTTGTACCTGATTTTTTACTTCCAGGGCGAGCCCTATATTAACCCGGAATTTCTCGAAATGGTAGAATATGCCCATTCAAAACGCATCTATACGATCACTTCTACCAACGGACATTTCCTGAATGACGAAAATGCCCGGAAAACCGTCTGCTCCGGGTTGGACCGCCTTATTATCTCCGTAGATGGTACAACCCAGGAAGTGTATCAGCAATATCGAAGGGCAGGAAATCTGGAGGCCGTACTGCAGGGTGCAAGAAATATCGTCAAATGGAAACGGCTTTTGGGAAAACCCCATCCACACGTAATCTTTCAGTTTCTCGTTGTCCGGCCCAATGAACACCAAATCGGCGACGTCTTCCGACTGGCAAGGGAAATCGGCGTGGACGAGGTAAAACTCAAAACAGCACAGATCTATGATTATGCTTCAGGCAACCCCCTGATCCCTTCGATCGAACGATATTCCCGCTATCAAAGGCTTCCCGATGGATCGTACCGGATAAAGAATGCTCTGCTCGACCATTGCTGGAAGCTCTGGCATGCTTGTGTGATTACCTGGAACGGTATGGTTGTGCCTTGTTGTTTCGATAAAGATGCCCGGCATCTGCTCGGAGATTTGAAATCGGCTTCTTTCAATCAAATCTGGCACGGAGCGTCGTATTACCAGTTTAGAAAACAATTACTTCAGGGTCGAAAGGCTATAGATATTTGTGCAAATTGCAGTGAAGGGTGCAGCGTTTGGCGTGAATAATCCCCCTGTGCTAACAACACGATTTCAAAAAATTAAAGTTTTCCACATAAAAATGTGGAAAACTCAACCCTGTTCGTGGATATTTACTTGCCTAAGATACTTGCAATGGGAGTATTTTTCCCGTAAATTTGTAAATACCTCTGTATAAATACGTTGGGTAGGTTGGGTTTTTACCCGTTAATTTTGTCGCAGCAGCCTAAAATACCCACCTTGTCGTTCAAAACCCTGGCTAACGACAATATCTTAAGATGGAATGGATCCGCGTTCGGAGCGTCATCGTTTTTGTTTACCGCAATGGCCCCTTCCTTCATGCAGATTCTTTTCAGCTCGCCCTGCCCTGGTAGTCCTTTGTCTCGCCCATGAGTTGCATGTCCAGTACCTGCAGAGGTCGTAAGCAGCCCTATGAATGTAGAATAGTAAGCGTGTTCCGCCTGAGCGTCCGTATTCGTTCAGGAATGAACGGAATTTGTGTTGCCCCGGTAGTTTTTGGGGAACTTTTTCTTTGGGTAGGCGTTTACTTTATCCGGTTTAAGTTTAAGAATTACTGAAAGTACTTGTTTTAAGGGAATAAATTTACTTAAAGCCCCCGATCAGATGAAACGGGGTCAGCGGTAAATCTGTCCTAAATCTGCCAAATGATTCCAAATATGTATAAACACCCCCCTTTATGAACTACAAAGTAATTGTTTCCGGCCATCTGGAGTTCGGAAACAGCCGCAGCTATGAGAAAATGTTCCAATCGTACAAACAGCGGTTGGAAACGTACTACAAACAGGATGTTTTTTTTAAACTGGACGAAATTATGACAGAGGGGCAGATAGCACTTGAAATTCCCCGTTTTATCGCCCAGACAAACGAAAAGACCTGGCGCAATACTGTCGGGATGTTCGAGAGCATCGCCCAGTTTGCAGTTGCCGGGAATATCCACATCTGGAAATTACAGGAGAGTGTCCTGAAAGAACAAATCCTCCTGGAGCCTAGCTGCGATAAGTCGGCAGTGCAGTCTTTCCTGCGTGGGCGCGAGCTTATTTCGGAGGGTAAGCAAGGAGAAGCAAAGGAGGCACTTAGCTACGCAATCGAAAAGTTTGAGCGCCATGCCCTGGCATACGAGCGTCGTGGCCACGTCAACTTTCTACTCAACAATCTGGGCGACGCACATTATGATTTCAGTAAAAGTATTGGTATCAATCCGCGCAACCCGGATGCGTACGTTGGACGGGCATTGGTGCTGATGACCCAAAACCGCTTTCAGTCTGCACTGGAAGACCTCGAGCTTGCTATTAAGTCTTCTATTCCGCACCAGCCGATTTATTGGAAAGCAAGGCGGCTGAAGGGAGAAGCTCACCTGGAACGCGAAGAATACCAGAAGGCAGAAACCGAATTGCGCTTTTTCCTCAACCGTTCTTTTCAACCCGGGGATTCAAATTATGGTTGGAGACGAAAGGCATTCTTCAATTATGGCCGTGCCCTTTTACAGACCGGAAAATGCAAGGAAGCCCTCGATGCTTTCGACCAGGCTATGCTTATCGAAGTGGCGAAGGATACAATACCATCTACCGAACACCTGTTCTACCGGAATCAAGCACAGCAAGCACTGGACAATCAGCCCGCCCCTAAAAAAGATGCCCGGGCAGTGAAACAATCTGCCTAAATATTGATGATGCAGGGGTATCGTTTGTCTGTCAGTGGATGGTTATTCCTGGGATTGATGCTTATCAGCAGAGTCTGTGCCATGGGACAGTCTCCCGGGGCGATACCTGAGAAGGCATCAAAGATTTATGCAAAGGCGCTTTCTGTTCAGGAAACAGACCCCGCCAAGGCGGAGGCACTCCTGAAAGAAGCGCTCGGAATTGCTCCCGGGTATAGGGATGCCTGGGCAAAGTTGGGCGACCTGCTGGGTAGCAAGGGCGATTTTAAGGGTGCTTTGGCAAGCTATGAGAAAGCACTGGAAATTGACCCGGTTTCCCGACAGTTGGTATGGTTTTCTGCAGCAGCGGCGGCAATGAATATCGGCGAGTATGAGGATGCTGCGGAAAAATTACGTGCCTTCCTGGCACTTCAACCAAAAAATGAACGCCAGCGGGCCAGCGCGGAGCAATTACTGCGCAGGGCTGTATTTTCTGCCGGGGCGGTACGCAATCCGGTACCCTTCGCTCCCACGCCTTTAGGCCCTGCAATCAATTCTGTGCTACCCGAATACCTTCCCTCTCTAAGTGCGGATGGACTTACCCTGGTGTTCACCCGTGTGGTGGATAACCAGGAAGATTTTTTTGCCGCCTACCGGGAAAATACCGATGCCCCCTGGCAACCCGCACAACCCCTGACAGGCTTGAATACCCCCTTGAATGAAGGGGCCCATTGCCTCTCGGCAGACGGCAGCACCCTGGTGTTTACGGCTTGTAACCGTCCCGGGGGAAAAGGTAGCTGTGACCTGTATATTTCGGTGTTCGATCGCGGGCAATGGACAGCTCCAGGAAACCTGGGCGGCCCGATAAATTCAGAGGGTTACGAAACACAGCCTTCTATATCCGCAGATGGGCGTATCCTGATTTTTACTGCACGCCGACCCGATGGCTTTGGCAATAATGACCTTTGGCAATCGGAAAAGGATACCAATGGATACTGGGGAAAGCCCCGCAATCTCGGAGCTGCCATCAATACTCCCGAAGACGAACAGGCCCCTTTCCTCCATCCGGATGGGCGGACGCTCTATTTTATGTCAAAAGGGCATCCCGGGATGGGGGGGTTCGATTTATATGTGGCACGAAAAAATGCACAGGGGGATTGGGAATCGCCTAAAAATCTCGGTTTTCCAATTAATTCTTCCCGCAACGAAGGAGCCCTGATCGTGGATGCTGGTGGTATAAATGCTTATTTTGCAAGGGATCAGGAGGAATCCTCCAAGTCGGGGATCCCGCTTACCGATATCTGGACATTTATGCTCTATCCCGAAGCGCGCCCCACTCCCGTAACCTATGCACGCGGGAGGGTCTTAGATGCAAATACCCGCCAGCCGCTACAAGCGACTGTTCAGGTCACAGCACTCGAATCTGCAGGGCAGGTCAGCCGCCTGGTTACCCGACCTGACGGCAGCTTCTTGCTCTGTCTCCCTACCGGTACCGATTATTCGCTCAGCGTACAGCATAACGGCTATTTATTCTTTTCTGAATTTTTTGGACTTCGCGAAGTGCGGGAAGTTTCAGACCCCTATGTGCTGGAAATCCCGCTCCAGCCTATACCCGGACCAGTGGATACAATATCGGTTAACCCTGTGCCCGTCGTGCTGAGAAATGTTTTCTTTGCTTCCGGTTCTGCGGCAATACAACCCGCTTCTTTTCCTGAACTCCAACGCCTGGTGAAATTGCTGCAGGAAAATCCCCAAATGCGTATTCAAATCAACGGCCATACCGATGACGTTGGTACAGTCGCCGACAATCTGCTCTTGTCCGAACGTCGTGCAGAAGCAGTATTTCGCTTTCTCATCGAAAACGGGGTTTCGGCCCAGCGGCTGAAGTATGCAGGTTTCGGCGAGTCCAGGCCTTTATTTCCCAATAACCTACCTGAAAACCGCGACCGTAACCGCAGGACAGAGTTTGTAGTGTTGTCGAATTAGACTTATTACAACGGGATCATCACTGGCTGAAAAAGATTGCTATCCCCGCAGCGCAGACCTGTCGCCAAAAGTCTGTCGGGCAGCAATATACCATGGCTTACCACGGCGGTAGCAACAGCCAGGGGGGGACGCAAATTTTTGCGTGATACAAAGGCGTATTTCAGCCTTTATTTTGCTATTTTTTAATGATATTTGTGCCGCATATAAGGTCTGTGTCCCATCGCTGCCGATGAATGGTCAAAAGCTTTCAGGGCAAATGGCCCGATTGCAGAAACTCAAATCACATAAACATGAACCGGATTACTTTCTTTTTGATGGCCGGCACTCTACTTTTTTCCCTTTCCGCTTGTTCCGGGAAAAAAGATCCTTCCGCGACCAATGTGCCGCCTGCGCAAACACCACAAACTGCGCCATCGGATAACCTTCCTGCCAAATTGGACATGAACGCTATCCCGCTTGCGGAGGTCGAGAAAATGGCTAAAATAATCGAGGCCGATCCGGCCTGGTTTCAGCAAATCAAAGATAAAGCTGCAGTGGGGAACGTTCCTGTGCCGATCCAACTCAAAGATGATGCCCGCTTCTTCCTCTTTGAGCACCAGGCAGAATATGGAATCGTGCAAATCCCCGAGGATGTCATACAAATAGAAATTGGCAATATCAAGGCCGACGCTGCATGGCTGGAATCTGTAGGCAGGCAGGCGAAGGAAAGAGGGATTACTTTGGAAGAGTCCTTGCGGCGCAATGCTTTGTATGTGATTGATCAGCGGCTGAAGT
Organism: Lewinellaceae bacterium; assembly: GCA_040382095.1. Lineage (GTDB taxonomy): Bacteria > Bacteroidota > Bacteroidia > Chitinophagales > Saprospiraceae > JADJPL01. The sequence goes on from JBEIGB010000022.1 coordinate 33,932, forward strand.
AAGGTCTGGCGGCATCCCCTATCGTTTGATTTGCCGTATCCTGGCAACAAGAGTGCCGAAAAAGAGGCCAAGTAAATTGCAGGCCATGTCGGAGAAATCAAAAGCACGGGAAGCAGTGAGCATTTGGAAGGATTCGAAACCGATGCAGGCGGCTGTGCCATAGACCAGCCAATAGGACTTTTGACGGATATCCGTGGGCTTTAGCCCCGTAAAAAAATATCCGTCCAGGAACATCCAGGGGGTGAACATCGCTATGTGCACCAGGGAATCTATCCGAATAGCCCATTCCTGCTTTGGCTGTATAGGCTGAAATATGAATGCAGGCAGGATGTGTAGCAATAATATCGCACCGACATAGGCCACAGTGATGATCTGGCGAAGTGTATAATGCCTGAAAACCAAGGGCATCACCATTGTGTCCCGGATAAAGTGGATACCTCGTGTGCTATCTCCTGTCGCAGTACGTGCTTCCTGCTACGCGGTCGTACAGGACGCCTCCGCGTGGCCATTGCGGCGTGCAGGGCGTAAGTGAATAAAGCCATGAACCCGATTTGAAGGCTGATCAACAGGTGTAATTCCATGGTTTTGTGCAGCAGGTAAGCCAGCAGCATAAGAATGCACTGTGCCGTAAAGAGCACAAGCGTCGCCTGGAGATGGGAAAGGCCAAGGTCCACCACAATATGATGAATATGTCGCCTGTCCGGGTGAAAAGGAGAAATGCCCCGAAACAGCCGCACGGCCAATACCCTTACCATATCAAAAATGGGGATAATCAGCAGGGCCAATGCCACTGCGGGGACAGCGTGGAACCTCAACGGATCATCTGCAGCAAGGGTATCGTTGGTACGGATAAAATGGATAATCAATACTGCCACGCTCAGCCCGACTTGTAAGGCACCTGTATCTCCCATGAAAATCTTTGCAGGGGAAATATTGAAGATCAGGAAAGCCAGCAGTGCACCGGCAGTACAAAAAGCTATGATCGCAAACGTGTTGTCGCCAATTCCGACAAACCAGGCACCAAGGCAAACCGATATCAGGGTACCAATAAAGCCTACCAGCCCATCAATCCCATCCAGAAAGTTAAAGGCATTGATTATTCCGATAATCAGCATGAGGCTGACGGGTATGCTCAATGCTTTGTCCAGAGCCTGGTGCATACCGAAAAGCCCGTGTAAGCTATCTATTTGTATCCCTGCAAAAAAGACCAGGATGCCCGCAGCAAGGAATTGTGCAAATATTTTTTTGATTGCCGACATCGGGAGCAGATCATCCCGTAAACCAACTACAAATAACAAGGTGGAGGCTGCAATAATGAACTTTAGCTTATGAAATTCTTCTGAAGGTATCCACAGGACCATTCCTGCAGAGGCGGCGGTGACAATACCAATCCCACCAAGGGAAGAAATATGCCTGGAGTGAGAGCTCCGTGGGTTGGGAGGGTCAAATATACGCCGCTGTTTTGCTACTACGATAATCTGCGGGATTGCGAGGTAGCAAAGCACAAACGCAGTGAGACTTGCGTAGAGACTAATCAACATTTTTCTGAGTTATATTACTGGCACCGTTGCTGCTACTGTTGGGGTGTTTTATTAAGGGTATTTGTTGCATTTCGCACATCATACCAGTTTAACTAATGCCGGGTATAAGTTTGGCAAGAAAGGGGTAGTGAGAAATAGTTTTTTAGTAGTGCAGCCTTGTTGTTGAAATAAGCTTTAAGGACAAATGTAAAATTAGCAATATCTAATCAAATAGGGATTATTTTATTATAAAAATTTATAAGATAATGCAGTTGTTGTGACGGGGTTGAAGCGGTCTAAAGAGTCTTTTGCCGTCTCCGGCGACGGAATAAAAATCTTTTTAACCGGTTTAAAGCTACACTTTTCCGATGCAAAACCAGAAGGGGGAAAAACGCAGAGAGCGGGGGCCAGTGTCATTGGTTGTCACTGATGTATTCATATTTTAGCCCTAAAGGTTTTTGAGTCGGTCTCGATGCCGATGGAATAACTCCGATAATTCTTTGATAACCAGGGGTTCAAAAGTCCTGGTAGGAAGTATATAAATTTGTAAAAACGCCGAAATAGAAATTTTTATCGCTGGGCCAGGCAGGATTTGATCCTGTTTCGGATCGGGATCGGTAACCTGTTTTGATGCGCAGGTTGTAGAGGGGGTTAAGGCAATAGGACAAGTCTGCTTCCATGAAACGGATATTGCTCTGTGCGCCCTGGGCGGAAAAATTTCCCGTGGAGGAGGTGCGTGTTTCGTACGATTTATAGATATCCCCGCCCCAATTTTGACCCTCCGGATCTCTCCCGACAGCTCCGGCATGTAAGGCGAGCCTACCCTGCCAGCGTTTGTAGCGGTAGTGTGCCATAAAGAGCAGTTCTCTGAAATTTGCGCCCCAGGGATGGGCGAGTGGCTGGGCGTAATGGCCCCAGTTGGTCAGTACTTTGAGGTGACTGTATATAAAAGGGCGGGCAATATTATACTCTGCCCGGAGGAAGAGGTTTTCGATGCCGAACACATCCCCTGCTTTAATCCCGGCCTGCCAACTGAACATATTAGACCATGACCCTGCTTTCCAGTTAAATACTTCTTTCGAATTGAATTCGTCCATTCCCATCTGTGCGTAGAGTTTGACCCCCCATGGGGATTGCCAGGAGCCCTGAAAGCCCCAGAAGATATTGCCACCCTCATACCCCTGGGCAAATTCGACGGGTCGGAATAAGATAACCGGATTTAGGAAATTGACGTTGAGACGGTAGCGGCCCTGCTCGTCACCCCACATCAGGCCTTCAAAAAAACCAAGGTTGATGGAGGGGGAGAGGTGAAAGCTCAGATAGTGCATATTGAGGTACTTTCGCCCAAAAACCCCTTCGGTTTCGACTTCCCTGCGGATGTCGTTCATCACCGCCCAGTAGTTGACATATCTGAAGCGTTTTCCCAAAGCAGTTTCAATACGGAAGAAAGGCGCGTTGACCGCGTTGTCGGAGATGAGCATAGAGCGATAACCTTCGCCTATGAACTGTTTGCCATGGCCCAGGCGGAAATGGAAAGTTTGGTTTGGCGAATAGGCCAATTCCCCCGCAGCATAGGCAAAGTCAAAACGTTCCCTGCTAAGGCTTTTGACCCGCCAGTACCCCGGGGCAACGGTAGAAATACGGGTTTGTTGGGCAACATGCAAGGGGAAGCGGGCCTGTGTCTCCGCGATGGTCGTATAGAAACTGACTTTTTTCCCAAGGGCACCTTCCAGGTGTAATCCTCTGGTAAACTGAAAGATGCTGTTTTCGGTTTTTCCGGTACTTGTACCTGTAGAAAGGGCAAATACCGGAAAAACGTTCAGGCTGCCTTCTGCTTCATTAAATTGGATAAGGGGTTCGGATAGCAGTTTTCTTTTTATAAAAGGCAATACGCCCTTTACCTGGTCGGGTGTTACGGGGAGCAGGGTCTTTCTGCGGTCGAAGGAGTCCAATTCTGCACGTTTGTAGGGCCAGATTGCCGTATGTAGCTGATGCTTTTTGGTCAACAGGGCATTTTCATACCACCAGCGCTCTTCCTGGTTGACCGGAACGCGTTCGTACTGCGCCAATAAAACTTGGGTAGGTACGCAGCAAAGGGCGTTTAAAAAGAAAAAAAAAGCAAGGTATTGTCGCGTCATTGCCATACGTTTTGTATTGCATCCAGATATGGTGCCGGAAGGCCGAGTGCATTAAGCTCACAGGGGTTGAATTTTTCCATACCGTAGTGTTCGTCGCTGATACGGGGCTTGGCTTCCGTCTGGGTCTGGCACGAATAGAGGAGTACCAGGACGTTGACCTGCTGATTTACGAGGATTGGAACGGCAGTGATCAATTTATGCACCGCTACGTCTATGCTGAGCTCTTCTTTAAATTCCCTTATCAGGCAATCTTCTGGTCGTTCTCCGGTTTTAAGCTTTCCTCCCGGCAGATCCCAGGAGCCGAGTTCAGTTTTCAGGAGGATTAGCTTGCCGTCAATGGCACAGATACCTTTGACCGATACGGGGTGGCGGAACGAAAACAGGTCAGAGGATATCAGCTTGCCTAGTGTATTCAGGAATAATTTTTTAGTTGATAGTTTCATAGTATATCTGATGGCACGTAAAATAGTGTTTTCGTATTTACATAACTAATTTAAGGTTAGCGCTTTAAATCCGGAGTAGCGTATGGGTTAAGTGACAGTTGTGGGTTGTCGTGACTTTCTAAACCTCGTGGTCCAATTCTGAGTAAATACTGTTTTGACTGATAAATTCGGGTACGAGCCGTTTCATTGCGCTTACGAGTTTATTTGCAGAATAACCGTCATGGGCGCTAGTGATGAGGTGGTCAATTTTCGGGCTAATTTCTTCAAAAATTCCGGGGCGCACTTTTGCCCTGAATATTTTTGGGTGGTGTGTTTCGACAACGGTTTCTTTTTTATCGAGGAGTTCTTCAAATAATTTTTCTCCTGGGCGCAGCCCGGTGAATTGTATGATGATATCTTTTTCCGGGGTCAGGCCTGCGAGTTGTATCATCCGGTGGGCAAGATCAAGGATTCGGATGGGTTCGCCCATATCAAATATAAAGATTTCGCCCCCTTTTCCGAATGCGCCGGCCTCGAGTACGAGGCTGCAAGCCTCCGGGATCGTCATGAAGAAACGTTTGATTTCGGGATGGGTAACCGTAACCGGGCCACCGCGCTGAATTTGTTCTTTAAAAATGGGGATGACAGACCCGTTGGAGCCCAGGACGTTACCAAAGCGGGTAGTTATAAACCGCGTATAATTCAGCCCTGCAAAGTTGAGGGCCTGGACGTAAATTTCTGCAATACGCTTGGAAGCCCCCATAACGTTGCCGGGGTTGACGGCTTTATCGGTCGAAATCATCACAAACTTTTCGCATCTGTACCGGGATGCCAGATCGGCAATCACTTTTGTGCCGAGTACATTGGATTTAACGGCCTCTTCCGGGAATAATTCCATGATGGGCACGTGTTTATAGGCTGCGGCATGAAAAACATAAGCTGGGCGGTAAACTTCAAATATCCGCTGCATGCGTTCGTGGTCGCGTACATCGCCGAGAAAGGGAATGAGCCTTCCGGAAGTGATTTCTTTTTCAAATTCCAGCGACAAATCGGCGAGGGGGGATTCTGCCTGGTCCACACCGACTACACAGGCAGGGGCCTGCCGCAGAAGCTGCCGCAGGATCTCACTGCCAATGCTTCCGGCACATCCACTTACCAGTACTACCCTTCCTTTTATGGAATCGCGCACCAGGCCTTCGTCAAGTACGATTGGGGAGCGGCCCAGCAAATCATCGAGGTTGACGTTGAGGATTTGGCTGGCGTTGACCTGTCCGTGGATCCAGTATTCTGCAGGGGGGAGTTTTAGTACTTGTAGGTTGCTTTTTAGGCAATCGTTGATGAAAGAGGCCCGCCGTTCATCTGGAAGGTACCTGATACCGATGATGACGGCTTTGATACCGAATTTCCGGACGACTTGTTCGAAAGTCTGGTCGGGGTTGAACACAGGGATGCCGTTGAGGCTTTTTTTATGTACTTTCGGGTTGTCGTCAAAAAACGTCACGACCTTATAATTATGGGTAGTGCTCTTGTGTAGTACCCGCTCCAGGATGTTGCCCATTTCTCCTGCACCAAAGATCGCGACATGGACAGCCCCGTCTTTTGGGCGTTTTAGCCAGTCGTACAGCAGGCGCAGTCCAATGCGGAACCCTACGGAAAAGGTGAGCATGAAAAAATAATCCACGAGGATTACCGCCATACCCCGGGAGCTTTGGGTATTCAGAAAAAAAATCCCGTAAATCAGGGCAAACGCCAGGGAGGAGGAAGAAATAGCGACAAATACGGTCTTATAGTCCTTTTCACCGATGTAGCGGATGATCAGGTTTGCAGTTTTGAAAAACAGGAAGGCGGACAAACGCAGGGCCATCAACACAAGGGTGGGGAGG
>JBEIGB010000023.1:0-39816 GCA_040382095.1 Lewinellaceae bacterium
AAAACCCACCACAACAAATTTACACACCCCCCTATAAACACATAACCCCCAAAAAAAAAAAAACCAACACGGCGCTCTAAAAAAATTCTTTGGCGGCGCAAGCCGCCAAAGAACAAGCCTGATAGCTTATTCACACCCTGGAGTTCAGAGCTTCCACGAGCCGGAGCAGTTGACGCGGGTCCTGGATATCGGGATTTTGGGCTTTGAGGTAGTTGTCCAGTGCGGTACCCTTGCGCTTGAAAAAATCCTCGAGGTCCTTTTTGCGCCGGATGAGGAAGAGTTTTTCCTGATCCAGCAGGTAGATATTCTGTTCTTTCATCAGGCGGTTGGCGGTAAACCCGCCGGTAATGTGCGCTTGGTTATGCGGTTCCCGGATCATAATATAATGCTGAACGACTACCCTGGTTTTGCCTTCCCCGAAGATTTCGGCGAAGCCTGTAAGCGTCTTGCCCGCATACGCCATCGTACTTGCTGGCTTCAGGCGTTGCGTCATACCGTCTTTTTTAGATTCCACAAATTCAAAAAAAGAATTGGCAATCATTTTTTCTTCCCCCTGATAGAGTACTTCTAAGTTGGAATTCAACAGGTTGATCTTTACTGCCTCAAATACCAGGAGGGTATCCTTGAATTTTATCTCCATGGCCTGCCACTCGTCGTTGAGATATTCCGATCCAATGACGCTGGAGGCGAGGCTACCGCGCTGATAGGCCTTTCCATAGTGATTAAAAAACTGTAGCTGCACCTTATGTTGGTCGTAGCTTTGGGCGAAACCCGGCTTTGTGGCAACAAAGCAGAATACAGGGATAATCAAACAGGTGATTTTCATTTTGCGTTATTTACAGGATTAACACCGCGGTTTGGGGCGCGTTTGGGAGGAAATTAAAATTTGCCGTTCCCCACAACAATTCATCGGGATTGTTGATGCAATTTGGTAAAATCCGACAGATATGCATAAAAATAGCGAACAAAAATTGCCTGGCGTATTTATTTAATTGGCAACACTATTTCAGGCAAGCCGTCAAATGATTTGCGAAGCAGCATCGAGCCTTTTTACACAACCTCTGGCTTATGAGACAGTCTCCTCAGGAGGGCTCGGTATATCTTGGCTATACTTTATGCTGCCACTGGCGAAAATTGCGAACGAACATTTGTAAATATGTTATTTTTGCTTTCTGAAAGAAGCGAAAGCTGTAAAGAATTCGTTTTTATTCATGTAAATACTGTGTTTGGACAGTCATTCATTTCAAAACATTATCATTTATGAAAAGACTTTTCACATTAATGTCGCTGATCCTTTTGACATCTGCTGCTGCGATTGCACAGCGGACAGTCAGGGGGACCGTTCAGGGCGCAGATCAGGAGCCGCTGATTGGTGCCAACGTAGTGGTCAAAGGCACTACGGTCGGGGCAACCACCGATTTGGACGGTTCTTTTTCGATTGAGCTTCCGGGCACTTCAAATGTCCTTGTAGTCAGTTACACCGGCTATGAGACGCAGGAAGTCACGATTACTGCGAGTAACCAGTACAACATCACGCTTGCTGAATCCGCGCTTGGCCTGGAAGAGGTGGTCGTAGTGGGGTATGGTACCCAGCAAAAGCGCAACATTACCGGGACAGTAGCCTCTATCAAAGGCGAGGACATTGCTTCCTTATCGGTGCAGAGCTTTGACCAGGCGCTGCAGGGCCGGGCTGCCGGGGTAAACGTCAGTATCCCCAACGGGGTATTGAACAACCCGCCGGTGTTCCGTATCCGCGGGATCAACTCCATCAACCTGAGTTCTTTCCCCCTGATCGTTATTGACGGGGTCCCCACTTTCGCAGGTGACCTCTCGGCCAACTCTGCTGCCAACAACATCCTGTCCAACCTTAACCCTTCGGATATTCAATCCATCGAAATCCTCAAGGATGCTTCCGCTGCGGCAATCTATGGCTCGCGGGCGAGCGCCGGGGTCGTGCTGATCACGACGAAGCGCGGGAAGCAGGGCCGTACAAAAGTAACTTATGATGCATGGGGAAGCTGGGCAAAAGTAAACCGTCTGCCAGAGCTGCTCAATGCAGCGCAGTACCTCGAAATCAAGAATGAAGCGGCACGGAACGCCAATCTGCCGCAGCAGTTCTTCCCGCAGGTTATCAATGGCGAAACCGTGGATACCCGCTGGTACGATTATGTCTATCGCACGGGTTTCTCCCAAAACCATAACCTGAGCTTCTCCGGGGGCAGCGACAAAACGACTTATTTTCTTTCCATGGGATATACCAACCAGGAAGGGATGATCGTGGCCAACGCCTTTGAGCGCAAGTCGGTCCGTCTGAACCTCGACCATAAGGTGAGCAAGGCGTTCAGCCTGGGTGCTTCGGTCGGGTATTCCGATAACTTCAACAGTGCCCCGAACACGGGCTCGCTGCCCGGCCAGGCCTTCAATACTGCAGGTTTAGGACGTATCCCTTTGATTACTGCGCCGATTGTTGGGCCTTACAATGCGGACGGCTCGTACAATATCGCTTCCAATAACCAGATTGGCCGCGCCGCAAACCTGCAGCAGACTGGTTTTTACAATCCCGTCCCGATTATTGACTTGAATACGTTTACCTCCGAAGCCAGCCAGGTGCAAGCCTCCATTTTTGCCAATATCACACCGGTAAAAGGCCTGACATTGCGCACGCAGTATGGAATAGACAACGTGCTCACCGAGAGCATCAGCTTCCAGTCGCCGATCCATGGAGATGGTTTCGGTTCCAATGGCTCTGCGACCAATACCTTTGCTAACCGCCAGCGGTGGAACTGGCAGAATACGGTCCAGTACGATTTAACGTTGGCCGATAAGCATAATTTCTCCTTATTGGGCGGTAACGAACAGCAGTACACCAAGTCCGATGGCTGGGGAGCAAACCGGACTGTGATTGCAGATCCTTTCTTCACGACCTTCCAGGGCAATTTCACTACGATCGTACCTTCTGGTAATTTCCAGGGCGAGAACTTTCTCTTATCGTACTTTGGCCGCTTGAACTACGATTTCAACAAAAAATACCTGTTTACTTTCAACCTCCGGCAGGACGAATACTCTGCTTTCGCTCCGGGTAAGAAGCGGGGGGTATTCTGGGGTACCTCAGCTGGCTGGACGATTTCGGAGGAAGGATTCTGGAAGAAATCTCTGGGCAGTGTAGTTAATTACCTGCGTTTGCGCGGTAGCTATGGTGAAGTGGGCAACAATAACGGTATCGGCGATTTCGCCTCTCTTGGCCTCTACGGCTCCGGCCTTTACGCCCCAGACCCGACCCTGGCGTTTTCTCAGGCGGGGAATCCCGATCTTTCCTGGGAAACCAGCAAGAAGACCGATGTGGGGATCAACTTCGGCCTTTTCAATGACCGTCTCACCGGTGAAATCACGTATTTCCAGAACCTTATTGACGGTCTGATCCTGAATGCACCGCTCTCCCCGTCAAAGGGCGTTCCAGGTAATTCTATTGCCACCAACATCGGCTCGATGCAGAACGTCGGCTGGGAATTTGGCCTTAGCGGTACGGCGGTAAGGAAAGGCAAGTTTTCCTGGAATACGAATTTTAACTTCACCTTCATGGAAAATGAGGTTAAATCCCTGGCTGCCGGCAATGCGGATATCCTCTCTTCAACGGGCGGCCTTGAAACTTCGAATATTATCCGCGTGGGCGAGTCGGTGGGTAGCCTGTTCGTGGTGGCAACCCGTGGGGTAAACCCTGCCAATGGCCGTCGCATCTTCGTAAACGGCAAGGGAGAAGAAGTACAATACACCCACGTCGTAGGCGCAGGGCAGTCGCGCTGGACTTACCTCGATGGCCGGACGGCTACTGCGGTAAACCAATCCACAGATGGCGTTATCTATGGCCCAACGCTGCCGAAATGGTTCGGTGCCTGGGACAATACTTTCCGCTATGGCAACCTGGACTTCAACTTCCAGCTGCAGTATTCCGGTGGCAACTATATCTATAACGGTACCAAGGCCGGCCTGCGCGATGTACGCTTCTGGAACAGCCATACCGACGTGTTGGACCGTTGGACTGAAACCAACACCAATGGGTCCATTCCCCGCGTAGTTTTTGGCGACAATATTTCCAACGGTTCGGCAATACCGATTTCCGAGAATGTGGAGAAAGGGGATTTCATGCGTCTGCGCAACGTGACCCTCGGCTATACCATTCCATCGTCGGTTTTTGGCAGTAAGTTTAAAATCAACAGCCTGCGCGTTTATGGCAACATCAACAACGCCCTCTTGATTACGAACTACACCGGTACAGACCCAGAGGTTTCGACCAACGGTAACTCTAACCTGTCGCCTGGTGTTGACCGGAACTCCGTGCCGATGGCACGCACCTTCCTGGTGGGTCTTAATGTCGGTTTCTAAAAGCTAAAAAAAATGGATGATATGAAAATGTATATAAAATTTTATCAAAAGGTGGCAGTAGCCGGATTGCTCCTGACCGGTTTGTTCTCTACTTCCTGTAATGAGGACCTGCTCGACCCGGTTCCTTTGACGACCTTCTCGGAAGCCTCGGTATTCGATACGCCTGACAGGATTCTGCAGCAGGTCCGGGGTATTTACAGTGCGGTGAAGAGTGGTTCCTTTTATGGTGGCCGATTCCTGGTGTACCACGATATCCGCGGAGAGGAATTCCTCAATGAAACGACCAATGGTGTGACGGGTTTTTCTACCTGGACGCATACGATTGTCGCTTCTACAGGGGAGGTGAATACCGTGTGGAATGCTGCCTACTACGCCATCAACAGTGCCAACCTGTTTATTGATGGTTTGGAAAAAAGCAGAGCGGTATTGAACAATGATGCGCTGGCCAATAATTACATCGCTGAAGCCAGGCTGCTTCGAGCGTTGTGCTACCACAGCCTGCTCAGTCTTTATGCACGTCCTTTCGCCGACGGGAACGGCTCCAAGCTGGGGCTTCCTTTGCGACTCCTTCCTGAAAAAGGTGCGGCCAATAACGACCTGGCGCGCAGCACAGTCGCAGAAGTTTATACCCAAATCCTCGCCGACCTGAACTTTGCAGAGCAGAACCTCCCAGTTAGCTATGCAACCCCTTATCTGAATACTACCCGTGCACACCGCAATACGGCGATCGCACTTAAGACGCGGGTGTACCTCGAGATGGGCCGCTATCAGGATGTAATCACCGAAGCCAACAAAATCGTACCTAATGCAGCGCCCTTCAGGGCGGCCAGCGGGGTGGCGCACGAACTTCAGGCCGACGTGAACAATACTTTCCGTACGCCTTATACGACGACAGAGAGTATCTTTTCCATGCCGATGACGGAACTCAACCTTCCCGGCACGCAGAATGGTCTTGGCAGCTATTACAATCCCGGCCCACGGGGCATTGGCGATTTCTCCCTGAATCCTGCAGGGATTATCGGTAATACAACCGATTTTCCTGCAGCGGACAAGCGCCGTGCCTGGGTATTCAGGACAACAAACAACAAGCCTTACCTGAATAAATTCCCTACCGGGCCCCAGCACCTGGATTACGTGCCGGTCATCCGCTATGCCGAGGTGCTGCTCAACCTCTCCGAGGCAATTGCCCGCACTACGGGTGTTGATGCCCGCGCAATTGCCCTGCTGAATGCCGTTCACGGCCGTTCCGATGCTTCTAAGGTCTATGCTGCAGCCGATTTTGCCAATGGCACCGCACTGGCTAATCAAATCCTGACCGAGCGTCGCATTGAATTGCTCGGGGAGGGCTTCCGCACGCGTGATTTGGTTCGTCTGCTGCTGCCTATCCCAGGCAAAGCGAACGTAGCAGCGGTAAACCCTTCGCAATCGGAGTATATCTGGCCAATCCCACAAGGGGAGCTGAACGTGAATAAGCTGATCCAGCAAAATCCGTAAGGTTTTTACTGGTACCCAGACTTGCTGCGGTAAGCCGGTATAGAAGTTGCCGCCAACAGGTATGGGGTTGTGTGAAAAGTTGCTTTTGCCATCAAAGGTAGCTGGTGCTGCCTCAAAAGTCATTTGGCGCCGAAGGCGTTGGAAAACTTTTTACACAACCCCATATTTATTGGATAATATGCTTCTGTAAAATCTGTTTATGACCCGCAACAGCCGTCAACTTTTGTCGGGCCGTGCCATCGAACAATAACCGATTAGTATGGACATTGAGCGTTTTCTGCAGCACCTTCAATACGAAAAGCGTTTTTCTACCCACACGCAATGTGCCTATCGCAAGGACCTTGAGCAGTTCAGAGATTACATGGAGACGCAATATTCCGGGTCTGGGGTCGGAGAATTGCAACACTTTCATATCCGTTCGTGGATTGTTCAAATGGTGGGGGATGGGCTAAGGGCTTCCAGTATCCGGCGCAAAGTTTCGGCGGCAAAAGCTTATTTCAGGTATCTGATGCGTTGTGGCGAGATTTCCCGCAACCCGATGCAATACCTGTTTTCGCCTAAAGTCGGGAAGCGCCTGCCATCCGTAGCGCCTGAAAAACCATTATTACAGACATTGGCCGCATATACTATACATGCGGTGACCTTTTCAGATTTGCGCGATGCCCTTGTGATGGAGCTTTTGTATCAAACAGGGATGCGCCGTACGGAGCTCATACAGCTTACCCTTGCCCATACAGACCTTGGGCGTATGGAGATTCGCGTAGTGGGCAAAGGCAGTAAAGTTCGGATTATCCCCATTGGCCAGGGGCTGGCCGATCTAATCGGTAAGTACCTCGCAGAACGTACGCGGGTATTCCCGTCGGCGGTCTGTGTGGAATTACTCCTGACCGACAAAGGAGAGCCATTATACCCAAAATGGGTGTATAATCTTGTGCACAGGCGCCTGGCTTCAGTGCCCGGTCTCGAAAAACGCAGCCCGCACGTATTGAGGCATTCCTTTGCCACCCACCTGGCCGATCATGGGGCGGATCTGAATGCCATTAAAACCCTTCTTGGCCATGCCAATCTTTCCGCCACCGAAATTTATACCCACCATACGATGGGGCGTTTGCGCAAAATTTACGAACAGGCACATCCAAAGGCAAAGCAGGAAGAGTGAGGCATGTATCCACGAATACTTCGATGGAGGGGTCGCTGCTTTAAAAATATGTTTTATTGCGAATTTTTTTTGTAGTTCAAAATAAAGACTATATCTTTGCATTCGCTTTGGGAAAAGTCCATAGCAAGAGTTAAAATTAGCGGACATTTATCGGTAAATGAGCACTTTACGGCCTGTAGTGAGCAAAACATAGCAAGTCGTTGTGATAAATCGTTGCAAGCCAGCATAGCTCAGTTGGTAGAGCAGCTGATTTGTAATCAGCTGGTCGGGGGTTCGAGTCCCTCTGCTGGCTCATAGATAATACGTTTCGTTCCTTGAAATAGGGGGGTTCGCCGGAGTGGGAGAGCCGGGCCAGACTGTAAATCTGGTGCTTTTAGCTGAGTGGGTTCGAATCCAACAACCCCCACCATATAATAAGGTGGATAACAGGCTTCTGTATAAAACAGATACGGAGGCCCGTCGTTATTTTCCTGATTGCGGGTGTAGCTCAGTTGGTAGAGCATCAGCCTTCCAAGCTGAGGGTCGCGGGCTCGAGTCTCGTCGCCCGCTCAAAATTAAGGCCATGGCAGAGGCCTTTCTTCGCCAATGTAGCTCAGGGGTAGAGCACTTCCATGGTAAGGAAGGGGTCAGGGGTTCAATCCCCCTCATTGGCTCCAGGTTTTCGGGGTGTTTTTTGATCATTAACTTTATATCCAAAATTCTATACTGATGGCTAAGGGAACATTCGCACGCAACAAACCTCACGTAAACATCGGTACCATCGGTCACGTTGACCACGGTAAGACTACGTTGACTGCAGCTATTACTACGGTACTCGCAGATGCGGGTCTCGCCGAGAAGCGCGATTACGATTCAATTGACGCGGCTCCTGAAGAAAAGGAAAGAGGTATTACCATTAATACTGCCCACGTCGAATACGAGACCACCAAGCGTCACTATGCGCACGTGGATTGCCCGGGTCACGCCGACTATGTGAAGAACATGGTTACGGGTGCAGCCCAGATGGACGGTGCTATTCTTGTGGTTGCGGCTACAGACGGCCCAATGCCACAAACCCGGGAACATATCCTGCTCGCACGTCAGGTAGGCGTTCCACGTATTGTGGTTTTCATGAACAAGGTTGATCTGGTGGACGATGAGGAAATGCTCGAACTCGTAGAAATGGAAGTCCGCGAGTTGCTGGATTCTTATCAGTTCGACGGTGATAACTCCAGTGTGATCAAGGGCTCTGCCCTCAAAGCATTGGAAGGTGATCCGGTTTATGTTCAGCGGATCAAGGACCTGATGGACGCGGTGGATAACGAAATCCCCGAGCCTGTCCGTCTGGTTGACCAACCATTCCTCATGCCGATCGAAGACGTGTTCTCCATCACGGGTCGTGGTACAGTTGCTACGGGACGTATCGAGCGCGGCGTAATCAAAGTCGGTGAAGGGGTGGAAATTGTCGGGATGATGAAGAAAGAGGAAAAGCCACTGACTTCTACGGTTACCGGGGTGGAAATGTTCCGCAAACTCCTCGACCGCGGTGAGGCAGGGGATAATGCAGGCCTTCTGCTGCGCGGTATTGAAAAGACGCAAATCCGCCGCGGTATGGTAATCTGTGCGCCTGGTTCTGTAAAGCCGCACATGAAATTCAAGTGCGAGGTTTATGTCCTGAGCAAAGAAGAAGGTGGCCGTCATACGCCATTCTTCAACGGATACCGCCCGCAGTTCTATTTCCGTACGACGGACGTTACCGGGGATTGTATCCTTCCGGGTAGTGTCGAGATGGTGATGCCAGGTGATAACGTTTCCCTCGAGGTCAGCCTGCTCAGCCCGATTGCTATGGAAAAGGGTCTTCGTTTCGCAATCCGCGAAGGTGGCCGCACCGTAGGTGCAGGTCAGGTAACGGAAATTCTCGATTAATACGCGCTTTTCAGCGCTTGACTTACCTGTCAGGGGATAAGGCTACCGCTTTTACCCCTGACAGGAACTTTTTTTTCTGCGCCTTAATTCAAACGGGCATAGCTCAAGTGGTAGAGCGACGGTCTCCAAAACCGTAGGCTGAGGGTTCAAGTCCTTCTGCCCGTGCTATTTGCTAAGTTGCAAAGATTTGTCAAAGTTATGGAGACAATAAAAAAATACGTTGCGGAAAGTTACAACGAACTGATTAATAAGGTGACCTGGCCAAACTGGGCTAACCTGCAAAGCAGCACGATCGTGGTCATTGTAGCTTCGATTATTTTCGCGCTCTTGGTTTTCTTGATGGACGTGGTTTCTAAAACCGGCCTGAATTTGATTTATGGCATCTAAAGCGAGGGAACGGGCTAATGTCTGAACAAAAAAAATGGTATTCCTTAAGGGTCATCAGTGGCAAGGAACGCAAAATAAAGGAGCGTATCGAAAAAGAGATCGAACTCAATAGCTGGGCCGATTTCATTTTTCAGGTACTGGTACCTACAGAAAAGGTATATAAAATCCGGGCCGGCAAAAAAGTTATCTCGGAAAGGAATATCCTTCCTGGCTATATCCTGTTGGAGGCACTGCCCTCCAAGCTATCGGGAGAGGTCATCCAGCAAATTGCCAATATTCCTAATGTCATCCATTTCCTGGGTAAGAATACGCCAACGCCCATGAAGGAATCGGATGCCAACCGCCTGCTGGGCAAAGTAGATGAGACCCAGGATGCAGTCGAATCGTTGATCGAGCCATTTATCGTAGGTGAAACGGTCAAGATCATTGACGGCCCCTTCACGGAGTTCGTGGGCGATGTCCAGGAAGTCAATGAAGAAAAGAAAAAACTCAAGGTAATCGTTAAAATTTTTGGACGGGGCACCGAAGTGGAGCTAAACTTCATGCAGGTGGAGAAAACGTCCTGAAAAAATATATTTTCAATCGGGCAATTTTTGGCCTGGCAGCTTTTGTTCCGGAAAATCATTTTCTTCCGGCTACGCTTCCCTGAAGTATGCCCAGCCATAAGCCATCAAACCAAGTAACGCAAACAACATCATGGCAAAGGAAGTAGATATCTATATCAAGCTCCAGGTGAAAGGCGCCCAGGCAAACCCAGCGCCCCCCATCGGTCCTGCCTTAGGTTCGAAAGGGGTAAACATCATGGAATTCTGTAAGCGTTTCAACGCTGCTACTCAGGATAAGCCGGGCAAAATCCTGCCTGTACTCATCTCGGTCTATAAGGATAAATCCTTCGAGTTCGTTGTCAAAACGCCTCCTGCTTCTATTCAGCTACTTGAAGCAGCTAAAATCAAAACGGGTTCTGCCGAGCCAAACCGGAAAAAGGTTGGTAAGGTGACCTGGGACCAGGTACAGGCGATCGCTGAGGATAAGATGCCGGACCTGAACTGTTTCACGATTGAGTCGGCTATGAAAATGGTCGCAGGTACAGCACGGAGTATGGGGCTCACCGTAGAAGGTACTCCACCGTGGGGCGGGAGCCAAAAATCAGACGGTTAATTATTAGTCATGCAGGGAGTCTGCCCTACTTCAGGGCGGATGTTATTCACCTCAAACATTTCAGAATATGTCAAAAAAGTTGAGCAAAAAGCGGGCTGCCGTGGCTTCTAAGGTAGATGCCCTTAAGCTCCACACACTCGAAGAGGCGATGCCTCTGGTCAAGTCGGTCAGCTTGACCAAATTCGATGCATCCGTGGATATCCACGTGCGCCTCGGTGTTGATCCGCGTAAACCAGACCAGGCGCTCCGTGGAACGGTAGCGCTGCCGCACGGTACGGGTAAAACCAAGCGGGTAGCCGTGTTTTGTACACCTGACAAAGTGGAAGAGGCTAAAGCTGCCGGTGCCGATTATGTCGGACTCGACGACCTGGTGCAGAAAGTCCTCGGTGGATGGACAGATGTTGACGTTGTCATCGCAATGCCCCAGGTCATGGCGCAGGTCGGTCGTCTTGGTAAAATCTTAGGCCCACGCAACCTGATGCCTAACCCTAAGACGGGAACGGTCACGGCAGATGTGGCAGGGGCAGTATCCGAGGTTAAGAAAGGGAAAATCTCCTTCCGGGTGGATAAGTATGGGATAATCCATGCTTCTATCGGCAGGGTGTCTTTTTCACCCGAGAAATTGATCGAAAACGCTAATGAAGTCCTCACTACGCTTCAGAAAATGAAGCCCTCTACCGCCAAAGGTATATACGTGAAGTCTATTTCGATCGCTTCTACGATGAGTCCTGGCATCAAAGTTGATCCTAAAGTAGTAAAGTAGTTCGTTAATTACTAAAAGAGAGAAAAAATGAACAAAGCAGAAAAGACGGCTACTATCGAAGCGTTGAAGGACAGGTTCTCCAGTACCTCATTCTTCTATCTCACGGACGCAACGTCTATGACGGTAGCCCAGGTCAATAACTTCAGAAGGCTGTGCTTCCAAAAGGGCATCAAAGTCGAAATGATCAAGAATACACTGATCAAGAAGGCTTTCGAAGGTGCCCCGGCAGAAAAGAATTACGACCAGGTGCTCGGACTGTTGCACGGCCCGACGGTGGTGATGTTCGCGGACGTGGCCAACCTTCCAGCCAAGACCTTAAAAGAATTCAGGGGTTCGGGTGACAGGCCCGTACTCAAAGGTGCATATATTGACTCCGCTGTATTTGCAGGCGACGATCAACTCGAAGTCTTGGTTAAGCTCAAGACGAAGGAAGAATTGATCGGCGAAGTAATCGGGATGTTGCAATCTCCGATGAGCAACGTCCTCGGTGCACTTCAATCGGGCGGCCAGACGATTGGCGGGCTGCTCAAAACGCTTGAAGAGCGCGGGGCATAGTGTCCATTGCCAGGGGCTATGCAAGCGGTCAGTCCTGTGGCAAAACTTCCTTTTGGCTTCCAAGCTCACCGCACATATAATTTTTTCTTACTATCTTAAAAGAAACGACAATGGCGGATTTGAATGCTCTCGCAGAAACGCTGGTAAACCTGACGGTCAAACAAGTCAAAGACCTGGCGGACATTCTTAAATCAGAATACGGAATCGAACCGGCGGCAGCGGCAGTTGCGGTTGCGGCTCCTGCAGCAGGCGGCGATGGCGGCGCAGCAGCAGTTGTGGAACAAACAGAATTTGACGTTATCCTGACTTCTGCAGGTGCTCAGAAACTCAACGTAGTTAAAGAAGTGAAGAACCTGTTGAACCTTGGCCTGAAAGAGGCAAAGGATCTGGTGGACGGTGCGCCGAGCCCACTCAAGCAGGGGGTTTCTAAAGAAGAGGCTGAGTCGCTTAAGGCAAAACTTGAGGAACAAGGCGCACAGGTTGAACTTAAGTAAGCTTGCTAAACGACGGTCTTTGGCAAAAAACATGTTGTTAAAGCAATTGGTCCTTACTTTTTTACCGCTACTAAGGCTTAGCAGGTTGTACGCAACCTGCTAAGCCTATCCCTGTCTAATAGGGTAAACCCTGTTAACGCTGTAAAGAGGCATTCACATGCCCCCGTCAGGCTGACCCTGGCCAGATACGGGGCGTGAAACAATATAAAAGAATCGCAAATGACTTCCAACGGAAAGTTTATTTCTGCCGAGGAACGGCGCATCCGCTTTGGCAAAACAAAATTCTCCTCCGATTATCCGGATTTCCTCGAAATCCAGCTCAAGTCTTTCCAGGAGTTCTTCCAATTGGAAACCACCCCGGAGAACCGCATCAACGAGGGCCTTTATAAAGTGTTCCAGGAGAACTTCCCCATCACTGATGCACGAAATATCTTCGTCCTGGAATTCCTGGACTATTTTATTGACCCACCTCGCTATTCGATTGAGGAGTGTATGCAGCGCGGACTCACTTACAGCGTTCCGCTGAAGGCAAAGCTCCGCCTCTCTTGTAATGACGAGGAGCATGTGGATTTCGAAACGATCGTACAGGATGTCTTCCTCGGAAATATCCCCTATATGACACCAAAGGGGACTTTCCTGATCAACGGGGCAGAACGTGTAATCGTCTCCCAGCTCCACCGCTCGCCAGGGGTATTTTTCGGGCAAAGCGTCCATCCGAACGGGACAAAGATTTATTCTGCGCGGGTCATCCCTTTCAAAGGTGCCTGGATGGAATTCGCCACAGATATCAATACGGTCATGTACGCCTACATTGACCGGAAAAAGAAATTTCCTGTAACAACATTGCTGCGTGCTATCGGCTATGATACCGATAAGGCGATTCTGGATATTTTCGACCTCGCAGATGAGGTGACGGTCAGCCAGGATAACCTGAATAAATCCATGGGGCGCAAACTCGCGGCCCGTGTACTCCGCTCCTGGGTAGAAGACTTCGTGGATGAAGATACCGGCGAAGTCGTTACGATCGAACGCAACGAAATTATCCTGGAGCGCGATATCGTCCTCGACGAAGATAATATCGAGCTTATCCTCGATTCAGGTGCCGAAACGGTGATCCTGCAAAAGGAAGATATTGACCAGGATTACT
Organism: Lewinellaceae bacterium; assembly: GCA_040382095.1. Lineage (GTDB taxonomy): Bacteria > Bacteroidota > Bacteroidia > Chitinophagales > Saprospiraceae > JADJPL01. Next base: position 13,443 of record JBEIGB010000023.1, read on the forward strand.
CGATTATCTACAATACCCTTCAAAAGGATTCGACGAGTTCAGAACTGGAAGCAGTCCAGTATATCTACAAACAATTGAGGGGCACCGATCCGCCGGATGAAGAAACGGCCCGCGGGATTATCGAAAAACTCTTTTTCTCCGATAAACGCTACAACCTCGGAGAAGTCGGACGCTATAAAATCAACCGCAAGCTCGAGCAGCAGATTGATGAGAATATCCTGGTGCTTACGAAAGAAGATATCATCGCTATCGTCAAATATCTCGTTAGCCTGATGAACCAAAAGGCAGATATTGACGATATTGATCACCTCAGCAACCGCCGTGTCCGTACCGTTGGCGAACAATTGTTTGCCCAGTTTGGCGTAGGCCTCGCGCGCATGGCACGTACCATCCGCGAACGAATGAACGTGCGGGACAACGAGGTGTTTACTCCTGTGGATCTGATCAATGCCAGGACGTTGTCCTCCGTGATCAACTCTTTCTTTGGTACAAGCCAACTCTCGCAGTTCCTCGACCAGACTAACCCACTTTCGGAGATTACCCACAAGCGCAGGATTTCCGCGCTGGGCCCCGGGGGGTTGTCCCGCGAACGCGCAGGTTTCGAGGTGCGCGACGTCCACTATTCCCACTATGGCCGTCTTTGTACGATCGAAACTCCGGAAGGACCAAATATCGGGCTAATCTCTACCCTCTGTGTCCATGCGAAGATCAATAAAATGGGCTTCCTGGAAACGCCTTACCGCAAAGTGACCGAAGGCAGGGTGGAAAGATTGGGCGAACCCCTCTACCTCTCGGCAGAGGGTGAGGATTTTTATCGCATCGCACAGGCAAATGCACCACTGGACGAAGTAGGTAACTTCCTTTCGGATAAAATCAAGTGCCGGGATTCCGGGGATTTCCCGGTCCTTAGCCCGGACGAAATCGAATTCATGGACGTGGCACCCAACCAGATCGTCGGGGTTTCCGCTTCTATGATCCCCTTCCTGGAAAACGATGATGCCAACCGCGCCCTCATGGGCTCCAATATGCAACGCCAGGCAGTTCCGCTCCTCCGGCCTAAATCCCCGGTGGTGGGCACAGGCCTGGAAGGAAAAGTGGCCAGGGATTCCAGGATGCTCTTCAATGCAGAGGGAGACGGCATCGTCGAATATGTAGATGCCAACCGTATCGAAGTCCGCTATGACCGCTCGGAAGAGGAACAACTGGTTTTCTTCGAAGATAACCTCAAAGTCTATGACCTGGTGAAATTCCGCCGTACCAACCAGGGGACTTGTATCAACCTCCGACCAATCGTGCGGAAAGGGGATAGGGTTACTAAAGGGCAGATCCTGTGTGATGGTTATGCTACCGAAAATGGCGAGCTCGCACTCGGGCAAAACCTCAGAGTGGCCTTTATGCCCTGGAAAGGGTACAACTTCGAGGATGCGATCGTAATCTCCGAGCGTGTAGTCCGGGAAGATATTTTCACTTCCGTCCATATCGAACATTTCGAGCTGGATGTACGCGATACCAAGCTGGGCGAAGAGGAACTCACCAACGATATTCCCAATGTGAGCGAAGAAGCAACCAGGGACCTCGATGAGAATGGGATCATACGCGTTGGCGCATGGGTTAGGGAAGGCGATATCCTTATCGGGAAGATTACCCCGAAAGGAGAGTCCGATCCTACGCCTGAAGAAAAATTACTCCGCGCGATCTTTGGCGATAAGGCAGGCGATGTGAAGGATGCCTCGCTCAAAGCACCGCCTTCTATGAATGGTGTGGTCATTGACAAGCAGCTCTTTTCGCGTGCGAAAAAAGATAAAGTACAGAAAACCGCCGAAAAAGACCAGCTTACCCGCCTGGATGATCAGCATAAGATCGAGCTCAACGAGCTGCTCACGAAATTGGTGGATAAACTGCAAATCCTGCTTAAAGGAAAGAACTCGAATGGTGTGCGTTCTATTTACAGCGAGGAAATCATCTCTAAAGGAGCAAAATTCTCCCCGGATGTACTCCGCGCCGTGGACTATTCGTCAGTGGATTACAGCAACTGGACCAGCGATGCCAAGGTGAACGAACTGGTAGCCCGCCTCCTGCACAACTATACGATCAAAGTTAACGAAGAAATTGGCCGCTATAAGCGCGAAAAGTTCAATATCAGTATTGGTGATGAACTTCCGGCTGGGGTGCTCAAACTCGCCAAGGTCTATATGGCCAAGAAGCGCAAGCTGAAAGTGGGGGATAAACTTGCCGGCCGCCATGGTAATAAAGGTATCGTTTCCAGAATTGTCCGTATCGAAGATATGCCTTTCCTCGAAGACGGAACTCCGGTGGATATCGTGTTGAACCCACTCGGGGTACCTTCCAGGATGAACCTGGGCCAAATCTTCGAAACGGTACTCGGTTGGGCCGGGGAGAAGCTCGGAGTGAAATTTGCCACGCCTATTTTCGATGGGGCAAGCCGGGAAGAAATCGAGGAATGGATACAACAGGCCGGGCTCCCTTCGCTGGGACAGACCTACCTCCACGATGGGGAAACCGGAGACCGCTTTCACCAGCAGGCTACGGTAGGGGTAATCTATATGCTCAAACTCTCCCACATGGTGGACGACAAGATGCATTCGCGTTCGATTGGCCCATATTCACTCATTACCCAGCAACCACTCGGCGGTAAAGCGCAGTTCGGTGGCCAGCGCTTCGGGGAAATGGAAGTGTGGGCATTGGAGGCCTTCGGTGCTTCCAATATCCTGCAGGAGTTGTTAACCATCAAATCAGATGATATCGTGGGTAGGGCAAAAGCCTACGAGTCTATCGTGAAAGGAGATAACCTGCCAGAACCCAATATCCCCGAGTCCTTCAATGTATTGGTGCACGAATTGCGCGGCCTTGCCCTCGACGTTAAGTTTGAATAACCTGTATTAAACCAAGCATTATATGTCTTTAAAGAAAAAGACCAACCTTCAAAAGCAGGATTTCGACAGCATCACGATTAGCCTGGCTTCTCCTGATGATATCCTGGAGCGGTCCTTCGGCGAGGTGCTCAAACCAGAAACGATCAACTACCGTTCCTATAAACCGGAACGCGACGGTCTTTTCTGCGAAAGGATTTTCGGTCCTGTAAAGGATTATGAATGCTATTGCGGTAAATATAAGCGCATCCGCTACAAAGGGATTGTCTGCGACAGATGTGGGGTAGAGGTGACAGAAAAAAAAGTGCGCCGCGAACGTATGGGCCATATCAAGCTCGTAGTTCCCGTCGTACATATCTGGTTTTTCAAATCCCTTCCGAATAAAATCGGGTATCTGCTCGGGCTTTCTTCCAAGAAACTGGAGTCCGTAGTCTATTATGAGCGTTATATCGTTATCCAGCCAGGGATCAAAGCGCAAGAAGGTACCAGCGCCATGGATCTGCTCTCCGAAGAGGAGTACCTGGATATCATGGAGACGCTCCCTCAGGACAACCAACTGCTGGATGAATCGGATCCCAAAAAGTTTATTGCCAAAATGGGTGCCGATGCAGTCCGTGAACTGCTGATCCGACTGGATCTGGATCAGCTTTCCTACGATCTGCGCCATCAGGCTGCCAGCGAGACTTCGCAGCAGCGCAAATCCGAAGCGCTGAAGCGGCTACGTGTAGTAGAGGCTTTCCGGGATGGTATGACGCGTATGGAAAACCGCCCGGAATGGACGGTCATCCAGTACCTGCCTGTGATACCCCCAGAGCTTCGCCCACTTGTGCCCCTGGATGGCGGCCGTTTTGCAAGCTCAGATCTGAACGACCTCTACCGCAGGGTCATTATCCGCAATAACCGCCTCAAGCGCCTCCTCGAAATCAAAGCGCCTGAGGTAATCCTCCGCAACGAAAAGCGTATGCTTCAGGAAGCGGTGGACTCGCTCTTCGACAACTCGCGCAAGTCGAATGCCGTCAAGGCAGAAGGTGGCCGGCCGCTCAAATCGCTTAGCGATATCCTTAAAGGTAAGCAGGGGAGGTTCCGTCAAAACCTTCTGGGTAAGCGGGTGGACTACTCCGGCCGTTCGGTTATTGTGGTGGGGCCTACGCTCAAATTGCACGAATGCGGTATCCCCAAAAATATGGCCGCCGAGCTTTTCAAACCCTTTATTATCCGCAAACTGATCGAACGCGGAATCGTGAAAACGGTCAAGTCGGCTAAGAAGTTGGTGGATCGTAAAGACCCGGTCATTTGGGAAATTCTCGAAAATATCCTCAAAGGCCATCCGGTTCTGCTCAACCGGGCACCAACGCTGCACCGCCTCTCTATCCAGGCTTTCCAACCACGCCTGATCGAGGGTAAGGCGATCCAGCTACACCCGTTGGTCTGTGGAGCTTTTAACGCAGATTTCGACGGCGACCAAATGGCAGTGCACGTACCGCTCAGCCAGGCCTCTATCCTTGAAGCCCAGGTGCTGATGCTCTCTTCGCATAATATGCTCAACCCGCAGAACGGTACCCCGATTACCCTGCCCTCCCAGGATATGGTACTCGGCCTCTATTATATCACAAAAGAACGCCGCTCTACGGATACCTTCAAGGTGAAAGGGGAAAACATGAAGTTCTACTCGCCCGAGGAGGTAATCATCGCCTTCAATGAGGGTAAACTGGACCTTCACGCGAAAATCAAGGTCCGTGCAAAGGTGGAAGAAACCCCCGGACAACTCGTCACGCGACTGGTAGATACAACCACCGGGCGGGTAATCTTTAATCAGGTAGTGCCGCAGGATGTTCCATACGTCAATGAATTGCTTACCAAGAAAAACCTGAAGAAGGTGATTGGTGAGGTCATCGAGCGTACAAACTTCGCCGTCACGGCCAGCTTCCTCGATGATATCAAAGATCTCGGCTTTACCTGGGCTTTCAGAGGAGGCCTCTCCTTTAACCTCGGGGATCTGATCACGCCTTCCATCAAAGAAAAAACTCTGAATAGCGCACATGAGGAAGTCGAAGAGGTCTGGGACAACTACAATATGGGGCTTATCACGAATAATGAGCGCTATAACCAGATTATAGATAAATGGACATACGCCGATAACAAGATCACCGATACGCTGATGCGCGAGCTCGCTTCGCATAAGCAAGGCTTCAACTCGGTGTTCATGATGCTGGACTCAGGTGCCCGTGGATCCAAACAACAGATCAAACAGCTCTGTGGGCTGCGTGGCCTGATGGCCAAGCCCCGTAAGTCAGGGGATACGGGTGGTGCGGTTATCGAAAACCCCATCCTCTCCAATTTCGTTGACGGCCTTTCGGTCCAGGAATATTTTATCTCCACGCACGGCGCCCGCAAGGGTCTTGCAGATACAGCCCTCAAAACGGCAGATGCAGGTTATCTTACACGCCGTTTGGTGGACGTGGCACAGGATGTGGTGATTGTGGAAGATGACTGCAATGCCCTGAGAGGTCTTGAAACTTCTGCGCTGAAAGAAACGGAAAAAATTATCGAGCCACTCGCCTCCCGTATTGATGGCCGCTATACGTTGCACGATATTTACCACCCGCTTACAGATGAAATCATCCTGCACGCCGGTGAATATATCGACACGCGTGCAGCCAATTATATCGAAGAGGTGGGGATTGAAACCGTGACAATCCGCTCGGTACTCACTTGTGAGACGAAGCGCGGTGTCTGTGCAAAATGTTATGGCAAAAACCTGGCTACAGGGCGTATCGCTGAAATGGGGGATGCCGTAGGGATTATTGCAGCCCAGTCTATCGGCGAACCAGGTACCCAGTTGACGCTGCGTACGTTCCACGTCGGTGGGGTCGCTTCCTTGTCGAAGACGGAGTCGGAAATCCTCTCCAAGTTCGACGGAATCGTGGAATTCGATAGTATGAAGGTGACAAACGCTTCCAAAGATGGAAACGATAGCGCTGCTATCGTACTCTCCCGAACCGGCGAAATCCGTATTGTTGACCAGGATACCGGAAAACAGTTCGTTTCACATCACATCCCCTATGGCGCTACCCTCTATGTAGAGAACAACCAAAAAATCCAGAAGGGTCAGCGTATTTGCGATTGGGATCCGTTCAATGCAGTAATTATTTCAGAATTCAGCGGAATTGCGCGTTTCGATAGCATTGATGAAGGGGTCACTTATCGTCGCGAACTCGACGACCAGACCGGCTTTGCCGAAAAGGTCATCATCGAAAGTAAGAACAAGCGCAAAATCCCGGTGATTTCCATCGTCTCAAAGAACGGCGAGGAACTGAAAAACTATACGTTGCCTGTGGGTTCTTACCTTTCTATCGAAGATGGTCAGGATCTGGCTGCAGGGGATAAGATTGCGAAAATTCCGCGTAGCCTTGGGAAAATCCAGGATATCACCGGTGGTTTGCCCCGGGTCACAGAGTTATTCGAAGCCCGGAATCCTTCTAACCCTGCAATCGTTTCTGAAATTGATGGGGTAGTAAACTTCGGCAAAATCAAAAGGGGTAACCGCGAAATCTCCACTACGGCCAAAGACGGACAGATCCGCAAATACCTGATCGGCCTGTCCAAACACATCCTGGTCCAGGACGGCGATTTCGTCCGTGCTGGTACCCCGCTGTCAGATGGCTCTGTCGCACCAAGGGATATCCTGAATATCAAAGGCCCTTTCGCCGTACAGCAGTACCTGGTAAACGGTGTACAGGAAGTCTATCGCTCCCAGGGGATTACGATCAACAATAAACATATCGAGGTGATCGTCCGCCAGATGATGCGCAGGGTACAAATCGAAGACTCCGGAGATACCAATTTCCTCGAGGGCGAAGCGGTGGACCGTTACGATTTTCTGGAACAAAACGATTGGATTTTCGATAAAAAGGTGATTACAGAGGCCGGAGATTCCAACCGCCTCAAGCCAGGTCAATTGGTGACGTTGCGCCAGATCAGGGAAGAAAATTCTTATCTCAAGCGCAATGACAAAGTACTGGTCACGTATCGCGATGCTGTTGCAGCAACATCCAGCCCGCTCCTCCTCGGGATTACCAAGTCCTCGTTGGGAACGTACAGCTGGATCTCCGCAGCTTCATTCCAGGAAACGACCAAGGTGCTGAGTACGGCAGCAATCGGCGCAAAGACGGATACCCTGTCCGGCCTGAAAGAGAACGTTATCGTCGGAAAGCGTATTCCCGCCGGTACCGGTCAGCGAAAGTTTGATCACATGATCGTGACGCATCGTAGTCAGGCCGCAGATCTGGAAAACCGCTTTGCTTATCTGGAAGAGGAAGAGGGAATCGAAGAAGACTTTTAGATGGACTTGCCGCTCCTGGTCACCAGAACGGCGAACGAATATTTTAAATGAGACTGTCTCATAAGTATGAGGTTGTGTAAAAAGTATGAGCTGCGTTTTCAACGGTTTTGCGAAGCAAAATCGTTGAAAATGCAGCTCTGAAAAAATATTATCGGGTTGTGTAAAAAGGCCGCAGGCCTTCATTTGGCGGCTGACGCCACCAAAAAATCTGTGAGACAGCCATTCCAACGCTGGTATCACCCGCCTTTTTGCGTTAGCAGGGGCATATAAAGAGCCGCATATCTGGCGATATACTTTCCGATTACATCGAATTCGAGGTTAACTTTTGCACCTGTCTGCAACTGTTCAAAATTGGTATGCCCGAAGGTGTAGGGGATAATGGCGACGGAAAATTTATCTTCGATAGGGTTTACTACGGTCAGACTCACGCCGTTGATGCAGATGGAGCCTTTATCCACCAGGAGATGTTCAGGAGAGGGAAGGTAGGAGAAGTGAAAGTACCAGCTCCCATCGCGTGTTTCGATGCCGGTGCAAATACCCGTCGTATCTACATGGCCCTGAACGATATGTCCGTCCAGTCTGCCGTCGCTGCGCATCGAGCGTTCGAGGTTGACCCGGTCGCCTTCCTGCAGGAGCCCGAGGTTAGACCGGATCAGGGTTTCTTCAATTGCCGTAACGGTATGCGTACCAGGCCCGAGTGCTACAACAGTGAGGCAAACCCCATTATGGGCGACGCTTTGATCAATGCGCAAGCCATCAGAAATTGGCGATGCGACGGTAATATGCACGTTTGTCCCTTCTGTCCGGATATGCTGCACATATCCGATGGCTTCGATAATTCCGGTGAACATAGGTTAATTTCCGCTGATTAATTGGATATAGCCCGAAAGAGGCGCGGAAAATTCCCGGGCTCCTTCCAGGCGCTGCTCAAAGACCCTGCACACATAATAATAGGTGCCGTCAGGGAGCAACTGTCCGTTAAAGTTCCTGCCATCCCAATTGATTGCAGGATCTTTGGTTTGAAAAACGAGCTGCCCCCACCGGTTGAATACCTTGAAGTCAATTTCTGCAATGAAACAGGCTTGGGAGGGGGTAAACAGATCATTGGTACCGTCTTCGTTTGGGGTAAATGCATTGGGCAACTGGTAGGCAGGGCAGTTATCTACGCACAGGGTGTCGGCAGCCGGGCTTTCGTTGCCCAGGAAATCAAATGCGGTGACGGCATAACAACCAGTCAGGCCTGCCTGTGGGCGATGTTGGAAGGTCCTGTTGCCCACTCCGTTAATAGTCGCGATGGGAGCTGGTTTTTCTCCGGGGCGGGCCGCGTAATATACCCGGTATCCGGCGATATCGCCGCTCGTAGGGCATTTGACGGCCGGGTTGGTCCAGGTAAGGGTATTTGAGGGCGAAGCAGTAGCTGCGCAATCCGTTGGGGTGTTGCAAAGATTATCAATATTAAGGGTAGGCGGACAGGGAGGTATGTCATCCTGAGGTACGGCGCAGACAACTTGTGAAAAATTGATCAACGGGCTTGGGAGGTCGGGAATACCATAGGTGCCGAGTGATTTAATACGATAACAGTATTGGCTTCCATTGAGGAGATTTTTATCCTGGAAGCTGCTGGCATCGGTTACGCCGACAGAATCGAAGCCGCCTGCACTATTTTGCCGCTCTATGACATAGCGGAAGTTATCCCATGCTGTATTTTCCTGCCAGCTTAGGTTGATGGCTTTATCTGTTGGGTCGGCACCCAGAAAAACTGTTGAGGAGGCTTTTGTTGTACCGAAAGGAACAGTCGTATTGCCTTTAGTGAAAAGGAGGACTTTATAACTGTAGGGGTTTGCTACCGTATTAATACCGGCATCCAGGAAGCAGGTGTCGTTGGCAGTTGCGAAAGAAGGTGCTGAAAATAAGGGGCCGGTTTGCTGGAAGGTATTTGCCGCGGGGTTTAGTCCCGCTGCCCGGTGGAGGGCATAGGCATAAGGCCCCGGATGTGCCAGGGTGTCCAGATCGGTAGGTTTGGTCCAGCATACGCGTACTGCGCCATTTTGGGTACCCGTCTGGACGACATCTGCCCGGATGAGTATAGGCAGGTCGCGGTTTTGTTGCAGGCATATTTCACGAGAAGGCAGGCCTTCTACAAGGTTGTAGGCATACCGCCCTCCCGGGGTGAGCTTTGCAAATTCCGCGACGATACGGTAGCAATAGGTCCGCCCAGGGTCCACGTTGCGGTCAGTATAGGCGTAGCGGTTATTTTTAACTTCCCGGACGGCGAACTCTGTCAGTTTCTCATACCCTTTTCCGGAAAGTCCCGGTGTACAGGTATCCTGTGGAAAGCTATTGCTGTTTTCCCTGCGCCAAACGGTGAAGCCGAGGAAATAATTGTTGAGGGCATTATCACAGATGTATGGCTTATTCCACGACACTTCTATGGTGCTGCCTGCGGATTCGGCACGGAGGCCTTCAGGTGGGGGTCCAACGACCTTGATACGTACCGTTTTGAGGGTACTCAGCCCTGTGGAGTCCCGGTTGAAAAAGTTATCCACGGCGCGGAATACGACTGCGTAAAACTGATCACTGATATGTTCGCAGGATGTTTCCCAGCGGAAAGTTTTGACCAGGGGTTGATTTTGGAAGGTCGTAGAGGGGGGGCTGAGCGTTGCGGGTTTGATGGTCGTTTCGAAAGGACCACCCAAAGCGGTGAGTTTTACTTTTTGCAGGAGTTCGCTCTGTGGGGCAGTAGCCGTGACTTTGAACTCGAGCACCTGCCCGGCGACTACGCAGATTTCTTCGAAGGGCACTTCGATTACCGGCGGCAGGTTATCGCATTCCAGGATCAGGATTTGCATATCCCGCATGATGGTATCAATCGGGGAACCGTTGCGGTATTCCACGATAATCATCGCGAGGTTATACTCGCCTGCCCGCTGTGGGGCATCCCAGAGGATATCGCCGGTACGTCCGTTGATCGTGAGGTTGTTTCGGGGGCCCGGATTGATATTATTGGGGAACTGAAAATTCGGGACTTTTTGACCGGCGTCCTGGAGCGGGACGATAAGGTGAAAGCTCAGGCTGTCGCCATCGGTATCGTATGCGTTGGGGTTATGGATAAAAGGTTTACCGACACAACCGAAGTCAATGGGAGGTTGCAGCAGTACGGGCGTATCGTTACAACCCTGAAACTGAGGATTGGGGAAGGTATAGGTGGTTTGGATATGGAATTTGATCTGTTCGGAGTTAGGGTAATTGACATTCAGGATACCACCGTTGCGGTTGGGGTCTGTCATGGAGATGACATAAGTGCCCCGTGCGGGGTAGGTATGGAAAGCGATGTAAATATTTTTTTTGGTATCGTTTTCCAGTAGCTCCCCTTTTCTTGGCGAGCCTTGTCCATTGGCCCGGGCGACTTGTTCGCAACGTCCGTCCCCCCAGCAAATCGTAAGCGTATCCCGGTCTGCCTGAGTGCTGCTGGCTTTTGTATAAGTGATAATGGTCGCCTGAACCCTAAGGCTGCTTGCGCAATCCCCTACTTGCTTGATCGAGATTTCCCCTGCACGGTTGTGGGTAGCATTGGCCGGCAATACCCAGAGCATTGCCCCGATTAAGCATAGAAAGGGTATTTTGTTCGCCGCAAGGTTCTGCATGTGGAAATAGTTGTCGTAATTACAAAAACCTACCTTTCGAATAACGCTTTGCCCTTTACAAAGTTGCGGAGTACACCGCCAACATCAGGACTGAATACCCGATCCACCATGCCATAGGGATATAAGAACCCGGGTCAATGCCAAACCGGTATTTCAGGCGTGCGATTTGCAGGGCTTTTTCGACCCAGAATGCAATCACGATAGCGATCGCCACTCCCTGAATACCTCTGGCCGGCAGTAAATATACGGTAGCAATGGCGAGCAGGGCGAATTCGAGTATGGAAAAGGCGAGTACCGCACGATTATCTTTGAGGCCGATCAGTATAGCTCTTGGAAAGACTACCCTGCTGATGGCCAGGAGAAAAAAAGCGTTCAGCACAGGAACGCTGCCTTTAAACCCTGCACTGAATATCCAGGTGAACCAATACTGACTGCTGGCGAGCAACAGGATACTGACCGGGAATACAAGGTGCATGAGGCGCAGGGTCTTGTGTCTGATCTCGGAGAACGATGCTTCCCCTCGGCCTGCTACAATCGGTACGAGCGCTGCGTTCAGGGCTTCGCTGAGTGCGATAATCAACGGAAATTCCCTTGCGCCATAGCGGAAAAGGGCAAACTGGGCGCTGTCCCCCGCATAATACCGGTTTACGGACCACCCACCGTACGCCTGGATCAGACCGCCTAAGAAGGCGTAAGCAATAAGGGGCACCGCAAGTGCGAGCCAGGGCCCAACCAGTGGCCAGCCTGCTTTCCAGGTCCCCCCGAGTTGTGAAATTTCATAAAGGAGCCAGCTATGTTTGGCGAATCCGAGTAATGTAAAGCCCAGAAATATGCCTTCCAGGCCCCAGCCGAACAGGATGGGGATACCAATGGCGAGCAATGCACCGCCAAACGACAGCGCACCAAACCAGGTAATCGCCTGCGCACGTCCCTGCAGGAGTAACAGGTATTCCAGTAAAAATGTCGGCAGGTGCAGCAATTGCTGGAATAAGAAAAGTGTGTAATAAGGTAATCGGCCCTGGCCTGCCAGAAAGTACAAAAGCGGTTTACTGCCGCCATACATCAGCACCGTCAATAGAACGCTGATGGCCAGCATTACCAGATAAGCCGTAACCATAAACTGCTCCTGGCGGGGAGGGTCAAGCCGGGGATACATCGAAAGCAGCGCCTGGACAAGGCCGCTCACCCAAAAAAAACTCAACGCGTACTGAACGAAAAATAATTGCTCATATACACCGATCTCACTTGCCGATAATGCACTCTTTGTCAGGAGTACGGACGATAAAAGCAGGCTGGCTTGTCTCATCAACTGAAACCCCTGGAATGCCCCTTCAGGTGATATGGCCCATAAACGGTTCAATGCGCGTTGAGTGGGGTGACGGTTTCATCAAAAACGATGTGGTATTGCTCCAACTCTTTCAGCACGGGTAAATACACTTCCGGGGTCACCGGGATCTGTACACCCCGTGATTTTATGGCCCCCTCGATCACCAGCCGTACAAAGATACCCATTGGCAGACCTACTGTCCGGGCCATTGCGGTATCCTGGGCGTTATTGCCTTTTAGTTGCATCGTGGATTTGTGGAGAAAATGCTTCCCTTCAAGCAGATATTCGACTTCATGGTGCATGATGACCATATCCTTATCTGTTTCTTTCAGTTGCCACTTGTCGCGGATGAGGTGCTCGAGGATCAGGGCAGGGGTGGCATTGTGCAGCTTGATCTTTTTTTTACGGAAAAGCCCCAGCCATTCCAGCTTTTGGATGACTTCGCCGTTGGGGTCTTCCCCCAGCATCTGACAGACCCTCTCCTTCAGCGATCCCCCTTCATATTTACCGACGTACGCGTCCAGCAGCTCGTAATAACTGAGCTCGCCGGACTGGAAAAGTGGAAAGTCGCCATCGGTAAGGCCGATTTGGACAAGGGCATCCCAGGCTTTTCCAAAACCTGGGTAGCGGAGTGTACCCCTGAGGATATTCGGGATATCCGACAAACCATACATTTCCCGGTACAGCAGGGAATCCCTGTTGGCATAAGCCTCCCAGCGCCCGGTACCCGGTATATCCATGATCCTCGTCTCCCGGAATAAGCGGTGATAGGGGATGTAGCGCAGTTTGCCGTCTTCGAGGTATTGCGCCGTTCCCTGCCCGGCCAGCACGACGTTCCTGGGGTTCCAGGAAATCTTGTAATGCCAGGGGTTATCATCGCTCTCCGGTGCTACCAGGCCACCGGTAAATGAACGGAACGCATTGATTTTGCCCCCTTTAGCCTTGATCTCATCAATAATACGCATGGCCGACATGTGGTCAATGCCGGGGTCGAGCCCCATTTCTCCCATAAAGATGAGCTCCCGCTCCCGGACCTGGTCGCCAAGGCTGTACATTTCACGGGAAACATAAGAAGCTGTAATGAGGTGCTTTTTGAGTTTGATGCAGTCGTAGGCTACTTCCAGGTGTAAATGCGCCGGGAGCAGGGAGACGACTACATCGGCTCTGCCGATCAGGTCTCTGCGGTCGTTGGCCTTGTGTACGTCCAGCCAGGCAGCGCGGCCATTGGGGTGTCCGTCGATTTTTTTTTCTGCCTTATAGGGGTCGGCATCCGCAACGGTAATAAACCATCCTTTTTCCGCTGCCATGGACAACACATAATCTATCAGGGCACCAGAAGATAGACCCGCTCCAATAATCAGAACGTTGTTCATATTTAGCATTTATTTTGTGAACGCGGCAATACTGCCCCGGTGGCGCTGTGTTTTGAAGGAGCGCTCCGATGGAGGCTGTCTTAAAGTCGTTTGGGGCTAATATTTCATCAGACTTGTTGCGAAAAAAGGCATGTCGCCGCACCAGGCATAAAATTGTATCCGATGCGTGCCCGACAAATAAAATTTCCCGCCTGCGGCGAGGATGAGTATTTTAATACAACCAAAAGCGTTTTAAGGCGGCCCCGCAATAAGTCTGTTGAACAATTATACAAAAGAATGTTTTTGTTGGTATCATTGCAGTTAGGGCGAAAAATGGTTTTATCCGCAAAAATCAGGAAGATGGAGGAAAAAACTTTCACGGTAAATTACCGGGTTTATACCGGCAGTTCGGAATTTGACCACAAAGATAAGGAATTGATCAGGTGCGCCCAAGAGGCGCAGCAACATTCTTATGCCCCCTACAGTGGTTTTCAGGTGGGGGTTTCCCTTCGTATGGCCGATGGAAGTTTGATCGGTCATGGCAACCTGGAAAATGCTTCTTATAGTCTATGCTTATGTGCGGAGCGCTCAGCGTTGGCCGCCGCAGCCGTAATGCTCCCCGGGATGTCTGTGGGCACTATTTGCATCAGCGCCTCCGCAGCACAGCAGATGGTATCCCCTTGTGGGGCGTGCCGGCAGGTAATCAGCGAGACAGAAGCACGGCAGAAAAGCCCGGTCCGGGTATTGATGCAGGGAAATGAAGGACAGTGGCTGGAGTTTCCCTCGGCCACAGCACTACTGCCTTTTCCTTTTGGACCTGAAAACCTGTTGTAGCGCATACAGGACTGGCTCAGGTTTTGCTGCGCAGCCATTCATTCGCTTTTTGGGCATCTTCGGGGGTATCCACGCCGATGGTGTCTTTGTCGGTAATAGCGATAAAGATGGAGTAGCCATTTTCCAGCCAACGGAGCTGTTCCAGGGATTCCGAGCGTTCGAGTATGGATGGAGGAAGTCCCGCTACTTCGAGCAAAGTTTCCCGCTGGAAGCCATATAGCCCGAGATGCCTGAAATGGGCTTCCTTGCCGGCCCATTCGGCCGCTGTAACGCCCCTTAGAAAGGGAATCGGGCTTCGGCTGAAGTACAGGGCATGCCCGTTTTTATTAAAGACAACTTTCACCACGTTCGGATTGAATAGCGATTCCTGGTCCTGAATGGGTATGGCAAGGGTGCTGATTTGAGCACGGCCCTCCAGTAGGGGGCGGGTAACCCGCTCGATCTGCACGGGATCGAGAAAAGGCTCATCGCCCTGGATATTGACACAGATGGCATATTCGGGAAGTAGGGCGGCAACTTCTGCGCAGCGGTCTGTGCCGCTCAGGTGCTCTGCGCGGGTAAACAAGGCTTCTGCCCCAAAACCTTTTGCATGGTCGTATATCCGCACATCATCGGTTGCGATGACGATATGGTCGAGTATGCCGCCCGCAGCCGCTTGCTCATAAACCCGCTGGATCATGGACTTGCCGCCGATATCTGTCAATGGCTTTCCCGGAAAACGACTGGAATCATATCGCGCGGGGATAACTCCCAGGACTTTTTTATTCGCTTTCATGAGGCTCAATTAAAAATTATTTATGGTTATGCAAAAAATCCGATCGCTGTGCCGAAGACAAAATAATGCTAAGTGGTGTAAGATTTGACAAGGGTACACATTTTATCAGGAGATAACCTCATGAAAGTTGTTTGACAATTCGGAAAAGAAATTAGATATGTGTACCCTTTCAAATTTGAAATACGCTCCCCGTAGTTGTTGGCAACGTCGGTCTGAACTACTTTAGCATAGAAATCCGATACCTTTTCAAAAATAATACCATTAGGGGAAAATGACTATTTTTGAGGCGGCGTTAATTCTTTATGTGATAGGCATCTTGAATTATTTGTCCAAATTTCGTGGCTCAAAACCCCTGAATTTATGAAGCGCGCAATATTCTACGTGCTACTCGCCCTTTCTGCTTTGAAGGTAAACGGCATGTGTTTCGATACGATTGGTTACCTGTCCTTTTCGGACACGGTTTATCTGCGTATTGAAAACGGGGAAAAGATTTATCTGCATACCATTAGGCAGGGGCAGACGTTGTTTTCTCTGGCGCGTTTTTACGGGCTGCATTACCAGGAGCTGCAGTATTTCAATAGCGGACTTGGGGAGCGGGTATCTGTTGGGCAGCAGGTGCGTATTCCTATCCCTAACCGGGCGATTATCCGCTATTTGCCGGCAAAGGTATCGCGCCGGCTGTTTGCGCCGGTAGTATATGTGGTAAAAAAAGGCGATACTTTATTCCGGATCGGCCAGTACTTCAAGCTCTCTGCAAACGAGGTAGGAACGCGTGGTGGGGTCGGCGGCAACACTTTGAAACCGGGCACGCTGATTCCGATAGGGTGGATAAGTACCCGGGGCATACCGGAAGAAGACCGCCCGGAACCAGCCCACCCCATGTTAAAGCGCAACCTTCCCCTGCGGCAGAAATTTGAGTCGGTCGCAAAAGGCAGGACGCTGCAAAAGCTGCAGGGCCCTGCATACTGGCAACAAGGTGGGCCCGAAGAAGGTTCCGCTTTCTTCGCACGCTTCAATGATGCGGCAAAGCACGCAGTAATTGAAATCGTAAACCCGATGAACCAGGGAAAAATATTCGCAGAGGTACTCGGCCCCATACCGCCAACGATTTACGACCCCAGGGTAATCGTAGTGCTTTCCCCTGCTGCTGCGAAAATGCTGGGTGCCCGGGATCCGCAATTTTTTGTCAAAATCCGGTACTATAAATAAATCTATTATTGTTGCTCATGCAGTATTATTCAAATATTCTCGAAACCATTGGCAATACCCCACTGGTAGAACTTCACCGGGTCTGTGCCGGGATCCCCGCAAAGGTCCTGATGAAGGTGGAGACCTTCAACCCAGGGCATTCGATTAAAGACCGTATGGCCCTGAAGATGGTCGAAGATGCAGAGGCGAGGGGCGATTTGCGGCCAGGGGGCACAATCATCGAGTGTACTTCGGGCAATACCGGTATGGGCCTGGCACTCGCCGCCGCCGTAAAGGGATATCATTGTATTTTTACGACTACCGATAAACAGTCCAAAGAAAAACTGGATGTCCTGAGGGCGTTTGGTGCAGAAGTAATCGTATGCCCTACCAATGTGCCGGCAGACGACCCCCGGTCGTATTATTCGGTTGCCCGCCGCCTGAGTGGAGAAATCCCCAACAGTTACTGGTGCAACCAGTATGACAACCTCTCTAATCGCCAGGCGCACTACGAAACGACCGGCCCCGAAATCTGGAAGCAAACCGATGGGCTGGTCTCCCACCTGATCACAGGTGTCGGCACCGGAGGTACGATTTCCGGTACGGGAAGGTTCCTGAAAGAAAAAAATCCGGAAGTAAAGGTCTGGGGCGTGGATACGTATGGGTCGGCCCTCAAAAAATTTCACGAAACAGGTATCTTTGATCATACGGAAATCTACCCCTATATCACAGAGGGTATCGGGGAAGATATCATCCCTGCAAATATTGATTTCGATATCATTGATCACTTTGAAAAAGTGACCGACCGCGATGGGGCAATAATGGCGCGCCGGCTGGCCAGGGAAGAAGGACTCTTACTGGGGTACTCCGCCGGCTCCGCTGTAGCTGGCTTACTCCAGTTAAAAGACCGCTTAAGCCCCGGCGATCTGGTCGTGGTAGTAATCCATGACCACGGCAGCCGTTATGTAGGTAAACTTTTCAATGACGATTGGATGCGGGAAAAAGGGTTCCTGTGATCAATGCTGAGGTATTTTGAACAACTACTTCCCGGCCAGCGGTAAAATACTTTGTACACAGCCCCGACAGGGGAAGGGTTTATTGCGAACGTATTCCGATAGCGAAAAAAACTATTATTCATGAAAGGGTCAATCAAATTCGTATTTCTGGCATGGTGGGCATCACTTTTGTCTGTCAGCGCCTTTTCACAGGGCAGGGTAGGGATACCGTATCAGATGCATCGGCTGGCGAACGGGCTGACGGTCATCTTACACGAAGACCATACTATTCCGATGGTCGCAGTGGACGTTTGGTATCATGTGGGCTCCGGGTATGAAAAGCAGGGCAGGACGGGGTTCGCCCATCTTTTTGAGCATATCATGTTCGAGGGGTCGGGTAATGTTGCGGAAGGGGATTTCGACAACCTGCTGGAGCAGGTAGGAGGGTCGAATAACGGCTCTACGACTACCGACCGGACGAATTATTACGAAACGCTCCCTTCCAATGCATTGGATGTTGCCCTCTTTCTGGAATCTGACCGGATGGGATATCTGCTGGACGCCATGTCGCCGGGTAAAGTGGATGGACAACGCGACGTGGTGAAAAACGAACGTCGCCAGAGCTATGAAAACCGACCGTATGGCCTGGCGTTTGAGGCGGTTGTCCAAAACCTTTTTCCGACACACCATCCTTACCACTGGCCGACTATTGGCTACATGGACGACCTCACGGCGGCTTCCTATGAAGATGTCGTCGAGTTTTTCAAGAAGTATTATGTGCCGAATAACGCTGTATTGGTCATTGCCGGGGATATTGACCCGGCAGCAACGCTGCAGCGGGTAAAATACTGGTTTGATGAAATCCCTTCCGGGCAGGCGGTACTCCGGCCTGTGGCGCCGAATTATATCCTGGAAGCACCGAAGTATCTTACACTCGAAGATAACGTACAGCTTCCACGTCTTTATATGGTTTACCCTTCCCCTGCTTTTTTCGCACCGGGCGATGCAGAGCTGGATGTTGTCGCCAATGTACTCACAGGAGGAAAAACATCCCGGCTGTACAAAAAACTGGTGTACGAAATGGGGATCGCACAATCGGTGAGCGCTTACCAAAGCTCACAAGCGCTGGGTTCTATGTTTATGATCGTTATAACCGCCCGCCCCGGCCATACCTTGAAGGAGGTAGCCGAAGTGGTTGATGCAGAACTTGCTGCGCTCGCACAGGAACCGCCCACAGAAAGGGAACTCCAGCGGGTAGTCAACCAGCGCGAGGCGAATTTCCTTGCTGAATCACAATCGCTGCTGGGCAAAGCGGAGGCACTGCAAAATTACTATTACTATACCGGCAATCCCGACTGGGCGAACGAAGACCTCGGGAGGTACAAAGCACTCTCGCCAAAAGATATTTCTACGGCATGCCGGTCGTTCCTCACCGAAAAGAACCGACTGCTGCTGAGTGTGGTACCTAAAGGAAAAACAACACTTGCGATAAAGGGGGAGTAGTAAAACGCATTCTTTCACCACGCCCGATTGTGTCAAATATCAAATACCAATGAAAAATATATTCGTCTTATGCTTTCTTTGTGCAATGGCCACGGCGGCCAGGGTAGAGGCTCAGAAAGCTGCACGCGGGACATATCCGTCCCCGGGGCCGGTACGGCCCCTTACGTTGCCAAAAATTCAGGAGTTCCGCCTGGGTAATGGCCTGCCGGTGTATCTGGTAGAAAAGCGGGACCTCCCGATCGTACAAATGACTTTCGTATTCAACGCAGGGAGTATCTATGACCCGGCAGCGCTGCCCGGGCTCGCTGCTATGGCTGCTGATCTGCTTGACGAAGGTGCCGGGGATAAAAATGCCCTGGCGTTCAGCGAAGAAATTGATTTCCTTGGGATCAGCCTGGGGGCTGTGGCCGGCAGGGACCGTCTGTCGTTGAGCTTGTTCAGCCCAAGTGCCCGTTTGGAGCAGGCCCTCCCCCTTCTGGGCGATATGCTGCTCCGGCCGCGTTTCGATACCGGGGAGCTGGAGCGCAAGCGCACGGAAGGTCTGGTAAGGATCAAACAATCCTACGACGAGGCCCGGATAATTGCCTCAACTGCCTTCAACCAGGTCGTTTTTGGGAAAGATCATCCATATGCCCGGCCTGCGAATGGCACCGAAGCTTCCCTTAAATCAATACAACCTGCTGATTTACACAATTTCCACAATACCTTTATCCACCCCGCCAATGGCTTCCTGGTTATTGCAGGCGATATGGACCGGGCACAGGCAGAGCGTACACTGGGTACGCTGTTGCGCGACTGGAAGGCCGGGGCCTTAAAACCGTTCGTGGTACCCGACCCGCCCCAGACCAGAGGCTTCCAGATCTTCCTGATTGATAAACCTGGTGCAGCACAGTCCGAGCTACGTTTCGGACACCCTGGCCTGCCCCGGAATACGCCCGACTTCTTTCCTGTTCAGGTAATGAATACGATTCTCGGGGCTTCTTTTACTTCCCGCCTGAACACCAATATCCGGGAGGTTCATGGTTATGCGTATGGCGCGAGTTCCTCTTTCAACATGCCTAAGGGCAAAGGGGCTTTTCTTGGTGCCTCTGCGGTTCAGAGCGATGCGACCGACAAAGCGGTTGCCGAATTCGTGAAGGAGTTCAACGCTATTCGTACCGTTGAGGAACAAGAGGCGGAAAAAGCGCGGAACTATCTCGCCCTGGGATTTCCGGGCGAGTTCGAATCCATTGAAAGCATTGCTGCGCAGGTGGCAGACGTCCTTTTTTTCAATTTACCGGAAAACTACCTGAATGCCTATATCGGTGAGGTATTGAAAGTGGGTAAAGGGGATATCGAGCGCGTTGCAAAGGCATATATAGAACCTAAAAATATGGTTTTAGTGGTCGTCGGCGATCAGGCTAAGATAGAGCCAGGGCTCAGGGCCCTGAAGCTTGGGAAGATCAATTATCTGAAGGTCGAAGATGTCCTGGGGCCGCTGCCAAAATAGGGTTCAGGACCAAAGCTGTGTTTCAGGATTGGAGGAGCGCAGGGACACCACTAGCTGCTTGCTCCGTCGTGGGCATTTGCGGCAACAGGCGTTTGATCAGCCGGAGACGGCGGGTATAAACCTTTCGCGATTCGTCATAAATGCCGTAGTGGTCGAGCAGATCGGTCCGGACGCAGCCGTAGGCATGGATAATCCTGTTATCGGGGAGGATGATGCCGGCGTGGGTGATTTTACCGGCCTTATTTTCAAAAAAAGCGATATCTCCGGGCAAAGCCTGCTCAGGGAAATCAACGCTGCTCCCCTGTTCGATCTGGGCAAGGGCTGTCCGGGGGAGCGAAATCCCGATGAAGCCATAGATCATCTGGACAAAACCTGTCGAGTCTATGCCGAAAGGCGACCGGCCGCCCCATAAAAAAGGGGTATTCAGGTAACGTTTGGCCATTTTGACCAGGAAATCAGCGCCTGGTCGGATATCCCCTGCCGACAAGGTCTGCCCGCTGAAGGTGAAAAGGTCTCTGCCAAGCCGGAAGTGCAGGCCGTCAAAGTTGGGCAGCCGGGCACCAATGGTTATCGGGATGAATTGATCCGGGCCCATGGCAGCATACACAAGCTCAAGCGAATAGGCAAAATTGAAGGAGTACCGGGCAAAGTCTTCCGGCAGGATTCCCTGAAGCTGTGAGGTCTCTACCCAACCCTCACAGCCGTCGGTGAACATACGGATCCTCAACCATTGCTTGCCCCGGGTTTCCAGGATTTCTGCCAGTTCGCCAAACAAAAGTTGGGAAAGCATCTCGCTGCTATGGGCAGGGGCGCTGCGCAAGGGAACGACACTGTAAGGGCAAATCCCGTATTGCATAAAATTCATGCGGATGTTCGTCAGATGCTTTGCTCAAAAGTAATAAGAATCATTAAAATCCGTTGAGAATTAGTGAAATTTAGGTGACGATTCAGATGGGAAATGTCAACTTTGTTAAATTAGGGCACTTTCTCCGCTGGTTATTTATTATATCAAACATTAGTAACGCAACAATGCGCATCAGAACAATAGGCTTTGTCTGTTCCTTATCGCTCCTGGCAGCATTTGGGGCTCAGGGGCAGGATCAGCACTTTACTCAGTTTTATGCTTCTCCGCTCTCCCTTAACCCTGCTTTGTCAGGTGTTTTTGACGGTGGTTATCGCCTGGCAATGATCTACCGCGATCAGGGCAGGAGTTTTCTGGATGAGCCTTACGCAACGTATGGGGTAGCAGCCGACCTACGCTTCAACGCAGGTACCTACAAAAAAAATAATAAGGACGCTTTTGGAACCGGAGTTGTCTTCTATTCCGACCGAGCCTCCGCGGCTAATTTTTTTACCAATCAAATGGCGATTACTGGTGCTTATCACAAGGCATTGAGCCGTGAGGGCAATCACTTCCTCTCTGCGGGCTTCCAGATTGGCGTGGCACAGCGCAACCTCAACTATAATAACCTGACTTTCAACGACCAGTTTAATGGTAAAGATGGTTATACGGACCCTACAGGGGAGTTCCTGCCCGAAAATAATTTTGCTTTTTTTGATTTTGGGGCGGGTATCCACTATGCTTATGCGCCTTTTCGCAAACCCGGGATTTTTGCCGGGATTTCCATGTTCCATATCAACGAACCACAAGTAAGCTTTTTTGCGAACGAAACCCTCGAAACGGTCAGGGATAGCGACAGGCTGATGCGAAAGGTATCAGCCCATATCAGCCTGATCTTGCCCCTGGGGCGTGCGCTCCAGTTTTCCCCACGCGCATTGGCCTATTTACAGGGTCCGCACTTTGCAGCTAATGCTGGGGGGAATTTCCGCTTCCTGATGAACGAAACAAAGGGCGCCGCTTTGCATCTCGGCAGCTGGGTCCGCCCAGTGCGCAACCTCGATAAGAACCTGGGCCTCGATGCCGCAGTACTTATGGTGGGCCTGGAACATTCAAATTTCCTGTTCGGCCTCAGTTACGATGCCAACCTCAGCGGATTGAATACAACCGGCCGACGGCAGGGGGCGATAGAATTCTCCCTCGCTTTCCTGGGCAATTACAATAATGAGACGATCCTGTGCCCAAAGTTTTGAACAAAAAATAGCCCCCGTCTTTTTACACATCCTCACGCCCCTGCTGTTAGAATGGGATATGATCCACCACCTCGAGACCATATCCTTCCAGGCCGACCCGTTTTTTCGGGCTGTTGGTAATCAGGCGCATGCGTTTGATACCGAGGTCCCTTAGGATTTGTGCCCCGATGCCAAAGTCGCGCTGCGACATTTCCGTCCTGAAAGGCAGTTCGGAGGTTTTAAGGGATTTTTCCAGGTGGCGCAGCTTATCCAGCAGGGTATTTTCTTCCCTTCCCCCGTGAAACATCATCAGGAGCAACCCTTTACCTTCGCCTGCGATACGCTCGAGTGCCTTTCCAAAGGAATTGTTGTGTTCCTGAAGGAGCAGCTCCAGCAGCTCTGCCCCTTCCGAAGAGGAGTGGACCCTGACGGGTACGGCTTCATTTTCCTGCCAGACACCTTTTCGGATGGCGAGGTGGACATCGCCCGATGTAATTTGGGAATAGGCGATGACCTCTATTTCGCCAAACCGGGTAGGCAGCGATACGGAAAGTTCCCTTTTCACCAGGCGTTCGGTGCGCATACGGTAAGCGACCAGATCTTTAATGGCAATAATTTTCATATCGAACCGGGCGGCAATCTCGAAGAGCTGGGGTAGGCGGGCCATACTGCCGTCTTCGTTGAGGATTTCGACGAGGACGCCTGCCGGGTAGAAGCCGGCGAGCCTTGCGAGGTCAATCGCCGCTTCCGTATGGCCGGTACGCCGCAAAACTCCGCCTTGTTTGGCACGCAGGGGGAAAATATGCCCTGGCCGGGCATAATCGGAGGGCCTGGCATCCGGGTGTACCAGATGCCTGATCCCTATGGCACGGTCGTATGCGGATATTCCCGTGGTGCATCCGTGCCCGATCAAATCAATCGTTACGGTGAAAGCCGTTTCGTGGAGAGCGGTATTGGATGAGACCATCATCTGAAGGTCCAGCGCATCGGCTTTCCGCTCGTCGAGGGGCGCACATATCAAGCCCCGGCCATGGGTGGCCATGAAATTGATGATTTCGGGCGTTACACACTCGGCGGCACAGATAAAATCGCCTTCGTTTTCCCGATCCTCATCATCTACGACGATGACGATTTTGCCGTTTCGGATATCTTCGATGGCTCCTTCGATATTATCGAGACGGAGTTGTTCAGCTTCGTTGAGTTGGTTGCCAGACATTGGTTTTGATTCCTTTTAGAAATTGTATCCAGCCCATGAACAGGGCCGCGTTCATCCATAAAAAATAGCGTATTCCACGCAATGGAAGGAGTTGTATGCCCAGGTGTTTGAACATCCAGTCCAGGATAGGCGCACCAATCATGCCAATTGCTGCAATCAACAACAAAAAGCCGTACAAACGGTTTCCGCTGACCGATAAAATCAGGGTGGAAAAAAGTGCGAGCAGGATTAGCTGCGGACCAAGCCAACGCAATACTTTATGGGAAAAGAAGGCGAAATGCAGGCCACTCTTCCAGGGCGGAAACCATAAATGCATAAAGATGGACATATTCTGAAAGTTGCCGGCGCCGATGCGCTGTTTGCGCCGGAACTCTGTACCCATGGAGTGCGTTGCCCCTTCGATACATATTGCTTCTGGGTCGCTGATTGCCTTGCCGCCTTTTTCCAGGGCCTTTAGGACGATATAAAAGTCGTCCACCAGAAAATTGGGGGGTACGGGAGAGAAGTATGCGGCCCTGACGGCATAGCACCCGCCAAAAGGGCCAACCATAGCGCCCCAGATTTGCCCTTCCTGGTATTTGAGCAGGGCTTCGAGGGAGATGTACCGGTGTTCTGCCCGCGATATCCCTTCTTTCTGCAGGCCCTCGGGTATAATCTGGCTATCTACTACAGCGATATCGGGATTGGTAAAATGCCGGAGCATTTGGGAGAGGGTGGACGGGGTAAAGAGGACGTTCGCATCGGTGATGACAAGGACGTGGTCAGGATCCTGGCCTTTATTTTCAATCGCTGCCTTGGCCAGTTGATTGATCAGTTCGGGTTTGCCCCGTCGCTGTTGGAAAGGGAAAAAGCACAGCCAAGGATATTTCGCCGAATACGCCGCGGCGATCGCATTGGTACCATCGGTACTTCCATCCGACCCCAGGTACACCTCTACATTATCCATTGGATAGCCTGAAAAGGCGATGCTGTCGAGTTTTTGTGCCAGCACCTGCTCTTCGTTGTGTGCGGACATCAGGATAGTTACCCGTGGCCTGGCATCCTGGTTCTCCGCCCGGGCGTTATCGCCGCTATTCCTTTTTGCCAGGACATGCAGCAACACTGGATAGAACAGGTAACTGTGGACAATCCCGAGAAGGCTGGCCCAAAAGAGTGTTTGAAGTAAAAAATCCATATACAAATATAAGCGGCAGGGGCTTAATTTATATGGCAGGGGGATAACTTTCCCTCATATTCCGGCGAGAAGCCGCTTTGCAAGCAGTTGCTGGTCAAACTCGGTCTCCATCAGCCGGCGGGCGCGGGTGGCGATGGCACTGAGGACTTCGGGGTGTTGGAAGGCAAACCGTAGTTGTTGGAGCAGGGCTTCAGGCGTATCGGCGATGAGTGCCTCGCAACGGTCAGTAGCGGGGATACCTTCTAAGGCAAGCGTGGTATTCAGGGTGACAGTGCCGAGGGCCATGGCTTCAAGGATTTTGATCCGGATCCCACCGCCTGCATAAAGAGGGGCTATCATGAGGTGGTGCCTGCGGATGAAGGTCTTGGCATCGTCCACTTCCCCCACTATGCGCACGCCGGCAATATTGAGGGCTTTGAGCCAGGCAGGTGCGTTGCGGCCTGCGATTTCAAGGGTGAGCGATGGGAAATGCGTATGTACCAGCGGCCAGGATTCTTTTAAAAACCGTCGTAGCCCTTCGATGTTCGGTGCCCAATCCAGCGAGCCGATAAATCCTAGAGAAAAAGGCCCCTCCGCTAACTTCCCGGCAAAAGGATAATGGTCGAGGTTTAACCCTGCCGGTAGGACGATTCCTTTGCCCATGAACCCCATAGCCCTGAATTTTTCGAGGTCGCGCCCGGTTATTGCGGCAAGCAGGTCATAATGTGCGAGCATCTCCGATTCATAGCGCCCAAGTTTTTTTACCAGATAACGCAAATAGTAGCGCTTCAATCCCGGCCTTAGGTTTTGGGCAATGCGTTCCCATATCTCGTGTTCTGCATTGTGCGCCCGCATGACGATTTTTGCCGTGCTGTATTTTCTGATGACCGGGATATAGGGGGCCAGATACAGGGTTTCCAGGATACAAACGTCGAAAGCCTGTTGCTGAAGAAACTCCTTCAGTGCGTTTTCGAAAGCTATTGACCGGAACCGGGCAATATGATAGGAGTCCCTGGAAAATAAATTGGAAAATGCCCCTTTGAGGCTAATCCGGTTGTCCACAGGGACTGCACGGATTTCACGATAATAGCCCATTTCCGTTGGCCATGGGGCTTCAGCCCCCCCCTGGTAATAATGCCGGGAGGTATTCATGGCTAACAGGCTGATTTCTGCACCTTGCCCCGCTAGCGCACTCGCAAGTGCCTGCACGGCCAGCGTTTCGCCATCTTTGACCGGCCAGGGGAATTTTTTACAGAGTTGCAGGATTTTCAAGAACGATGGGAATTTGGTGCTGTTGACAGGTGCCCAAAAAAAATATTATGAGGCTGAGCAAAAAGTATGGGGTTGTGTAGAGCGTGAGGTGGTCTAGAATATTTTTCGGAGCGTCGGGGGGGGGTGGGTTGTGGTGGGGGGAGAGTGTTGGAGGTAGGGGCCGAAAACAGGAAAAGGGGGGGGGGGGGGGTGGGGGGGGGGGCGGGGGGGGGGTGCGAAAAGGGCAAATAGGCGGCGCATAGAGAAGTGCTCGGGGGGGGTGGAGGACGGGGGGAGGGGGCGGAAGACAAGAGCAACGAAAAGACGAAACCCCGGGCCCCGCG